>CAYYIY010000006.1:130079-146125 GCA_964472075.1 uncultured bacterium | reverse complement strand
AAATCGCCCATCGGGGGTCAGCTTGACCACCCGATCGTTGCCGGTGTCAGCGACATACAGGTGTTTCGTCGTTTCGTCCCAGGCGATTCCCATCGGTTGAATGAACTGCCGCTCGCCCTTGCCGGCCCGACCGATGACCTCGACCGGCGTCACGCCGACCGAAAACAGCTCGACCTGCCCTTTTCGCCCCGTCAGGCGCGCGGTCGGAAACCGGACCACCAGCGTTCCCGAGCCGACCCATTCCGGCCCCCAAATCCGCTCCATTTCACGTCGACCGCGCACACTGCCGCCGATCGACAGACACCCCGGTTCCGCCAGGGTCACATGGAACTCTGATGTCTGCGAGGCCAAACGCAGGGTAACGCTCAGCCGGCCATCTTCCGAGATGCTCGCCGACTGGGCCTCCGGCTGAGGAACTCCGGCCTGTTTCTTCGCCGGCGGCTGACCCAGGCGCACAGACGAGGTCGCCGCAGCCGACTTTACCACCACCGTCGTGCTCGAAATCTCTGAAGCTCGGTATGGCACAAGACGCGACGAACTGGCAGCCTTTGTTGATGCGGCTTTCGCCTGTGCCGCACCGGTACCGACGCGTTTTTCCGCCGCTGCGACGCCATCAGAGAGCGCACCACACGAAATCGCCAGAGCCGTCAGCCCCGCGACAAGAATCGACGCCGGGAAAGAGGTTCTCCTGCTCACGCTCCTGTTCCTCCATGTTCTGTAATTCTTGGGTCTCGCAGCACGCCGATCGGAGCTTCAGGGGGGCCGATGACATCAAACACTCCCGCCCCGAAGATGCGCGCCAGCGTTGTCGGCTCGATGACCCGGCCGGGGCGATCGGCCGCCGCAATTCGCCCTTCGTGCAACACGAGAATGCGATCAAAGAGCCGGGCCAGATTCATGTCATGCAAAACCGCCAACACTCCATGCCTTGTCTCGCGCACGTGGTTCGAAAGAAGTCGCAGAACCATGGCCTGCTGGGAAGGGTCGAGATGCGAGGTGGGTTCGTCAAGCAACAGATAGGGAGTCTCGGCAGCAAGAGCCATCGCCAGTCGAACCCGCTGTCTCTCACCCTGGCTGAGTTCCTGATATGGCCGAGCCAGCATGGTGTCGACATGCAGCGATGCCGCGACCGCCAAAGCCCGCTCACGATCTTCCGAAGACAGATTGCCCCACCGATCGGCAAAAGCGCTTCGTCCCAGCATGATCAGCGTGCCGACGGTGCACGGAAAGGGCGGCACATGCGTGGTTTCAGACAGAAAAACCGTGCGTGCCCGTTGATTCACATCAAGCTGTTCCAACGGGATTCCGTCCCAGTTGATTGTTCCCGCTTCCCCGTTCAAATAACCTGTCAGGCACCTCAACAATGTGGTTTTGCCGCACCCGTTGATCCCAAGCAACGCCACCATTTCTCCGCGTGCCAGCGACAACGTGACATCGTGCAACACCCGGCGTTTCTCATACTGAAACGACAACCCCTGCACGACGAGTCCGGGCGATTGCGTCACGGTCACCCCTCCTGCCAGGCGACGCGGTTCACGCGCCGAAACAGAATATGCAGAAAGACAGGCGCACCGAGAAAGGCCATGACGGTGCCCACCGGAACTTCACCCGCCGGCGCCAGTCGCACCAGCGCATCGGCTCCCCCCAGGACCATGGCCCCGGCCAGAAATGACCAGGGAATCAGAAAACGATGATCAAACCCCAGCGACAAACGCACGGCATGGGGAACAAACATGCCGATGAACCCGATCATGCCGGAAAGCGAAACCGCGATCGAGGTCAGTAAAGATGCTGCGGCCAGAACCAGCCATTTCATGCGCTCAGGCGCCAGACCGAGATGGTACGCTTGAAAGTCGCCGAGCGCCAGCAGGTTGAGCGGATGCGAGCACAAAAAGACCACGATAGTCGCCGCCGCGGCCAGAAGAGACATGGGAAGCAGCAGCGTCGGCTCCGGCATGTTCAGGCTTCCCATCAGCCAGGCAAAAATGCGGGGCATATCGCGACCGGCCAGCAGCAGCGCCAGAGAGATCGCCGCCGAAAAGAACGCGTTCAGAATGACACCGGTCAGAATGATCACGCCGCGATGCAGCGAGCCGGCATACGAGGCGGCCAGATGCACGAAGACCATCGCCCCCAGCCCGCCCACAAACGACACGAGAACGATAACATACGGGTCGTGGATTCCCATCATCGTCTGAGCCAGCACGGCCGCCAGGGCACTACCGCCCGACACGCCGATAATAAAAGGGTCGGCAAGCGGGTTCTGCAGCAGGCTCTGAAAGAGCAACCCGGCCAGCGACAGACTGCCGCCCACCAGGAAACCAAGCAGAACGCGAGGAAAACGGATCTGAAACAGAATGCGCGCGTCCGTCGACAACGTCTCTCCGCGGAGATACTGCTGCCACAAAGTGAGGTCGAACACACTGACCGCCTGCCTGGGCCCGATGGAGACGCAGATCATCGCCACAACACCGAGCACCAGCACACCGATCAGGCAGGAGCGTATCAGGGCACCATTTCCAGTTGTGTTTTCATTCATGCCATTGTCAGGGAATTCAGTCAGCGCGTTGCTTTTCCGGGTCGGAAGTATATCAGAAAGGGGCACGCCACGGGGCGAGAAACTTCTCAGAACACGGGAAAAGGAAAATCGATCGAGGCGTTCCGGCTCTGTGAATCGCTCGCGTCGGCTTGTCAGGGTTCCGAGGCAGTTTGCAACAGACGCTTCAGTTCCGTGTATGCCTGCATGAGTCGCGGACCGGGGCGCACATACAGATCCTGGTCGACCCGATAGACTCTGCTGCGACGCACGGCGCTGATGCCCTGCCAGCCGGGACGTGCGAGCACCTCTGAGGTGTCGCTTGCCGGGTAGGTCAGCAAAATAATCTGCGGGTCTTCACGCACGACGGTCTCGGAGTTTACGACGGGAAACTCGATGCCCGCTGACGCCAGAATATTGCGACCGCCGGCGAGCGCCACCAGCTCCCCGAGAAAACTCCCAGGCGCCGCCCCTTGCAGCGGCGTATTCCAGACCTCGACAAATACGCGCGGAGCATCGGACGGCATCTCGGTTCGGTTGCCTGACGACGGCAGGAACGACGCCCACTGTCGACAGAACTCGGCAGCCGCCTCCGGCCGCCCCAGATCAGCGGCCATACTCGCCGCCATCAGAGGAAGTTCGGTTATCGATCGCAACGGATAGTCGAGATACCTGATCTGAAAACGCTCGAACGATGCCTGATACCGACGGTGCATCGACTGAAAATCGATGACGTGCGTCGGATTCAGGGCCACGATTGCCTCGAGATTGAGATCGAGCGAACCACACCGTGGCAGGCCCCGGGCAGCTTCTGGAAACGTGCAGTAATCGGTTACTCCGACGATCGAGTCTCCGAACCCAAGCGCGAAGAGCATCTCTGTCTGCGAGGGCACCAAGGAGACAATTCGCAGAGTACTTGTTGCCACAGAGGCAGACGCTGTTCCGGTGAGGGTAAGCACGATCGCCAGGCCGAAAATGACAGGACGCAGATTCACCGGGTGCCATTGCGGCGTTTTTCGCGGTCCTGACGCCGACGTTCCTCGAGGAAGATGCGTTTACTGCGCTCATGTTCGCCGAGGGTGCGCGAAAAACGATGACCGTCGGCTGCATCAGAGACAAAAAAGAGATAATCGGTCTCGGCAGGCTCGGCAACAGCCTTCAAACTTCCCGTTCCGAAGTTCGAAATCGGAGCCGGCGGCAAACCGCTTTTCAGATACGTATTATACGGAGAATCAACCTTGAGATCATCGTAGGTGAGCCTTTCCTTGTGCTCGCCCAGGGCATACTGCACGGTAGCACACGACTCGAACCGCATGCCCGCCTTGAGTCGATTCATGAACACCGACGCGACCAGCGGTCGATCTTCGGGCAACTTCGCCTCTTTTTCGACAATAGAAGCCAGAATGCACGCCTGATAGCGTGTCAGCCCCCCGCGAGTCGCCGTACCCACGAGCTTTTCGACCTTGTCTCGGGTCAACTGCATCATGGCCGCCGCCACCTGTCGCGCAGTGACCCCTTTGGCAAACGTATAGGTTTCGGGAAACGCGAGGCCTTCGACAGTTGTCAGCGCGCCCCAATCACCGAAGTGCTCCTGAATCAAATCGGAACTCTGCATCGCCTGAAAAAAGGCCGAGGCCGAAGCCAGGCCGGCCCGTTCAACCAATTCAGCAATTTCGGTCAGTTTCAGACCTTCGGGAATGGTCACGCGCACCTTTTCTTCTCGTCCCTGGATCAGCGCATGAACGACCGAATTCAGGTCTTCCCCCCCGGAAAACGGATAGTTTCCCGGCTTGAGTCGCTGGTCGATGGCATACCAGGAAACCACAGCCCGAAACCAGAAACTGCTGCGAATGATACCGGCCTGTTTCAGAGCTGCCGCAATCTCCTGAGTTCCGGCGCCGGCAGGAACGGAAACCGCCACCGGTTGAGACAGACGCGGAGTGGGTTCAAAAGCCTGCTGAACTTCGAAATACAGCCCGACCCCAAAGCCGATACACATGACCGACACGAAGAGTCCCATGAGCAGCAGACGCGAAAGAAGGGACATGAAATCCGTGAAACGCCGGCCGTTACTTCGTCGCCATCTTCTTGAAATTGAGAATGACGTTGCGCGTGTAATCCAGAATCAACACATCGCCTTCGTTGCGCGCCAGAATCGTGCGGGGATACAGAAACTGCCCGGGTTCTTTGCCGAAGGTGCCGATGCGAGAGATCAGGGTGCCGTCTTTCTTCAGCATCGAAATGGGTACTTCGCCGAGGTCGAGAATGTAGAAATTCTCTTTATCGTCGACGCACACATTATTCGGCCCTTTCATCGGCTCGTATTCACCCTTCTGCGTGAGTTCCTGAACAACCTCACCGGTCAGGGTCATCTTCACGATGCGCTTTGAACCGTAATCGGCAATGTACAGATGATCATTGGCAAACTGGATGCTGGTGGCGAAAACGAAGGCCGCCTTTCCCTTGCCGCCGATGATCTCCTGGAAGACACCACGCTGGTTGTATTTATAGACGCCCGGCTGCTTCGTCATGATGACGTACATGTTCCCGAGCTTGTCGAACTCGATGTCCAGCGGGCAACGAACCTTGTCCGTGAAGTAGAGAATCTGTTTGCCCGTTGAGTCGAATTTGCTGATTTTGTGGCCCTTCAGATCACATACGGCGATTTCACCGGAGAGCTTGTTCGCAGCCACTCCTGAGATGCCCAGGAACTTGTTGCCGCCTGTACCGAATTCGCCGAACGCCGTTTTGCACGAAAAGTCGCTGCCGGAAAGAATCTGGATCCGGTTGTTGCCTGAATCGGCGACCACAATGTCGCCGTTTGCCATCATTGCCATATCGGAAGGCGAAATGAATTCGCCCTTTCCAGAGCCGGGCTTCCCGTATTCGACCGCAAACTGGAATGTTTCGGGAACGCACCCGGTCAGAAGGCACAGGAACAGAAGAGATAGAGATATGTAGCGTGCAACGTTCTTCGTCATGATGAGTATAAATTATATGAACCTCACGCTGGAAAAGCAACCTAATTTTGCCTTGATTTTCCCGATATTTAACCGTTATACTTAAGACAGGAGAACCACCTATGAAATTCAATCGAAAAGCGTTCACTCTGATCGAACTCATGATTGTCATTGCCATCATTGGCATTCTCGCCGCGACTGCCATGCCCTACTTCGCCAACGCCCGCGAGAGAGCGCGCGAAAAGAAATGCTGGGAACAAACCAGCCTGATGAGTCGAACCTGCGAGCTGTACTATATCGAGCAAAAGCAGTATCCGACCCAATCCGAATTGTACAACAGCCAGAAATTCGCCGAGTATTTTGCCGGCAACCGTGTGCCGAAGTGCCCTTCGCACGGCATCGAGTATCAGTTGATCCTCGGAACCGGCAATGATGCAGTTCCGGCGAAAGTTCAATGCTACCCCTATCATGGATATGCCTCTGGCACATGGGGTGGCTGAATTTTTCCGTCTATAAACAAAAAAATCCGGGCATCGCCCGGATTTTTTTGTTTTCCTGTCAACCTCCGGTTGCGCTCATGAAAAGAGGCTCATACCGAGCCAATGCCTGACGCAATCCCATGTGGCCTTTCAGAGAATCGGTTTCCATTCCGTTAATCAGGATCTTCACCCGGGCTTTTCGATCGAGCTCGGTCAGGGTATTGACCACCGAAAAAACGGTCAGAGCTTCTTCCAAAGCCCCACCAGGGTGGTTCTCCGCGAACTCTTTCGAGAAATCAACGTAGAAGATTCCCTTGTGAAAGAAGACAGATCGCAGAACCGTGCCCTGCGGCACGACGGAACGAGCTTCAGGGGTGAACGGCCCGCGCAGTATCTCTTTGATCAGATTGCCGGCAAGCGGTAAAGCCATTTTTTCCGGCGGAATTTTACGCATCTCCTTCACCAGCTTCTCGCTTCCTCGAGCCCCAAAATACAGGGCGACCAGTTGGCCATCCGTTCCGCCGGCATCTCCACCCGGCTCGGTACCGGGCGCCCAGACCGTCTGAGCCTGACCGGGAGCCGCCGGCACTGCAGATGTGGGCTGTGCGGTCGTCCCCTTCCCCGCCGGTTTCTGGTTTTCAGACGGAAGAATTTTATCGACAAATACGAAATAGCCTGTCACCAGCAGGCAGAGCAGAATAAACCCCATGAGAAGGAAGAGAAAGCTTTCCTGTCGTTTGCGTTGTTTTTTTCGCGATTCCATTGGATCACGCACCTCGCCGGCGTTCAGTTGTTCAGACGAATCGAATTGAAGAAGTCAAGCACCCCATTGGTGATCGCTTTTGCAGCGGCATCCTGAAAGTTCGCCCCGGCCACCCGCGGCCCCTCGATGGGATGAGTCAGCATGCCGACTTCCACCAGAACGCCAGGCATCGTGACGAAACGCAGAGGCGCCAGCGGTAAAGAACGCACACCACGGTCTTTCATGCGCAGTTGTTCGACCAGGCGACCTCGAACTTTTCCCGCGAGAAACTTCGCCAGATCAAAGCGATAGCTCTGCGTCCATTCCTGAAAGACCGCTTGAGGCGAGAGTTTCCCGACCGGATCAGCGTCAAAGCTGACGCCACCCGGGTCATAGGCGAAACACGCACACCCTTCCAGTTGATCGTCCGAAGACCCACCGACATGCAGAGAAATAAGCAGATCGCCCGCCGAACGGTTTGCCAGAGCCTGACGTTCGGTTTGTGTCAGATCAACATCCTGTGTGCGGATAATGAGGGCGTTCAACCCGACCTTTTTCAACGCCTGCCGCAGTTTCAAAGCAATGTTCAGTGCGATCTGCTTTTCGGCCGGAAGATTCGGAACCGTCACCCCACTCTCGCGTCCGCCATGCCCCGGATCAATGATGATGGTTCGGCCGGCAAAGATCGGGCGAGTCAAAGATGCAAGAGGCACATCGAAGGTTTCTTCGACCACCGGCTTGGCCTGAGGAGCGACATTCAAGCTCGGCGGTTCAGCGGGCGACGGGGTCTCGACAGGCTTATCAACCGGTTTTTCCACCGGTTTCTCAGCGGGTTTTGTCGCTGTCGCCGATGCTACGGCCGGCTTCTCGGGAACCACGGGCGGAGTCAGCTTGACCGTTGCCGTTGCCGGTTTGGCCGGTGTGACCGGCGGCAGAGCTGCCGGCGCTGTGGCCGCTAAAGCCTGCGTCGGCGAAGCCGTCATCGCTGCCCCGCCGCGAACGGCAACCACCATGCGGAAAGGATTTCCAACCGTTTCAACCGTCGGAATGGCTCCTCCTTCCGGCACGTCAATCGAGACGACCAGACCCTGCCGATTGGCTCCGCTGTTGAAAGAGATCGCTTTCACATCGCGGCCGACCGGATTCGAACGTTTCGTCGGGATGATGTTCAGACACCCGTCAATCCGCAACTTATACTTGTTATCCGCCACCTTTTCGAGACGATGAGTTACATTGCCGTCAAACTCGAGCACCACACGCGTGTGATCCTCGCGCACCGAATGTCGCACGGAAACCAGTTTCGTACCTTGAGGAGCCTCTTCCTCCTCTTCTTCCTCTTCCTGGATCAGGGTCGGCGGCGCGGGAACCGTCGGGGGAGGCACGACAACGCGCGGCGGAGCAACCGGCTGGTCCGGAACTGGCGCCGGCTCGGGCTTGGTCACTGGTTTCGCCACGGGAGCCGACGCGCTCGGAGCGCCAAAAACCTGCACCACCGAACGGGCTGGAATCATGACTTCACCGTCTTCCAGTTTCGGGGCTGCCGGCAGCGTCACGACCGAGTCTCCAACCTGACAATCGGTCTGATCAATCTCCAATCGCATGGTCTTGCCGTCTTTGCTCAGGATCACGGCTTTCTGCATGGGAAACCATCGATAATTCAGGCCCATAGACTCAGCCAGTTCCCGGGCATTCACGAAGCCTTTGCCGGCGACAGCCTGCGCCGAAGCCGAGGCAGCCCCCATCGCGGCCAGAACCACCAGAACGATGCCAACCTGTCGAAGTGATCGTTTTTTCATCGTTTTGCACTCATCTCGCGGTCCATTTCGCGCTTCAGATCTTTCTTGGCAATGGTTTCGCGCTTGTCATACTGTCGTTTTCCCTTTGCCAGAGCAATCTCGAGCTTCACGCGTCCCTTCTTGAAATACATCTTCAGAGGAATCAGCGTATTCCCTGAAGCCTGCACCTTGTGACCAAGTTTGAGAATCTCCTTTCGATGCGCCAGTAATCGGCGTTTTCGAAACGGATCGTGATTCATGCGATTCGAATACGGGTTTTGAGCAATGCTGGCTCCGAACAACCACAGCTGGCCCTGTTCGTCGACTTCGGCATACGCTTCCTGCAGATTAACCTTGCCTTCGCGGCATGGCCGCAATTCAGAACCGACGAGAGCAACACCGACCTCGAGCGCTTCGACGACGAAATAGTCGTGAAGAGCTCGGCGATTGGCCGAAATGATCTTGATTCCCTCAGCGTTTGAGGGTGCCTTGGATTTCAACGAAATCACCCACCTTTACTCCAGCGCCGAATTCCTGCTGAATCAAGGCCCAGCAGGATCGCGCCAGCACTTTGGTTACCAACAGCTTGCCGCTCACGCGGTCCGGTTCACGTCCGAGAAAGCGCTTGCCCGATGCGTCTCTAATGGTCTCACCCGGCTGAAAAGCACGCAAGCCAAGTGCATACTCATCCGCCAGTCGCAAACGACGATCCAGACCAAAATCCAGAATCACCTGCCGATCCATGCGACGCACAACCCGCCCGACAGCCGGTACATCGCTGACCGGGTCGCCTTCGAGCTGAAGTTCGAGCTGCTCGAGGGTTCGGCGAGCCTTCTCGTCGTCAGGAAAGCGCCGCGTCCAGTTTCGCAACAACCGGCGCACGGCCAGCGTCTCTTCTTCGGCGAGCAGTCGGTCGAGAGCCTCGTCAAACACAGGTTTCTCGACACGATCATTTTCGCACAACTGCACATAGAGAGCCGCGCTGTTCTTCTTCTCCCCTCGATCCCAATGGATTCGAGCCAGCATCAGAAGATACTCCGCTTTCCCAGGGAACTCCTCAACCGCTTTCCTGGCTTCGGCGAGCGCGGCATCCCATTGTCCTTCGTCGAGAAAGCGGCGACATCGATTATAGGCTTCGCGAGCACGTTTTTCCCGTTCTTTCGTCACCAGAATCTGACGCTGGGCGGGATACTCATTGTTCGAGAATCGCAAGGCCTCGCGCCGATCGGCAATCAACTTCTTGATTCGAAGCACTTCTTCGTGGTGAAACGTTGATTCCTTCAACCGCCCCATCTCACGATACAACTTGCCGAGCCAGTAATGGGCTTTGATCAGATTTGGTTCAAGAACCAGAGCCTCATGCAGTCGCTGCTCAGCCTTTGAAAAATCCCCTTCGTGGTAACTTCGGTATCCTTCTTCATATTTTCGTAAAGCGGCATCAGACCCGGATTCCAGGTAGACATCCGGGTGCACCTGCAATGCTCCGACCGGATGAGCAGGAATGCACAAGGCGAGAACCAGCCCCCCGGCAACCATCAGGCGTGAAAACGTCGAAAGACAGCCGAACGTTGACACACATGAAATCGTTCTCGAGACGGCTTGCACAGATGCACCCGCTTTATCGATCACCTGAGATCGTCGCATGAAAAACACCGAAACCTCTGCAAGAAGGGAAAACTCGACACCTTTTTATGGAAGGTATCTACTCTGGTTTTCGGTTCTCGACGCCAAAAAAGTTAGCGGATTCACATACTTCCCATCCTGCTGGAGGGCAAAATGCAGATGCGGTCCGGTTGCACGCCCTGACGCCCCGACCAACCCCAGAATCTGTCCGCGTCTGACGGACTGCCCGGGATAACAGCGATACCCCGAAAGATGCCCGAACGACAAGATAAGGCCTTTCGCCGTGACCATCTTTACCATCCGTCCCATGGCGCCTGCACGGTGCACCGCGATGATGCGTCCGTCGCACGGAGCGGAAACAGGAGTGCCAACCTGTGCACGAATGTCGATCGCCGCGTGGAAATGATGGCGACGCGTGATCGGATGTCTGCGAACCCCAAAACCGGAGCTGAGAGTTCCGAACACCGGCCATGAGAGCAGGTCTGCACGAACATTCGTCCGGCTGACCGACACGATACGATAGCTTGGCGTCGCCGTTAGATCACAATACCAGCGTTTCACCTTCTCGGAGGATTCCGTGACACAGGCATCGACGTTCTTCAAGCACATTTCGGCTGAATCGATGACGGCCGGGTGCACGCACCATTGGTCTCTCGTGAAATCGAGACTTGAATACACCGTCGGAGTCGAACAGACCTGAAAGATGAAAAGACCGATCAACGCGACGCAGACACGCCAGAATACGGAAAGAGAGCGATCAGGACGAGTCTCGATACGCCTCACGAATTACCGGATTTTGCGGATGGTTTGTAATTGGGGTTGATCATCGCGAGGAACTCGGCATTCGTCTTTGTTGCTGAGAGACTCTTGATGAGCATTTCGACCGTTTCCTGCGGACTCTTGTCGTCAATGGCGCGACGCAGGGCAATCACTTTCACCAGATCCTCGTTCGACATCAGGAGTTCTTCCTTGCGGGTTCCGGACATCTTCACATCGATGCTGGGGAAGATGCGCTTGTTGAAGAGCTTGCGGTCGAGATGCAGTTCCATGTTTCCCGTGCCCTTGAACTCTTCAAAAATCACATCGTCCATTTTGGAACCAGTGTCTACGAGCGTGGTTGCGATTACGGTCAAACTTCCGCCCCCTTCGATTTTACGCGCTGCGCCTAAGAAACGCTTCGGTTTGTGCAACGCGAAGGGGTTCACACCGCCTGTCAGCGTCTGCCCCGCAGAGGGCACCGAAATGTTGTAGGCCCGAGCAAGTCGCGTAATGGAGTCAAGTAGTATCACAACATCACGCCCCATTTCAACATGCCGCTTCGCTTTTTCCAAAAGAAGTTCGGAAACTTTGATGTGATGAGAGATATGCTCATCAAAGGTCGAGGCCACAACTTCGGCATCGACCGATCGCCGCATGTCCGTCACCTCTTCCGGTCGCTCGTCGATGAGCAGAATGAGCATCAGGACTTCGGGGTGGTTGGAAATAATGGCATTCGCCAGATTCTTCAACAGGGTCGTTTTTCCGGCTTTCGGCGGAGCGACGATGAGACCACGCTGCCCCTTGCCGATAGGACAGATCAGGTCGAACATGCGCACGCAGATGTCATTGTCGCTGGTTTCGAGACGAAACCGATCGGTGGGGAACACGGGGATCCCGTCTTCGAAGTTTCGCCGTTTGGAACGAGCCTCTTCAGGAGCAAAACCGTTGACACTCTCGATCTTGAAGAGCGAGTAATAGCTCTCATCGTCTTTCGGCAGACGAACCTGTGCGACCAGCGAGTCGCCCGTCATCAAGCCGAATCGCTTGATCTGCGACGGCGACACGTAGACATCGTCATCGTTCTGGACGTAACTGCGAGTGCGAATGAACGCATAGCCGTCAGGCAGAATTTCGAGCACGCCCTCAGAAAGAACGAGGCCCTGCTTTTCGAGATGAATCTTGAGAATGGCCCGGATCATCTGATCCTTTTTGATCAGACCGGTCACGCCGAACTCCTTGGCGATAACCTTCAGGTTCTTGATCGGTTCGTTACACAGACCCAAATACGTCAATGCGGATTCGTCCACAAACAGTCCTCCATAGGGCGTTTCGTTGCGGGGATTGGTTGAAAAGAAGACGGGAAAAAGTCGAAGAAACTACCTTTTGCGCGCCGGCTGAACAACAGCTCGGGAAAGTTGCTGATAGAGCATATCGCCAAGGCCGATCGCAACGCCTTTTGAGCGTTCCTGATCGAGCATGTCTGAAAAGACTTCTTCAGCAAAACCGCCGTCGATCAGGCGAGTTTTGTGCACGGTCTTCTTCATTTCCTTCATCATCTGCAACATGAAGATAGACTCGAAGTCTTTACAGGCGGCCTTGAGCTTTTCAAGCTCTTTTTTCTTTTCTTCCGACAGCTCCGTGGTGTCGTTCCGCAACGATCGTCTGGCCGTCAGCGGAGCGAGTGATGCGGAGTTCAGGGGGAGAAAATCCATGATTATCCTTCGTTGAATGCCTGTTTCTGGAAAGCCAGGAACCGGGCATTCTGAGGCTCAAGTTCGAGAGCCTTGCTCAGGTTTTCGCGTGCTGCCCGTGATTCGCCATGAGCATGCTGGGCTTCGGCCAACGCAAAAAAGGCATCTGCATCGCTGTAGAGCATACCGAAACTGAAGTGATAATCGATCGCTTCGGTATCATATTCGACGGCCTTCTTCAGGAACTCGACCGCCTTGTCATACTTCTGCAGAAAGAAATAGCAGCGACCAATGTAGTAATGGCCCTCGGCAAAACGGTCTTTGATGCGGGTCAAGGTCGCATAATGCTCGATGACCTTCTCAAACTCGCGGTGCGCCTCAACCGGCTTGCCGACCTTCAACATGGCGATACCGAGATTGTAGCGGGCGAGAATATCACTCGGATCTTTCACCAGTGCCTTCTTCAGGTTCTCGATCGCCTGGCCGTAAAGGGACATTTCGAGATACACGTATCCGATGCGGCCGTAGACTTCATAATGAGTCGGGTCGAGGCTCAGCGACTTCTCGAACTCATACAGTGCCTCGGAAAATTTACCCATGTGCGCATAGCAGCAGCCCAGATCAAAATGAGAGTTTTCGACCTCAGGCTTCAGCTGGCTCGATTTCTTGTACATCTCGATCGCTTTGGGGATCCAGCCTTTTTTCTGATAGAAATCACCCAGCTTGTTGTAAGCCTCAGCGAACTCCGGGTCAGAAGTGACGGCTTTTTCCATTTCGGCAATCGCATCATCGATCTTGCCGCGAATGTCGAAGGAAAGACCTCGGTCGAAATGCTGGTTGGCTAAATCCCGATCGTCTATGCTTACGGGCATGGTGGCTTTCTCCTGAGGGTAGTCAAGACGCTGTTGAGGGGGGCCCACAGCCGAACTTCGCGGAACGTGGGCAGGCAGAGAATTCTGATACACTCTACCACAGTCATACGCCAAGATCAAGTACTATCTTCATATGACCTGTGACCCTCTCCAGATCACACACGCGAACCTACATAACTTTCAGCTCACCGTGCAGGGCACCTGCTGCCTGAATCGCCTGAAAAATCGACACCAGGTCTTTCGGTGTCGCGCCAACCGCGTTGAGTGCCTTTACCAGATCGTCTACCGTCGCCTCGCCCTGCAGGCTGATCATGCTGGGCTGTGCCTCATCCTTCGCGGCCGCTCCAGTTTTCGGTTTCGCACCAGCGGGAGGCTCGACTGCAATCTTGAGCCCACCCTGCGAGATCGTTACCTTGCTGATGCGCACTCGATTCCCAACAATGACCGTGCCGGTTCGTTCATTGATGACAACGGCATTTGATTCTTCAGCAGCAATGCCCAAGCCCATGATCGTCGCCGCAAAACCGACCGGATCATCCTTAAAACTGGTGGGAACGGTTATTTCAACGGAACCCGGATCAACGGTCCTGGCCCACCCATCTCCATATTTGCGCGAGACCGCTTCCTTCACGCGCCTTGCCAGAGCAGGATCTTTCTGGTTCAACATCAGAGTGAAACGCCCGCCCTGAGCAAACGAGTCGCCCACTTCACGTTCGAGAATCGCTCCGTTCGGAACCCTGCCAACCGTCAGATGACCGCCTTTTGCCGCTCCGGCACCTGCCGCTCCCCCTCCGTTGGCAATCATGCCGACACTGACATTTCCCTGTGCGACCGCATACACATTGCCGTCGCCGCCCTTCATCAACACAGGCAACAACACTCCACCCTGCAAACTTTTCGCATCGCCGATCGAACTGACCGTGATGTCAAACCCCTCACCCGCCCGACCGAAAGCCGGCAGCATGGCACTCACGACGACCGCCGCCACATTCTTGCTTTGAATCGAGGCCTTATCAACTTCCATCCCCATGTTCTGCAACATGCCGCGAACCATGTCGATGCTCATCGCGGACTTGTCACCCGTGCCGTTCAGACCGACAACCAGGCCGTAGCCGAGAAGTTGATATTCGCGAACTCCGCTAAGGCGAGCGATATCCTTCAATCGTACCTGTGACTCCGCACCCGCTATGATCGGAGCCATGAAAGTCACCACCAACATCGCCGCCAGCATCAGTATCGCGCGCTTCATTTACTCACCATTTGATAATGTTATTATTAAATAATAGATAATATCAGAATTTAGAATATAAAATGTGCTATCTTCGTCATGATACCGGGGCGTTGAGTGGCACCAACGGCACCTTTGCCTTCGAACTTGATTTCGGCATTCGCCAGCACTTTAGAACTGACCGTATTCTTGTAATCGACGTCCTGAGGGCGCGCGACCCCTCTGACCCGGAGAATCTGAGTTTCTTTGTTCACCCGCGTCGCCCGGGTTCCTTCGAGCAGGATATTGCCATTCGGCAGCACCTCGAGCACCTGAGCCGTGACCGTACCGTTCAGCTTGCCCGTGCGCGATGTGGTTCCCTGGCCCTGCATCTTGTTTTTCACTTCATTCTTCCCGACAAATTTGTCAGATATCTTCTTGAAAAATGGAATCACTGGATCAGCCTTCATCTCAACAGAGGCATCCTTCTGCAAGTTTGTGGTTGCGCCTTGTTGCGCCGTAGCCTCTTCCTCAATCTGAATGGTGACGATATCCCCGGGCTTGAATTCTCGGCCGCCCTGAGTGGAGTAGAGGTCTCGGCCGTTCAGCCACATCGAAGCAGCCGATGCAGAGCCGGCTGTCAGCAGCAGGCAGGCGATAAGAATGCAGCAATACCATGTTTCAGTCTTCCGCATGTTCCACCTTCCCCGGGGCGACGATTTTTCCAGAGATCGAGCGCTGATTCTGCATATTCACCAGACGGATCGAATCACCAACGGCCCCGCCCTCTACCGCACGAGCCGGAACCGTGAGTGACAGGCCGTTCACTTGAACACCGAACTGCACCTGATCACCGGGTTTCACCACCCACGCTTCTCGCCCGGTCTGCTGCATGACGGGCTTCACGCCTGGTCGAGCCAGACGCGCGCCCTCGGTGCGACGCACGGTATTGATGGCCGGCAGAGCATAATCAGGCATTTTGTTGTTCGTTGCTGGTTCAGAGATCGCTCGTGTAATCAGAGAGTCCCCGTCCGATACATCGCAGGAAAGAATGTCGGAGGCGCGAATGACAGTTCCGGCCGACTTGAATGTTGCCAGGGGACGACCCACCGCCTCTTCGAACGGAATGACGTTATCGGCACTCTGGCTTTTGACCCGGACGCTCGCTCGCTCCAGATCTGTTTCGCGGAGCATCTCGCCACGTTTGGCCAGGCGGCGCAGCTTCGCCACTTCGACGGTTTTCCAGACTTCGGCCTGGAGAATCTGCTTGACCCTACCGCCCTCACAGTCGGCCTCGAGCGAAAACAGAACCATTCCAAGCGTGTTCTGAGAAACCGGCCTGACGCCCCAGCTTTTCAGGGCGCCCGGCAAACCCACGTGATGCGGGAGTCTCGACAGATCC
>CAYYIY010000006.1:116850-130040 GCA_964472075.1 uncultured bacterium | reverse complement strand
TTTTCACGGCGGCAACGATTTCTTCACCGGGAAGCAGGTCCCCGGTGCGCCGAATCTGAATGACATCCGGCAACTCGACGTAGCGGGCCAGGCTTCCCAACAACTGCATGACGACTGGTTTTTCGAGAACCAGCTCTCCGAGAGGTGATGCAATGACACCCAGCGGCACCTTCGACAACGCTTCGCGTAACGAGACTGGAGCTTTCGGCCCGACCAGGCAGGATCCATCAACTCGCGCAGACGAAACCAGCAGGGCGTTTCGTACAGGCCACGGCTCAGTAGACGCCAGGCCGAACGCCGGAACGACCAGAGTCGACAAAGCGGCCAGCAGCATGATGCCAAACGCGCGACCGATCGTCTGATAGTGGCGGTTATCGAGATGCATCATGGCTCACTAGCGGCGCAGACCGTTGGCGATCTGCAGCATGGTGTCAGAGGTCTGAATGGTCTTGGAATTCGCTTCGTAGGCGCGCTGGGCCACGATCATGTTGACCATTTCCTCGACCACCTTCACGTTCGACATTTCGATGAACCCCTGGGCAATCTCGCCCAGTTCCTGCGTCCCCGGAATGCCAACCACCGGATCGCCCGAGCTGGCCGATGGAATATACAGGTTTCGGCCGATGGCCTTGAGACCGGCCGGGTTGATGAAATCCGCCAGTTCGATCTGACCGACGACCTGCAGATCGATCTGGTTGGGCATCTTGCACGCAATGATGCCGGAAGGCGTGATATTGACCCCAATGGCTTCCTGCGGCAACACGAAACCGGGAAGCACGGTGTATCCGTCGGAGGTCACGATCTGACCCGTGTCTGACAGCTTCCAGGCGCCGTCGCGGGTATAGGCGGTGTCGCCGTTAGGCAACTGCACCTGAAAGAACCCGCGGTTCTCGATGACGACATCGAGCGGGTGATCGGTCTGCTGCAATTCGCCCTGTGAAAAGATGCGCTGAATGGCGACGGGGCGAACGCCGTGACCGACCTGAATGCCGACCGGGTAACTGGCGCCGGTCGAAATCGGTGTTCCAGGCTCTTTGAGCGTCTGGTACAGCAGGTCTTCGAAGTCGACACGGCTCTTCTTGAACCCGGTGGTGGTCACGTTCGACAGGTTGTTGGAAATGACATCGATGTTCATTTCCTGGCCCTTCATGCCGGTGGCCGCCGAATAGAGACTTCTCATCATAGGTGGTTACCTCCCTTTCGCCCGACGCTTACCGTCGCGATGGCCCGACCGAGTTCACCACGCGGTCAAGCAGGGTTTCATGCGCCTGAATCACCTTCGAATTGGCTTCATAGGCGCGAGAGACTTCGATCATCTTTACCATTTCCTCAACCAGACTGAAGTTCGGCTTTTCAAGATACCCGGGCTTCACTTTGCCGCCGGCGCGATTCACCTCGCCGTATGCCCGCACAAAATCATTGCTCTGATCTTTGCGAAACGCCTTGCGGTCTGAAGCCATGCCGCGCAACAGCCGAAACGACGGACGGCCATTCACGATCACTCGACCCTCGGTGTCAATGGTCACTTTGTCGGTCAGCCCGACCTGAACGCGGGTGTATTCACCCGTGGGCTTGCCCTGCTCATCAAACAACGGCCCGGCAGATTCGACCGGCGGCTCAGGCTCAGCCAGCACGTAATCCCCCGAGTGACTCACCAGAAAGCCCTCCTGATCGAGCGTAAACGAACCATCACGGGTAAACCGAGTTCCACGAGCGGTTTCCATGACGAAAAATGCCTTGTTGTTTTCGAGAGCACAGTCGAAATCATTATCGGTAAACTGATACTTCCCCGCTGAAAAGTCGGTGTGCGACTCGTCGATAATGGCTCCCGTGCCCAGTTTGCCGATTTTTGGAAATTTGTACAGCGGACGAGGCGGATACAGCTTGCCATCGTTGACCTTGCGCAGCATCATCGTCGGGAGTTCCTTGAAGATGCCCTGATCACGTTTGAATCCGGGGGTGTCGACATTAGCCAGATTATTCGCGACCATATCCTGGCGCACGATCTCGCAGAGCATTCCCGAGGCAGACGTGTAGATGCCACGAATCATGTCGGCTCGCCTCCCGTGCTTGGTGCAGGGTGACACCCGTTACACATGCCGGTCTCTGCCAGAATCGCTGTTCCGACCGGATTTTCCCCGCCGGCCAAGGCGTGCGCGGCATGCGCATGCAGACATTTCAAACCCATGAGATGATGACTGCCGGCAACACTGGTTTCGCGCAGCACTTTGGCCATCTTTTCGGGCAGCGGCTGTGACAGAATCTCTGCCGAACGACGAACCCGCTCTTCGCTCACCGCGGCTTGCCCTCGCAGATAGGCATCACGAAATGCCGAGTCCTGTTCCATTCGTGTCAGCATCGCTTTGAGAAAGCCTCCCTGTTCAAGGTGCGAGATTGCCAGTCGCAGGTTCGGGCACAACAGCCAGTACGTCGTCGGAAAGGGTTTCCACATTCCGTCCTCCTGAAACACTGGTTCTGCCTGCACCACCTGTGGAGAACCATCGGGACAACGGGTTAGAACCTTGAAGGGAACACGCGCCGGCCGGCCCAGCAGTCTTTCAACCATCTGTTGATCAGGATTCAGACCAGTAGCC
This sequence comes from uncultured bacterium, assembly GCA_964472075.1. Classification (GTDB taxonomy): domain Bacteria; phylum Muiribacteriota; class Ozemobacteria; order Ozemobacterales; family Ozemobacteraceae; genus CAYYIY01. The sequence continues at coordinate 127,446 of CAYYIY010000006.1, read as the reverse complement.
GACAGGTTGGGCATGTTTTTCCCCTTTCCTATAAGGAACATCGACATTTCGCACCAAATACCGAAGGGGTTTGCAGAAAAAAGAAAGCCGCTCTCTTGTCGTTCAGCAGACAAGGAGCGGCTGTTTTTTGATCAGAATGGGATCAATCAATCCATTTTTTTGTTTTCAGGATCCAGTAGTTGACAAGACCGGTGATGAACATCAGAAGAAAAAAGGCCGGGTAGGAGATTTTCCAGTTCTCCGGTCCACAGATCATACTCCATTCACTCATTCCGCCGATGCCGGAAAGCAGGGTCATCGGCATAAACAACGTTGTAATGAGTGTAAGGCGCTTCATGACGAGATTCGTCTGATTGGAGATCTTCGTCATCTGATTGTTCGTGAGTGACACAAACAGTTCCATCAGACTGGTCACCATTTCGCGGTAGATCTCGGTCATTTCGACATACTTCGTCAGATGGTCGTAGATATCACGATAGTGAAACAGAGCCTTTTCAGCTATCAGAGCAGAATCCTTGCGACAGATCTTGATGAGAATCTCGCGTTCGTGGAACAGACTCTTGCGCATGGTCATGAGGCTGCGCCGCAGGTCCATGATCTGTTCTGGTCGAAACATGTCGACATCTTTCAACAGGTTTTCTTCAGCCGTGTCGAGCTGGTCCTGAATCGACTCGAGAATAGGAAACTTGCGATCAACAATGTGGTCGAACAGAACGTGCAGCAGCAGATCCGGTCCGCGTCTGACTAGAGCGGCATTTCGACTGATTCTCTCGTCAATCTTCTCAAAATGGCGACGGCCGTCCGCTTTGAGGCCGTGCACACTGATCAGGAAGTCCTTGCCGAGAATGAAATCGATCTCATCGACGAACAGCTCGCCATTCGAGTAACTCAGCGCATTCGCCAGCACGAACACGTTGTCGGGATAGATTTCCATTTTCGGAATCTGATCTTCGTCGAGACAGTCTTCGACCTCCAGCGGGTGCAGGCCGAACGGCTCAGCCAGCGAACCCATCGAGGTCTGACACGGCTCGAACAGATCGACCCAGACATACCCGCCACCGGTCTTGCGCAGTTCCAGGGTCTTTTCAAGTGATTCGACCGATACGAGATTTCCCTTCGCGTTCAGATGAAAAAAGCGAAATTGAGCCATGAATGACGCTGCTCAGCCGAATCGGTAGTGCTTTTTCACGGCTTCGTGCACGGTCCAGGTGCAGGAAAGCCCTTTCGGGAACACGACCAGATCGCCCTTGCCGAACGCAACTTCCTGACCTTCCGCCTTCACGGTGACCCTGCCTTCAAGGAACAAACAGGTTTCTCGATCGTCGTAGTGCCAGTCGAAAGTACTCGGCTTGCAGGTCCAGATATCCCACGATTCACACCCGAGTTTTTCGATCTCTTCTCGCGTCGGCTTCTTCACAGAAATTTTCGACATGGTTGCTCCCTCCTGATGATTCTGATCTACAGAAGTTTTCGGCACGCCCATTTCACCACAAATCATCGCATGCGTCTACCAATCACCCAAGGCAAAAGTCCTCCCTCTCCTTCGGTGGGAGGGTTCATTTCCTTGTCTGCCTCCCCCCCCGTTAAACGGCCTGTCGTATCGGCAATACAGGGACCGGTATCGGTCAGGAATCACCATCCGGTGCAAACACCGAAAACGCAACACCGGCCGGGCGAGGTGCCCGGCCGGTGTTGTAGATGCGTGAGTGTCGGACTTAGAAGGACGAGTCGAAGGCGTTGTCGAACGCGTCACCCGGAGTGCCGGCGGGCTGCGGCTTGGCCGGAGCAACCGCTGCGGGTGCAGGTTCAGAGCCGGCTTCGGGCACCAGCGAGGTCGGGGCGGCCGATTCGATGCTCTGTGCCACAATGTGCGGCGTAACCAGGATGATCAGTTCCTGTGATTCACCCTTGCGACCCTTGTTGGTGAAGAACGACTTGATCAGAGGAATGTTGCCGAGGAACGGGATCTTGGTGTTGTCGTGGCTTTCCTGTTCCTTGATCAAACCACCGATCAGAATCTCTTCGCCGTCTTTCACACGCACGGTCGTCTTGGCCGAGCGCTGACCGATGACCGGGTAGCTGTTGCGCCACTCTTCCACGAACGAGACTTCCGGTTCGACATCGACAGTGATGTAGCCGTCGTCGTTGATGCGGGGAGTGATCTTCAGCAGAATACCAGTGTCTTTTTCCTTCGGGGGCTGGTCGGCGCCGCCGGGGTAGATGACTTTGGTACCGACTTTGATGTTGGCTTCCTGGCCGTTGACCGCCGAGATCTTCGGATTGCTGAGGATCTTGGTGTCGGTCTTCGACTCAAGAGCATTCAATGTCGCCTGGAACATCGTGGTCGAGCGATAGAAGTCGCCGAGTCCGAACAGGTTCCCCTGCGGGTTGGCGAAGTTGCCGCCCTGATAGGCAGACTCGTTCGGGTTGCGGGCAAAGTATTCGCGGGTCACGAAGATCGGCTGACGACCTTCGGAACCGGCCAACGGACCGGTCTGCCCGTTGGCGCCGATCGCCCAGTTGAACCCAAGGTCGCGACTGGCGTTGGTGCGCACTTCGACGATCTTCGATTCGATCATGACCTGGTGAACCGGGGTGTCGACGGTTTCGATGAGCTTCTTCACTTCATCGAGAATGTCCTTGCCGCCGGAGACGATGACCGCGTTGATGCGATCGTCGGTGGCGACCTTGATATCCTTCTTGATAACCGACTGAACGACCTTGGACACGTCGGCGGCCTTGGCATACTGCAGGCGCTTGGTGATGGTCAGACCCTTCTCGAAGGATTCCACGAGTTTCTTTTCATCAGCCAGAACCCAGGTGTTACCGATCTTGCGCACGGCAAACCCGTTGGTCTTGGCGATCAGGTTCATGGCTTCTTCGTAGTAGACGTCATTGAGGCGCACCGTGACGTTGCCTCGGACGTTCTTCTCAGCAATGATGTTGGTACCGGACTTCTGAGCAATGATCTTCAGAATGTCACGGATGTCGGCATCACGGAAATCAAGCGAAATGTTGTCTTCCGCACGTGCCGTCGCAGTCAGGCACAGGACCAGGACAGCCATCATCGCCAGGCAGGCAACGCGGCGCGAGAAAATGTGACTCGTGGAGTTCATTCTTTTCCACCTCCGATCGGAAATGTCCGACGCATCTGTTCCTTGTTCGAATAAATGATCAGTTTGTCAGGTAAGATATCGACAACTTTAAACTTTCCATCCACTACCTGATCTTTCTGAACCGTGTAATTTTTGTTTTCGAAGACGATCATGGCCAGTCGCTCATTTTCGTTTCCGCACACCCCCTGAACGAAGAGCTGGATCGGCTTGGGCGGCGGCGGCGGCGGCGGCTTCGGAGGCCCGGACTGCTTGTTCACCGGCGCCACGACGACCGGAACCGCGACTTTCTTCTCGATCAACGGTCGAAACGGATCTTTCATCTCGTTCTCGAGCTTGAACTTGTGGTTCTGGATGATCAGCTCAATCTGCTCGTTTTCATCGAGACTCTTCGAAGGCGTCACATCGCCGCCCGAAGAGCTGTCGCCGGAGGGTTTGTCACCGGTCTCGGCAGGCGGAGCGCTCGGATCTTCGGCCGGGTTCGCCGGCATCGGATCAGCACCTTCCGCAGGTTTATCGCCACCCTCCGCGGGTTTATCACCACCCTCGGTATTCATGGTGAAGGGGTCCGGCTCCTGTGCCCGGGCCTGCGAAGTCAGCCCCATGAAGAACAGGCAGAGAACGCAGATCAGGAACAAGGCAGATCGTACCCGACCATCGGTTTTCCTGTTCATATCCCACCTCCGTGAAATGTCGTGTGCCATCATGGTATTCACTCCCTCAGCCGCCCATGATGTAGACCTTACCGTTCAAGGTCACGGTAAGCAGGGGGCTCTTGGTCTTCGGATCCGTTTCCGCCGAAACCGAGATGTTGACGGAACCGGCAGCCAGATTGATGATCTTGCGTTTTTCCATGACATGCAGGAAGTTCGCGACCGCCGAATACGTGCCAAGAACAGACATTTCAACCGGCAGTTCCGACCACTGTTCCGCTTTCACCAGGGGCGAAATGCGGATGTCCTGGAACTTCACGTCGAACTTGGCCGCGACGGCTTCGGTCGAGTCAAGAAGCTTCGGAACAACGGTATTGAGCTGATTGGATTCCATTGCCAGTTTGTTCTTTTCTGTTTCCTTCTTGGCAATGTCTTCCTTGATCTTGGCGATCTCATCGTGCAGGTTCTGAATTTCAGCCTGACGCGCCTCGAGTCCCTTGATCTCGCCGATCAGCTTTTCGCGATCAGCCTGAGCCGGTTCCCAGTAGTAGACGTAGAAGGCTCCGCCCGCGCAGGCGGCGGCCACAATCAACAGGAAGAAGACGACACCGAAGTTATTCATGGGACCTCCTGCTCAGTTCTCGCCACGGCTGATGTCACGCTTCAAGCGGCAGTTGACATCAAAACGCCAGACGGGAGACTTTTCGTAGGTGTTTTTGTTCGCGTTGCTCAGGAACACATCCTCGAAGTAGGAGTGTTCCTGGATCTGTTTCAAGAAGTTTTGGATACCCTGCGTCAGGCGAGTGCCCGGAGCATTGGCCTTGTCCTGATTTTCCGCACACGCATACCCGGTCATCTGCACGCGGCGGTCAGAATCGATGCGCAGGTTGGTCAGCCAGACGGTCTTTTCCGGAAGAACGCGGGTGAAGACGCTGAATGTTTCAGACCATTGCAGCAGGTTGGCACCCGAGAGCTGCTTCAGTTGCATGATCTGAGCATCAAGGTTCGAGAGCTGCTGCCGATACGAGTCGCGCTCGTTGAACAGAGGCGCCGACTTTTTCACCTCGGCATCCAGATCGTCGCGCTCCTTCTTCTTGTCATCGTTGTAGCTTTCCATCTGTGACGCCGCAAAGAAGAAGACCGCCAGAATCGCCACCAGACCGATGACCAGGAAAATGGCCGCAAAGGGAATCTGGATCGGCTTGCGCCGTTTGACGGTGATGAGGTTTACTTTAATCATAGGTTATTCCTTCACCCCCCGAAGCGCCAGACCGATTGCCACGGCATATTGCTGCAGATTGGCGAACAGCGCTTCGGTATCGGAGACCGTTACGTTGATGCCCTCCAGCGGGTTGCCGCGCGCCACGTCGACGCCGATTTCGTTACTGAGATAATTATCGAAGTTCCGCAGATTCGATCCGCCGCCGGAGAGGATGATGCGATGGATCAAGGGTTCGCGGGACTGGGCTTTGAAGTAGTCGAAGGATCGGCGGATTTCGCTGACCAGGTCCTCAAGGGTGGTCTTGACCACTTCGGAGATCTCGTTGCCACCCGAATCGCTGATGGAAACCTCGGCTTCGGAGACCTTCATCTGCTCGGCTGAGTCGAAGGAATCCTGCTTCATCACGTTCTGGATCATGGTGGTGATGTTGTTGCCCGCAATGGGAATGTTACGGGTGAACATCAGAATGCCGCTCTTGAGCACGGAAATGTTGGTCGTGCGCGCACCGGTATCAATGATCGCCACGACCTCTCCGCCCTCCTGACTGCTGGCCGTCGACATGATCGACGACTCGAGCGAGTTAATCGTCGCCAGCGTGTCGACATCGATGATTTCAGGAGTGACGCCGCCCTGCTTCATGCAGTCGAGATAGGTATTGACCAGTTCTTTCTGCGCGACGACCAGAAGAATGGAGAGCTTGGTCCCACCTTCCTCTTCAGCCACTTCCTGAAGGACGGCATGGGTGATGCTAACTTCGTCGATGGCGTAGTGAACGTACTGTTCCGCTTCGATGCGCACGGTCTGATCGAGTTCGTCGGGCGTCATCGTGGGCAGGCGGGTGAAACGCATGATGACGTTCTGGCCGGAAATCGAAGCGAAGCTGCGATCGGGCCGAATCTTTGAGACCTTGAGCATGTCCTTGAGGACCGCCGCAACGGTGGGCGCATCCTTGATCTGCCCGTCTTCCACGGCGCCGTGTGGAATGGGGCCCATGGCGTATCCGGCCAGTTCAGGACCGGTAGGTGCCTTTTTCAGCTGGACCACCTTGATGGAGCTGGTGCCGATATCGACACCAACCGCCGTGTTACTCGCGCCAAATGTGAACAATCCCATATGTTCGTGCCTCCAGGATCAGTTCCGCGGACCAGGACCGTTGGGCAGACCTGTGTTGCGGCAGCAACGTGAGAGGACCTCACCACCCTATCGGCACGATGAACCGGTTTTTATAGAGATCTGATGAAAAAAACCGGAATCATGCTCACACCGGACAGAAGCCTGTTCCCATCGCCATCCGCACGAAGCATCCCGCCCGCTGACTATAGCAACGAAGCGAGTCTCGGACGGATTTAGATGAAAACTACCACGCTCTCAGGGCAAGGGAGACGAGTCAGGGCAGCCGTCGCAACGCCACCCCACGGAAATAATACCCGAGAATCTGACGATAATTCCAGCCCAGACGACCCATGGCCACGGCCCCTGCCTGGCACATGCCGACCTGATGCCCGTAGCCGCGTCCCTGCAGCGAGATCTCGGCAAGGCCGCGCTGAGCGACAACCGGGATGGCCCCCTGGCGGCTGATGGACGGATTCTTTCGCCCCGTCGCCGGCAAAGTCGCACCTGAAGCCGCCGAAGCAGCGGGAGCCGTATTCGCCGCCGAATCGTTCAGGCGAGCCGAGAGAATGAGCCACCCTTCACCGGGGCGAGCAGCCCGTCGCAAGCCAGAAGAGGTCTGCACGACCAGTTGTTTTGGACCGCCGTCGCGACGACCGGTCAGCAGCGTCAGCACTTCTTCGGGGATGCCGACCGGCATGACCGGTGCCGGCGCTGCCAAGACAGGCTTCATGAGAACTTCAATCGCACGCGGCGTTTCGGAGGGCGTGCCGGCCGACCAGAAATATGTGCTCGGCAGATTGAAGATCCGACGAAACACCGTGGCTTTCATCGAATAAGAGCCTTTATCGGTTTCAAATCTGACCCGGTCGGCCCGATCTCGATCTTTGACGGCGGATACTTCGACCCGCTTGAGCACCTGAAACGGCATCTTCTCAGCGGCCAGGCGACGTCGAATGAAATCGATCGGCAATCGGCGCACCCAGCGATAGTTGGTGCCGTCCTTGCAGAACGTGCATTTCACGCGGCGCAGATAATGCAGCGGTTTGCCGCCGTACACGATATCGTTGTCTTCCGTCGCCCCGCCGCAGGTGGCGTGATACATCACCGAGGTCGGAAAACCGTCGGCGGTCATGATGATTCCGCGCGTTGCATTGACGGCAGCACTGGTACTGGCACGTTCGGCCGCCATGCCGCCATAGACCTGACAGTGTTCCGAACTGCAGACATCAAACCCGTCTTTGCCGTGCTTGCCGCGATTGGCAACCGCCCAGGTGCGAGCCATCACCGCCTGCGCTTTGAGCGACTCGAGCGGTGACTGCGACCCCATCTCGCGCCCGACGACGCCGCGAATGTAGTCTTCCATTTTCACCACATTCACCACCGTCGCTCCCGAGCTTCGGAACAAGACGACGAGAGAACCGTGGTAGGACTGACGGTTGACCGTCACCTGACCCCGTCGCGGCACGAAACGGATCGTCTTTCCGAGCCAGGGATCCGGCTTGCGACGCGCGGGCGGGCGCTGCGCGCGGCGATCTTTCCTGCCCTTTGTCTCTGTTTTCTGGGGCGCCTGTTGCGTTTGAACGGCCTGGACTTCCCAGACGAACTTTTCGTCGGCGCGCAATGTCTTCACGCGACGGTTGCGCTCATCGTACAAGTCACCACCGGCTAACAATCCGATATCGACGCGATGTTGATGATCGGCAACACACACCTTCATCTCGATTTCAGCGGCGGGCAAAGGTTCCGCCACCAGCCACAGCAGCATGACAAGGCAGGCGGCAAGGCGAAGCAGGCGGAGCAGGTTATGACTCAGGTGGTTCATCACGGCACTCCGGCAGGGCGAATTTCGGGTCATGCTGATAGCGATCGAATTCGCTGAACAGACAACCGCAGTATTTCTGTTTGTACAAGTTATTTTCTTTTGCAGCTCTGTGCGTATCGCGAAAGAAAGGCTGCAAATCATGGTAGACGAACGGCACACCGACGGCGGCAGCGACCTCTTCGCCAACGCGGCGAATAACCTCGTGTTTCTGATACGGACTGATCGTGAGCGTGGTCGTGAAGCCTTCGCACCCCAGGTCGCGGGCGCGCCGCGCCGCACTCTCGAAGCGCAGCTTGTAACAGATCGCACAGCGTCCGGGGCCGTGCTCCATCTGCAGGGCCCGCAGAAACGCGTCAAGACCATACTCGGTTCGGCCATGCGTCACCGGCAACTGCAGTTTTTCGGCCATGGCGTGAAAGGCTTCAAGGCGTGCCCGATACTCGAGATACGGATGAATATTCGGGTTTTCCCAGAACAGGACCAGCGACTCATGCTGCCGCAACAACTCGGGTGCTGAGCCACCGAGACAGGGCCCGCAACAGGCATGAACCAGAACGCTCACGTCACCGGCCTCACGATGACCTGACCTGGGTATGCGGCTGATGATGCACATCCATCACCGAGGAACCCAGGACATTCAGCAGAATGACCAGCGCGATCATCGCGCAGGGAATCAAAACGAACGGATTGAAGCCGCACCCGGCCGGGATGTAGCAAACCAGCAGAGAGACGATCGCAACCGTCGCTGCATAGGGGGCCTGCGTGCGCACGTGGTCGATATGATCGCTGCCCGAGGCCATCGAAGACATGATCGTGGTATCTGAGATCGGACTGCAGTGATCACCGAAGATCGAACCTTCGAGAACGGCACCGATCGAAACCAGCATCATGGTCTTCACGTAGGCCAGCTCCGTCCAACCCGCGTAAGCCGCCGGATTGGCGCGAAATGCATCAAGATTCAGATGGTACGCCAGCGGAATGGAGATCGGCAGCAGAATCGCCATCGTTCCCCAACTCGTACCCGTGGCGAAGGAAATGGCGCACGAGACAAGAAAAACGATCGCGGGTACCAGCCACGGCGTCAGGATATTCCGCACCAGAGCGACGATGAAGTCAGCGGTATGCAGATCCTTGCAGACGCCGTTGATGGCCCACGCCAGTACGAGCACGCACATGGCCAGCGTCATCGAGCGGGCCCCGTTCATCCAGGCGTGCATGCCTTTGTCCAGGGTGATCAGGCCCTGCGCCATGCCCAGAAGCAGAGCGACGATCGAGCCGATCACGGCCACCCAGACCAGCACCTTGGTCGAATCGGCATCGCCGAAAGCGGACCGCAGGCGCAGGCCGATCGACACAGGCGTCTCGTTCGGCTGCACGTAGATCGTTCGCCCCGCTTCGAAGGCTTCAAAGGCTGAACGCGCCTTTTCACCGGTCTCGCCATCGATCGTGGTCGCCTCGGTAACCGCGACTTTCACGAATTCCCCCTCGGGGGTCACGCCCGCAATAATGCACATATCCGTCTGAACGTGATCGATAGTCACGGTCATGATTCCCGATTGAGCCTGAGCATGCGGGTTGACGGTTTTCAAGACACTCAGCTGACGATGGGGGACAAAACCACCACCGTTACCGAGCAGGCCGAACAGCGTACCGAGAATCACCACGAGAATAGGAACAGCCGCATTGAACCAGCGCTTCGGCATATCCTCGGGCAGAACCGGCATCGCCGCTTCAGGCGAGCTGATCGGGTTCGCCCCGTCGGCAAGCGGTTTTCCCTCGTGCAGGGCACGTTTTTCAGCCGCCAGCATCGGGCCGAACTCTTTCTCGGTAAGACAAATGACCAGCCCGAAGAACAGAGTCAGCAGACAGTAGAAACGGAAAGGGATGGTCTGGAGAAAGACGCCGTAAAAGTTGGTGTCGGGAATCTGCAGGTCGACGAACGCCTGCCTGATGAGTCCGATCTCATATCCGACCCAGGTGGAAAGCAGCGCGACGCCGGCAACCGGCGCGCTGGTCGAGTCGACGACGTAACTCAGTTTTTCTCGAGAAACGCCGTTCTTGTCGGTGATCGGACGCATCGAGTTACCGACAATCAGCGTGTTGGCATAATCATCGAAGAAGATGACCACGCCCATGATCCACGCGGCGAGCTGTGCGGTGCGTGGGCCGACCACCATTTTTGAGATCAGATCGACAATACCCTGCATGCCGCCGGTGCGATTGATGATGCCGATCATGCCGCCGATCGTAACCGAAAAGATGACGATCGACGCGTGAGCCGAGTCAGCCAGACCACCCACGACATACGTGTCAAGAGCACGCAGCAGACCGACGAACGGGTTGAAATCGTGCAGCAGAAACCCGCCGAACCAGACACCGAGCAGTAGAGAACTCAGGACTTCGCGAGAGATCAGGGCCAGAATGATGGCAACAATGGGAGGCAGAATCACCAGCCAGCCCCACAAACAGCGCACCTGCGTCTCAAACGTATCTTCGCCGTAGACCAGTTTCACGGCGTGCCGCCCGGAAGTATCGAAGGTATAAGAGAAAGGGGCCAGAGCAGACGGAACGGCTCGCCCTTCCGTTGCCAGAGTGCCGTTCACGAACCACTGATACGGTCTCTCGGTCGTATCCGTCGGGAGATCACGCGGGGTGATTTTGCATTCCAATGAG
>CAYYIY010000006.1:57106-116834 GCA_964472075.1 uncultured bacterium | reverse complement strand
AATTTCGGAGGTTGCAGATCAAGCGCAGATGCGGGCATCGCGCCAAGCAGCGTCAGAAAGCAAAGACAGACCACCGCTCCCCACGGAAAACTCGTCCTGCGTTTCTGATGAAGCACCATGTCTCTTTCCCTCTCTCAGTAGAAAATTGAACGAGCCAGACTAGCATGTCTCGCAGTCTTCCTCAACATTCGTTACAACGTGAAATCAGGCGAGCATCTTCCACCCTGAAGCAGTCTGAGACGGCTTGAAGCGTGCGGCCGAAGAGGTGTACAATCACCCCCGATGTCGTAACTCAGTCATGGGAGAACTACCATGTTCACAAGAAACAGGAAACTGATCTTCGGATTTCTCTGCCTCATCTTCGCCATGCAGACGGTCTCCGGAGAGGCGCGACCACGGGTGGCCGTACTCGAGTTCGATAATCCGGGCGGGTTCGACCACAGTTACCCGATAGGGGAAGGCATGTCGTATCTGCTGCGCAAGCGCCTGATGGATTCCGGTAAGGTGCAGGTGGTCGATCGCGCCGACCTCGAGAGTCTCAAGACCGAACTGCGTCTTTCCGACGACGGATTCTTTGACACCTCGACGTTTCCGGCCCGGGGCGGGTTTCAAGGAGCCGACTACATTGTGCGCGGCAAAGTGCTCGAATTCGGACATTTTTCGAAAGATACCGGGATCGGGGCTCTCGGCAAGATGGCAGGCGGGTTCACGCAAACGAAAACCACGGCACACGTTCGCATCAGCGTCGAAGTCATCGATCTGCGTACCGGTCGTCTGGCGTTGTCAGACAATTCTGAAGCTCGTCACGAGAAGACCGGAACCATTCTGCTCGCCGGCGATCTGAAGACGGCCATCGGTGCCGCGATCAAACTCGGCGACTCGAAATTCGATGCTTCGATGATCGGCAAAGCCGCCGGCAAGGTCCTGGACCGACTGGCCGCACGTATTAACGGGCTGTTCAACATGGAAGCCAGAGTTCTCGCGGTCAGCCCCGACGGAACCGTCATCGACATGGGCACCAGCTCAGGCCTGACCATCGGCAAGCGCGGGAAATTGTACACACTCAAAGAGATCAAGAACAGCCATGGCGTTGTGGTCTGGGCCTCGAAAACCCTCGTCGGCGACGTCACGGTCAAAGAAGTCCAGCCGGAGGGCGCTCTGGTCTCCATCATTCCGGGCACCTCACCAAAGGAAGGCGACCTCGTTGTCTTCGACCAATAATGAGATAGCCATGTTCACCATCGTCATTTTCCTTGGCTTGCTGTTTTGTCCTGTTCCTGTTTTCGCAGCGGGCGACAACGCCTCTGAACCGACGGCCTTGTCGAAGGTGAACCAGACAGCCTCGGCAGCCGCCACTTCCTCGCAACCCAACGGGCAGCCGGGGCGACATCTGATTCGGCGCATGTCTCTGCCGCACTGCAAACGCGGTCCGATGCGCTGCCCCAAATGTAAGGCGGGCGAAGGCAGAGACGCATTCGTGCTCATCGATATTCAGCCGCCAAACGCAGGGCTGGTACAGCGACCGGTCATTGAACTCACGTTGCAGGGGAAGAAACTGTTCTGCGAGTATGATGTCGTGAAGGTTTTTGATGAGGAGAAGGAAGCCCGGGCTTTTGCCGAAACCCATTGTCTGACGGACTGCGAATGGAAGTGATCATGCCGCCGGCTTTGACGATCGCATCGTTTCCCGGTATGATGCCCGCGACCCGGAAAACCCGGAATTGAAGGAGTCAACATGAAGATTCGTATTTGCGCTATTGTCACCATCCTTTTGGTGGGCCTGACGACCGTCGTGTCAGCTCAGATCGACCTGAGCACCACAGAGCTGATCAAAGTGGCCGGTAAGGTCGAAGTTCGCAAGGGACAGGATCCCGCCTTCAAGACCGTCCCAGCCAATCTCAAGCTTGCGGGTGCCTTGAAGCGTCTCGACGCCGGCGATAAAGTGAAAACGCATGAGCAGAGCGGTGCCGAGATGGTGTTAAAGGACACCTGCATTCTCGGGGTCAAAGAGAACAGTCAGTTTGAAGTACCAGTCACGCTAGGTGCCGGTTCGCTTGCCAAGCTGAAAGCACAACAAGGCTCTTTCCTGTTCAAAGTGGTCAGCGGCAGCAACTTCAAGGTGCAGACCTCAGAAGTCATTGCGGGCGTCAAAGGAACGTTATTTGAGGTCGAAATTACCGACAACCTGGCCCCGTTCCTCATGCTGCCCGGCCTCGAGCTGGGGTTTGAAAATCCCGGCGGCACCGTGGTCAACGTCTACGAGGGTGAAGTCGAACTCAACCATGCCGTGACCGGCAAGCGTCGAACGGTAAAGGCCGGAGAACGCCTGGCCGTGCTCAATCGAGTTCTTGCCGGACTGGACAAATCGCTCGCCGAAGGTTTCGGACCCTTGCAGAAGTTCGATGTGCTCAAGCAGCTGCAGGAAAATTTCGGCGCCGGCGGATTGCGGCTGTTCAAGGCCCCCTCGAGCATACAGGGACTCGGCGCATTGTCGACAGAAGGGTTCAGCCTGGTGACGAAGCTCGGCGATCCATCGCAGAGACGTCAGGCTCTGGCAGGGCTTCTGCCCGCGGCCGCTCAGGAGCGTCTGGCAAAACTTCAGCAGATCGGCAGTGCGCTGCGCAGCATCGGCGCGGAACTTAAGGATCTGAAGGGCCAGCCGTTCGTTCCCAAGTTTGATGAGGGCAAGTATCCAACACATCCGACAGCCAGAGTGATTCCCGAGAACGGCATTGAAGAGGCTCATCTTGGACAGGGCCTGTTCATGGCCATGGCTCCCAACCCCGGCTGCCAGGTTCTCAAGCTCGAGCCGGAAGAGAAGGCATACCGGCTGAAAGAAGGCGAAGGCTCATTCCGCATCAACGACTTCGGCCACGACCTCTCAGGCAACGTCATCATGCGCAGCGAAAACGGCAAGCTGATCACCACGGCGATCATGACCAAAGGAACACTGTTTACCCGCATTCCGGGCGATTCGACGACAGTGGCCGTACAACCCGGCAAGCCGGTCGAAATTGAATTCGACCCGACGGCCGGCATCTCGCGTTTTCGCCCCTCCGCCGCCGCGATCTCTCTGCCGCAGCAACTGACCGAGTATCGATTCTCGGTTGAGACCGACCTTGAGGCTCAGCGCGCGGAACACCAGAAAATGGTGAATGAGAAACGCGGAAACACCATCCAGAAGTTGATCAAGAACCCTCCCAAACTCAAAGACGTGCAGAACAATCTGAGGAATCTGCTCGGCAGGTAACATTCTGTCTCAGTCAGATCCCCCGCCCAGTGCGGGGGGTTTTCTTTTATGCGATACATACGGTCCCTGAAAGCAGCAGTTTGTGTCTGATTCTGCTATCATTCAGTCGTGAAATACTTCCGCGAACGTGTTCTGCTGATCGTTCCCGTTTTCCTCTGCCTGGCCACGCTCATTCCGGTGCTTAACCGCGTCACAGCGTGGCTGGATCAGAAGTATTTCGACATCCTTTTTTCTTTCAGTCATCGTGCTCCCGTAGAACACGCCCTCTCGTTGCTGGTCAAAGACCAGAGCTTCACCGATCGATTCGGACGCGAACCGGATCGCCACGATATGGCGCAGATCATCACCCATCTCCACGCCGCGGGCGTTCGTACCGCCGCTCTCGATCTCATCTACGATCAAGCCGGAACGCCTGAAGAGGATCAGGCATTGGCGAGAGCTTTCGACAGATTCGGTGGGGCCATTCTGGCCCGACGCTTTGCTTCACGAACGGCCCAGGCCGGGCTCGACACGATCAAACTCAGCGACGGCGGACGACCGCCGTCTCCGCTGCCTCTCTTCGGGCTTCTCGAGGAAGCTGCCTTCGGGACCGGCATCATCAACATTCTCGCCGACATGGATGAAGTGACACGTTTTATGCCGCTGGCTTTTCTGCCGGTCGGTGCAACCGAGTATGTGCCGTCACTCGGATTCGCCACCTGGCTTCAGTACAAGTGTATCGAGGCCGAGGCAAGCCTGGAAAAAGCTCTTTCCGCCAAAACGTCTCTCCCCGATCCCGACGCCGGCCCGGCCGAGGCGGAAGCCTGGCTGCGTACCCTGATCAATCAGGGACCGCATGCCCCGCCGTCGCTCGGTCACTCCGGTCTCGACCAGCTGGCCAAACGATTTGAAGCCGTTTTCATCGGGCATCTCCTCGGACGCATTGCCGGTCGAAACTGGAAGTCGATCGCGGAACGAATGTCTCTGGATTCGGGTCCGACTCACTCGTGGATCTCCTGGCCAGCTCAGCCACTTCCCTGGATCGGAGAACCGGAAACCCCGGCGCTGCGACTGCCGCTTCGCAAAGTCTATGGCACGACCTCCGGCGATGGTCTCCCCGTGCTTTCGATGAGTCAGCTCCTCGGCATGGCTGATGCCGGCAAGCACCCGGCCACGGCCCTGCGGTTTCCCGTCGTTGAATTTCACACCTACACGCAGACGCAACCAATCCGGCTCGATTATCGCACCGAGCCTCGCGGCACCGCGAAGATCACCGGCATGGTCAGCGGTTTTTCCGGCGCGCCCATTGCCGAAGCCCGGGTTTTGTGCATGCGACTTGACGGTGAATACTGGGCCGTCGCGACCACCAACCCGGACGGTTCATACGTCCTGGCCGATCTTCCCGTCGGCACCTACACTCTCGAGATTACCTGCGGCGACACACACACGTGTCTGCAGGCCGTTCTTGAAAACGGCGTCCATACGGCAACGGAAACACGGGTCGAACCATTGCGGCTTCCTCCCGCTGCCGCAACGGCCCTGGCCTCGTTTTCGCCTTCGAACATCCGTCGAGACCTCATGATGAGCGGGGAAGCCGTTTGGATAGCCTGGACGGACGAAGCCGGCCGCCTGCCGTTGTCTGAACCCCCGGCAGGCTACGAGGTGACAACTCTGGAGACCGAGGAAGCGTTTTTCTGGCACGGCGGGCGGTTGCTGGACGCCTCCGGCACCGCGCGCTCCGGTGTGAAAACGGCGTTGACCGAAACCGTTCCGGTCTGGAAAACCATGTGGACCGCCCGTCGGCCGATCGAACCCGGGATCGCCTCCGTCACCCTGACCGGTCTGTATCCGTCCCTGGGAGCGCGATATCTGCTCGCACGCCCTGCATCTGAAGCTTCGACGACTGCGGCTCCGGACTGCGACCTCCTGATCGCGAGCGTGACAACTCTGGCGACATTTCCGACTGAATCTCTCGCTGAGAGCGGAACCGCGACCGTTTCCTTTCGACCAGCAAAGCAGCCGAATCCGTCAGCCATTCATCTTGTCAGCATCGACGGCATCAACCGCTATCAGTTCACTGCTGATACTCCGGCTTCGATTCCGGTCGGCAGCTATCGAGTGCTGATCGAAAATCCAGACGGTTCACGAGGACGTTACGACCCGATCTCTTCTCGTCTTCGGCAAAACCCGGTTTTTATCGGCACTCATCTTCCCGAAGACCAGGACTTTCGCATCTGTCCGCTGAACTTCTGGGATACCGGCTTTTCAACCATTTATGGCGTTAACCTGCACGGCCACCTGTTTTCCGCTTTGCAGCGCCAGGACTTTCTCAAGCCGCTTCTCCTGCACGAAGACCGTCTGCCGAGAGCCTGGCCGCTTGCCACTTTGCTCGTGCTGCTGCCGCTGATTCTGATCGCCGACACGGTCTTTCTGCGGCACGGCGCCATTCGCGGCGGGCTCGTGACCCTGTTTTTCACCGGAGCCTGGGGGGCGATCAGTCTGCACCTCTTTTCGCAGAATATCCTGCTCCCGATCGCGCTTCCGTTCATCTGTTTTCTCAGTTTCGGAACCATGCGCGGATATTTCGCCTACATGCAGGCGCGTCGACGAGAACAGCAGACCCGGGGCAGTTTCAGCCGGTTCGTGTCAGCCCGTATGGTCGATGAGATTCTGAAGAACCCGCACGCACTCAAGCCGGGTGGCGAAAAGTGCGAACTAACCGTGATGTTCACTGATCTGGCTGGTTTCACCAGCATTTCTGAAATGCTGTCACCCGAGGAACTGACGCGGCTGATGAACGAGTATCTCGGCGAGATGACGAATATCCTGTTCCAATACGGCGGCACCCTCGACAAATACATCGGCGACGCCGTCATGGCCTTCTGGAACTATCCGATGCCGCAATCCGACCACGCTCTCAGAGCGGTTCGATGCGCGATCGCGATGCAGCGACGGCTGAACGAACTGCGGCCGATCTGGAAACAGCGTGGTCTGCCGAACGTCGATATGCGTGCCGGGATCAACACGGCCGACTGCATGGTCGGTTTTTTCGGTTCAGATGTGCAGATGAACTTCACCTGTCTCGGCGACGGAGTGAACCTGGCGTCACGCCTTGAAGGAGCCAACAAAGCCTACCACACGCTAATGATGATGGCCGAATCAACCGCCCGGCAAATCGAGAAGTCCGATGTCCGATTCCGGTTTCTCGACTTTCTCGCGGTAAAGGGAAAACTCAAACCGATGCGGGTATTCGAGATCATCGGCGAGAAAGGGACAAACGACGAACTCTGGAACAAAGTCCTGCCGCTCTATGATGAAGGAATCGCTTTGTACCTTGATCGCAACTGGGACAAAGCCGAAGCCGCTTTCGGCTCAGTGCTTGAGCTTCTCCCCGAAGATGGGCCGAGCCTCACCTATATCGAACGTTGCCAGGCCTTCCGTGAAGCGCCACCACCGCCCGACTGGGACGGCAGATTCATTCTGAAGACCAAGTAGAGCCATGCCCGAACTCCCGGAAGTAGAAACCCTGGCCACACTGCTTCGGCCGCTGTTGATCGGCAAGGTCATCGATTCGTGCCGTGCGGTCACCGACAGCCTGCGGGTCCCCCTGCCGAACCGCGTGCCGAAGGAATGGCGAGGCTTCTCTCTGTCCGAGATCCGGCGACGCGGCAAGTATCTGCTGCTCCCCGGACCGGGCGAACAGGTGTTGATTCTGCATCTCGGCATGACCGGCTGGATGCACGTCTGCAGTCGTACTGACCCGCACGAACCGCACCTGCGGTGGTGCCTCCGGTTTGTTGACGGCACCGAACTTCGTTTCATCGATCCTCGAAAGTTTGGACAAATCTTCTTTACAGCCTTCGAGAACCAGGACACAATCATCGGACTTCCACCTCTGGGGTTCGAACCGCTTGCCCCGCTCTTTACCGGGCACGCTTTGTATCTGTCCTCTCGTCAGACACAGCGGCCCCTGAAAACGTGGCTGCTCGATCAGTCGGTTGTCGCCGGGCTCGGCAACATCTATGCGTCCGAGTCACTTTTCCTGGCACGCCTTTCTCCGCTGCGTTCAGCCGCATCACTTTCTTACGCCGAGTGCGTCAGATTATGCCGAGCGATTCGGCAAGTCCTGCGAGCCTCCATCAAGGCCGGCAGCACCTGCGCTCAGGCACACCCGACGCCTGACGCTTCGACATCACATTATGAGCTGAAGCTCTGGGTCTATGAGCGAGATGAACAGCCGTGTCTCCGCTGCAAGCACGGCATTGTTCAGCGAATTGTCCAGTCCGGTCGTTCAACCTACTGGTGCCCCGCCTGTCAGAAAACCTCGTCGCCGGAATCACGGCAACAGGAAGGGAATCGGCGATGACGCATCGTTTCTCGCGCCTTCCCTGGCACGTGCTGCTGCCGTTTCTGCTGGCCCTCTTTCCGCTGCTGATCTTCTGGCGAGGGGCCGAATGGGAAAAAAAGCAGAACCTGCGAGAGCTTGAAGAGAGCTGGTTGCGCAAGGCAGATCGAGGCAGCCGCTGGCTGAACAAGGCAGGCGAGGCTTCCTATTGGGCCGAACTGACCGCCCGGCGATTCGGCAGCATGACTCGACGTCGTCTCGAGTCACTCAGCGCCGCCCACCGCCCTCCCGGGAACGCTGAGATACGAGAAGCCGTCCTGTCCGCCGCCCGGCGTATGCATCCGTCAGGAATGCCCTCATGCAAACTGTTCGTTCTCCCCATTGCTCCAGAGGTTCCCGGCACCCGGCCGGCGCTGTTGACCGGACCGGGTCTTTCCGATCGGCCCTTGCGCCTGATGACCTCGCTTCTCGATGCCATCGCGGAAGAGTGGCGCGGGCGTCCGTCACCGCTGTCACAGAGAGAGTGGCAAAATCGATTCGAACACACATTCGGATTCGGTGTGTCGGGCGAACTTTTCGTCCCCGGCTACAAGGGCACCAGCATACCAGTCGTCTTTGAACGGGCGTATGGAAACCTCGTCTGGGATGTCGTCACCTGCCGCGAAAAACCTGTTGCCGTCTACATTCTCATCTCTCCGCTCCTGGACATTCACCAACGGCGACTCGCACGTCTTTCCCTTCGTCATTTCGCCAGCATGCTGCCGCAGAGTCGCTTGAAGCCGGTATTACTGCCTCTCACACCCTGGACGCCGCAGCACCCTGCATCTCTGTTCGTCCCCCAGACAATGCGAGACTCTCCGGCCTTGTCACTTGCAAGAAACCTGCAGAGCGAGATTCAGCTGCAGAAAGGTTCGCCGCAGCAACCCGATCCCTTCATTGACGGGTTCAAGACGAGCACTATGCAAGTACCATTTTATTTGTACGGTGAACGGAACAAGGGGCGCGTTCATCTACCGGTCAGGCACCTGAATCAGGTTCTTCGCGATCCGTCAGGGAAATGGTGGGCATTGCTGACACCGCTTGCGCCCCGGCTGGGTGCTGTCGGTCTGCTGATCGGCGACGCACCGCCGCGACGGGTGGGCGTTCTGGAGTGCGCCGCCCTCACCTGGGGAGCCCTCTGCCTGTTCGTTCTGCTCATCGCACTGGTCGAAACACTCTGGTGCGGCAGAGCATTGACGCTGGGTGCACGCACAACCCTTCTCGCATGGTTCTTCGGGCTGGCCATGATTCCGCTTTCTCTAAGCATGGAAAGCAGTCTCAAATATGTGGGCAACCTGAGCGAATCACTACATGACGAGCTGCGTCGGCAGCTTGAGCAGACCGTGCAGACACTCGAAGCCGGCAACAATCAGATCGATCAGAAAACGCTTACGGCATGCAATACTTTTTTCAAGAAACACCAGACCTGGAATCCTCAGCAGTTCATCATTCAGAATTCAGATAACCCGGACAAACTGCGGTTATACGTGGAAACACAGGGGCAAATGCCGGGCTTCCAGCTGGATGGACTGTTTGTCTACGGCGGCAAAGAGTATGAATACGCCTATATCGATCCCACCATTCCGGCGGCATCCAAGCGACTGTTTTCGTCCGCCCTCAAGAATCTCCTGAAAACGAAACTTTCGCTCGAACGCGAACTCGGACGTAATCCGACAACCACCGAAGTTCTGGCTAACAATCCCTGGCTGGCCTCCCTCCAGGGACAGGTCGACAGTTCGCTGTTCGTCGTCGGCCAGCTCAACTCCATCGGCCTCGGTGAAAAGCTGATCTTGAGCTACTACTCGGAAACGGTAACAAGTACCGGCGAGAAGTTCGGCTGGTTACTGTTGATCCGTCAGGAATCTTTCATGGATCTCCAGTATCGCCTTCATCTCGAAGCCTGGGAGACCCGCTCTCCGTTCGATCTGGCGGTCTTCAAGAAAAACGGGCGCGAATATGCCCTGGTTGCCGAGGGCGGAAATGCGCAGGGACTCGATAAACTGGCCGATCTTTCAGGAATGAGACGACCGTTGGCCACTCCTGATGCGCTGCTGATTCGTCTCACCAGTCGCTTCATCGACAAGTACATCTATGTCGCTCGCGCCGCAACCGCGCACATTCGGAGTCGCATTTCCGATGAACTCAGGCAGACCATGCTGGCCTGGGGGTTCCTGCTGTCCCTCATCGGGACTGGAGGGTTCGCGCTGTCAAAGTGGCTGGCAGACCCCATCGTTCGCATGAGTGAGGGACTGTCCGAGGTTGCTGCCGGTGATTTTTCCGTTCGTGTCGGTCTTAAGCGAGGCGATGAACTCGGACAAACGGCGGAAACACTCGACGACATGATTCGCAAACTCGATGAACGTCGCCGCATGAGTCAGTTCGTCAGTCAGTCAGTCATGGAGACGATTTCCGGCGATCTCAGCCGACACGTGAATGCCGCCCGGCGTGCGCCCTATATCGCGCTCGTCAGCGACATTCGCGGTTTCACCTCGCTTTCCGAAACATATCCGGCCGATCGCATTTTCCAGATGCTGAATCGCCACCTCGAGAGAGCCGCTCGCGTGATTGCCGCTCATCGAGGCATTGTCGAGCGATTCATCGGTGACGCGATCCAGGCCGTCTTTCCCGTCCTCGACGGCGACGCAATCGCCACCGCACATCGTGCGCGTCAGGCTGCCCTGTCACTGATGGAAGAGCACCGAACGTTGCAGAGAGAGCGTGCCGAAGCAGGAGACTTCGGATATTCCATCGGGATCGGTCTTGATTACGGCACGATGGTCAACGGCGTCGTCGGCGACCCGGAAACCCGTCTGGATCTTTCATTTCTCGGCGAAGCTCTGCCGCGTGCGGCGCATCTCGAGTCGCTTTCGCGTCATGGACGTGCAACTCGCATCGTCTGTTCGAACGCCTTCAGGCAGTTGCTCGGCCCGGAAGCCGCCTGTGAAGCCCTGGCGGAAGAGCCAGGAGCGTGGGAACTCACCGACGACTCGCGCGATCAACCATCCAAGTCTGAAGCAACCAATCCAACGTCGCTTCCGTCTCTCGCTGCTGCTGAAGCGGAGCGCTTGTCCACCGAATCGGCACCTCCCGAGACGGCACCGGTTGTCCCGACGAGTCGACTTTTTCAACTGGCCCTCATGCTCCTGCCGGCTTTGCTGGCATCATTTTCGCCGCTGCTGCTGCTGACCTGGCAGCACCGGCAACTGGCAAGCGAACAACGGGCAAGCGATGTCGCCGGCGTTCGTCGCCTGCTGCAGCACGATACCCGCCTTCTCTCGCAGAGGCATCTGTCACCCGACCTGGTGGCACACGTCATCAAACTCGAGCTTGATCGGGTCATGCGAAGCACGCACTCCATCGCCTCTGACGGCGCTCGCCTTCCTTCCGCGCTGGCGAGTGTCCTTACTCCGCTCTCGCAGCGTTTTCCCGACCTGCACTGGATGTTCTTGCGCCTCAAACAGGGTTCGCTGCTCTATGACACGTACGGTGGAGATCAGTTTCATCTTGAAGTCTGGGGTCCGAACGACCCATGGCTTCCGGATTTTACCGCCCGCACCATCGCGGCCGGAGTCTGCCATGACGATCTGTTTCTGCAAACGGTGTTTTGCCGACACCCCGTCTGGAAACAGGCGGCAAAGACCGTCGACCCGAACGGAGATATCGGTCAGGCTTTCGGCAGTTGGGTAGCCGGCGGCCCGCGAGGAAATGGTCTGATCTGCTGGTTTCCGATCATCACCAATGATTGGTGGAGCTCCCGCGAACGGACGCTTCCTATCAATCCCACCGGAGATTTCCATGCCGACGGCGTCAAGCCGTTGTACAAGTTTATGGCGGGAACCGTTCTCTGTTGGTGGACTCAGAACCAGATCGCCTCGAGTACGGCGCTCGAATGTCTCATCGATCTTGTGTCACAACAGGGAGTTCAGATTGCCATCTGGGATCCCACCACTCCCCAGCAGACATTCAGCAGTCAGAAAACGACCGTCCACCCCTGGGTTCAAGAAGCCATGAAATCCTCATTTCAAGAGCGCATCATCCACAACCACTTGGTACATTCGATCGACCTGCCCGCCATGCCCGGCATGCGTGCTCTGATTGCACGACCACTCCCCATGGGGGCACCTGAAACCGCCGCCGCGTATTTTCCGCCTCTGCTGGCAGTCTGTCTGATCCTGTTCCTCATTCTGGCCCACACAGTCCTCGCACGCGGCACGCGCATTCTTTCCCTGCCGTGGCAAATGGTCTGCGGCTTTCTGCTCATTTTTCTTCCATCGCTCGGATTCGGCATCCTGTCAACAGAACGATCGTCAGTCGCTCGGACGGAACGCCTGATTCCTCAACTCGAGCAGGAGGGGCAGCGGGTGATCGACAGGTACGTCGCCGGCATTCCGCTCGGCGTTGCCTACGGTGCTGCCGTCATGGACCGCACCTTCCGCAGTCGCCGACTGCAGAGCAGAATCGACGCCCTGCCGCTTCCTGGAGCCGAACGGGTCACTGCCGGACGACGTCTGGTGAACGATCTGGTGTTTCACCTGCTGCAGCGTGGCTGGGCGATTCGAAACCCTACCCTGTACGGCCTCCAGTACGACGAGGTTTTCTACCCGATCGGTTTCAAACGCGCCGTTAATCTCTCTCTCGAAGATCAGTTCTGCCGCATGATGATTCGCCGCGCTTTCGCGTCTCTCAATCCGCAGATGACCGCCTCAAGCGGTCGCGGCAGCGACCGTCAGGAAATGCTGGATGGCGCCAAGATGGAGGAAATCACGACCATCAGTCGCGCGGTCACCCCCCCGGAAACCGTTCCCGAAGCATCTCACCACCCCTTTTCCTCTATTCCGGGAACCTCAAAAAACGAGTTTTACTGGATGCGCCACCTTGTGTTCGATGGTCCACCGGCTTTCATGGTTCGGGCAGACTGTCGCATGAACACGGTATTGTACAATCACCTGAACTCCTGGTTCCAGGAACGGTCACGCGAGACAGAGGCAAACCGTCTGTTGGTGTGTTCCGTGACGGCCCCTCATCGACAGTTCCACCCTCCATTCATTCTTCTGAATTTCGATCCGGTAGATTATGACTTCGGCTTCACTCCGGTGCTGACTCCAACCGAACCGGAGCTTGGCAACTCGTTCCTGCTTTCGCGCCTGCTCGA
Source organism: uncultured bacterium (assembly GCA_964472075.1). Taxonomy (GTDB): domain Bacteria; phylum Muiribacteriota; class Ozemobacteria; order Ozemobacterales; family Ozemobacteraceae; genus CAYYIY01. The sequence continues at coordinate 104,069 of CAYYIY010000006.1, read as the reverse complement.
CGCGCCGTACCAATCACTCATCGGCAGCGGCACGCGAGAAGTGCTCCATCTGGTCCACCCGGTGCGGGACAACACCAGAACTTTGGTTTCTTGCTCTCTGCCGTCGGGAGAGGAACGCGCAACGCAGGCACGGGAGCACCGTATCAATCTCATCCTGTTCGGTGCCGCTCTGCTGCTGACCATTTTTCTCGCCGTCCAGGCCGCGCGCCGTTACACCGCGCCTCTGATGGAACTCTCAGAAGCGGCGAAACGAATTCAGGCCGAAGACTACCGCGTTCGACTTCCGGCCGGGCAGGACGATGAGTTCGGGCGACTGGCCCTGTGTTTCAACACCATGGCTCGCGGAGTCGAGGAAGGCAGGCTGCTCAGTCGCTTCGTGTCCGAGTCCGTTCGCGAAGCCGCTCAAAGTCGCGACATCGAGAAGCAGGCCGAACAGGGTGCCGGTGACGAGGTCGTCGTCGTCTTCACGGGTCTCAGCGGTTTTTCCTCCTTGTTGCACTCACTGCCGCCGGAGCGTCTGATCGATCATCTCAACCGATATCTCGGCCGCATGGCCCGCCTGATTCGCTCGCAGGGCGGACGCATCGACAAGTTCATCGGCGACAAGATACTGGCCGTCTTCCGGCCGCGAGACTTCACCGGGCGCGCCGATGCCGTTCTTCATGCCGCCTGCGCTCTACAAGCGATGCGAAAAGAGATGCAGCAGCTGCAGCGCACGTTACCCTGCCGGCTCGGCTGCGGCCTGGTCTTCGGCCCTGTCCTTTCGGGAATTCTGGGCACAGGTGACGTGCGACGGGAGTTCACCGTGATCGGCGACACAGTCAACCTGGCCTCTCGCCTGTGCGATCTGGGCATGAAGCAGCCCGGCGGCGGCATCGTCATCGACCTTGCAGCGCGCGATCTGCTCGTGCAGGCAGAACCCGCCCGGCAGAATACTCTCCGGCGAATGACCGAAAACAGTGTCAAGGGAAAGTCGCGTCAAGTCGAAGTCTTCATGTTAGGCGACCAGGACGCATGACGGGTCTGCAGGAAAAAGCCTGGGTCGTCTACATCGTCGAATGTCGCGATGAAACGCTCTACACCGGCATCACCAATGATGTTGAAAAGCGACTCGCGGCCCACAACACCGGAATCGGCGCACGCTATACGCGCGGCCGCGGCCCGGTTCGCCTGGTGTATCGCGAGCTCTGCGCCGATCGCAGCGAAGCCTCGAAACGCGAACGTGCCATCAAGCGACTCACGACCGCGGAGAAGCGACTGCTGATTGCTTCACGGAGTTAAATCTCGTCTCTCGGCCTGCGAGAATAAGAACCCGCAATCAATCATCATCGTCTTCTCCGGGGAATACGGCCTTCGTGACGAAAAAGATGCCGACCACAAAGACACCCAACTCGGAAACATGGTTTCTGACGATGTTGCGAGACGACGTATGATTCAGGGCATGTTTTGTCATTACCCCGCCGATCAGCATGAGTACAATCCCGATCAGTAACGGAATCAGTCTAAGCCTCATTTTTCTCCTCGATATGCCTGGTGTCGAACGGCTTGGTCTGTATTCTCATGCTCTCGGTTTGATGTTCCAGGTGAAAGCCAGCAGGAAGATCGCCGCCGCATTGCAGGCAAGAATTGCATTGAACACGCTGTCCCAGCCGTGATACTGCGCCAGATAGCCGATTCCCTGAGCCTGGGCCATCGTCCCGAGATACCCCAGCAGCCCGACAAAGCCGGCGGCGGTGCCCACCGCCTTCTTCGACGTCAGGTCGAGGGCGGCGACGCCGAGCAGCATGACCGGCGGGTAGACGAAGAAGCCGATAATGCCCATCAGGGTCAGGTCAAGCCACAGACGCCCGGGAGGGTTCAGCTTGATCGCCCAGAACGCAAAAAAGATGGGCACCATGCAGAGCAGGCTGACCATACCGCGACGACCCGACCATTTGTCCGAGAGCCACCCGATGAGCAGAGTGCTCGGAATGCCGGCAAGCTCGATCAGCATGGTCGAAGTGCCGCCTTCGAGCATGGTGGCGTGCTTCACTTCCTTCAGATAGGTCGGCCCCCACGAAAGCATCGCATAACGCGAGATATACACGAAGAAATTGGCGAAGGCGAACAGCCAGAGGGAACGATTGAAAAGGATGTTTTGTAAGAGCAGGTCTCTGGTTGAAAGCTCTGCCTCATGCGTTTCACGATTCTCCGGGTGATCGTCACGAAAATCCTCGACCGGTGGAAGTCCGACGGATTGCGGGGTATCGACGAGTCCCAGATACAGAATCACGGCACTGGCCAGAGCCAGAACCCCCGGCACATGAAAAGCGGCGGGCCAGCCCCACAGAACCGCAACATGCGCCGCCAGCACGCCGGCGACCGCGCCGCCGACGTTGTGAGAGATATTCCAAACGGCGAAGATCGTGCCGCGTTCGCGCAGACTGAACCAGTGTCCGATCGACCGCCCGCACGGCCCCCACCCGCCTCCCTGCACAAAACCATTGAGCGTCCAGAGGGCGAGATGGGTTGAATACGAAGAGGAAGCGCCGAACAGGAAGTTAATCACCGCCGTCATCACCAGAGCGAACGGCATGAATCGCTTCGGGTTCGATCGATCGGAAAACGCTCCCATAAAGAGTTTGCCGACCCCATACGACAGAGCGGTCGCGGCGAGAATCGTTCCCATCATCGACTTGTCATAGGCAAGTGATTCACCGACTTCTTTGGCCACCGGGGGCAGATTATTGCGAACAATGTAAAACACGGCATAGCCGAAGAAGCTTGACGACAGAATGCGCCAACGTATCAACCGGTACATTTCCGGCACTCGTTCAGGAGCAACCGGCGGAACGTGCGGCGCCGGATTGAAAAATGCGAGAAGCTTTCCGTACCAGTTCATTTCAGCGGCCATGCGAATACACGCGACGGGAAAAAAAGAGTGAAATTCTTGTGAAAGCGCCGTCACCGTTCCCCCGAGACGAAAACAGTTCGACCGTCACGAAACCGCTTGCCGGCATCATGACGGTCGAACGAGATTTCGCCATGGCTAATCGTGGTTGGGAACGTTCGTCTGGTAGATAAGACCGGTTTTCGTCGCCCCGGCGGCAATCCAGTCCTTCCCGGCCGATTGCAGTTCTCTCAGCAATGCTTCTGAACTGCGATACGTGTGATTGATCAGCGAGTGCAGTCGATCTTTCGAGCGCAGTTTGGTCTTGAATGAGAATTCCGCTATCAGCGGTTTGGTCTCACCCTGTCGGTACCAGACGGAAACCACGGCTTTGGCCCTCGCGCTCATTCCCAGCTCAATAACGCCGATTTCTCTCTGATATTCAACGACTTCAATATCATGAACTCGGACAATCGACTCGCTCCCCGGAATACCAAGACGAGCCAGCCCCGGAAAGATCGTGGAGTAGAAGGAAAGCTTGTCACCTACCTTCGTTTTCATCTCAACCTTGCCGCTTCGTTCATACACGCGATCGATCGACGCTTCTTTGACCAGCAGGTTCTCTTCAAAACTCTCACTGCTTTGAAAGCCGCTGTGCGCGGTTGTGTCATGTTCAATCGCCACCGTCGGGTCAGGGTGGCGAAACTTGAAGGTCAGCTCATAGCGCTTCGAAGAGCGATGCACGTTTCCATCACGATCCGGCTCAGCATCCTGACGAAACCGCAGAACGTATCCCTGACGATAGATTGAAAACGCTGCCGTATCGAGAAAAGACACCAGTCTGATCGATTCTTCCTGGCCGGCGGTGCCGGTAAACATCAGGCCGGCTCGGTCACAGGCTGCACGTACGAGCTTCTGAATTTCCGCTACCCCGGCCGATCGATCGGCAAACCGCTCAGGTTTGAGCAGCATCTTGCACTCACGCGCACTCAACACCGGATCCCGCTGCGGTTTCGGAGGCCCGGCCCATACCGGCGCAGCCAGAAAAAGTGCCATCAGACAGACGGCAAGGCGCATCATGAACACACTCCTACTTCCAGTTTTTGTACGGATTCTTCGTGAGGTTCGAGTTGAAGTACTTCGGGTCACCGGTGACTTCCTTGCCGATCCAGGCCGGCTTGTCAAACGCGGTATCCTCTGAGGGCAGTTCGATCTCGGCCACCGTCAGCCCCTCGTTGTCTCCCAGGAATTCGTCGACTTCCCAGGTAAGATTGCCCTGCGGAATCTTGTATCGACGCTTTTCGATCAACGGCTTTTCACAGAGATTGGTCAACATTTCGTCGGCTTCTTTTCCGGGAATCTCGTATTCATACTCGGCCCGTGTCGCACCGACGGTCATGCCTTTGATCGTGAGATAGCCCTTGTCATCGATGGTGCGAACTCGTACCGTTCGTTCTTTCATCGAATTCAGGTAGCCCTGGCGATAGGTCGTACCTTTCGCCAGCTTTTTCCATTCGTCACTTTGTACCAGAAACTTGCGTTCGATTTCTTTTCCCATGGCCGATTTCCTCTACTTCAGATATTGAGCCAATCCGAGGCTCCAATGTGCGGGCGCCGATTCCATGCCGGTAATGCGCTTGATGGCCATCAGATAGTTCACATTCTCGTATTCGTTCAACCCGAGCATTTCTTTCGCTTTCAAAATCGCATCAAGGTCCACTGCTTCCACGGCAACGGTCTGAATCGCCGCACCATTGATCAGCAGTTCGGCATACTCGGTGATGCAGTCGTTGATCATGAAACCATAGCGGCGTTTGAACACGTGAGCCGGCACCAGATCTTTGTGCGGACGAATGATCTCATTCAAAAACTGCGACAGGGTGTATTCAGAGCGCTGAAACTTCGGCACGCTGACCCCAAAGGCCGGAAACACTTCCTTCTCGATCATTTCCGCTTTCATGGGGAAGCTCCCCTTCATGCGGGGGTTCCATTGCTGAAGACCTTTTTCTTCTTTGACGAAGACCTTGATATCCATCAGATCATCGCGGATCTTGGTGTTATTCTCGTTGTTTCCGGCGGACATGATGTAGATTTCGCTGCTCTCGCGAATCTTGTCGATCGGCGACAATCGGCGCATCTTGTCGGTTACCAGACCGAAGTTCTGAGCGAAGGTGCGAAATTCAAATCGAGGCTTGATCTCGGACATCGGAGTTCGTCCTCCTCTTATTTCTTGTAATGGCGTTCAGCAGACTGCGTTAAGCATACCCCACCCTCCCCGTACTGGCAACCGTTGATCTCAGCGCACCGTCGGCGACGCCAGCTCGATCTTCCAGGTCGGCTTCGGCTTGGGGGGCGCGGGTTTTTCCGCTTTCGGCTCTTTGACACCAGGCCCAAGCACGTTTTTTGCCGAAACACCATGAAACAGAATGAACAGTCCAAGCGCCGTCACGATCAGGCCGACTGAAAATCGTGCCTCGTTCAACTGAAGATAGATAATTCCTCCCGCCATCAGCAAAGCACCGAGAATGACGCGAAACATCGGGATCTGCCAATACACGTTCCATTGAATCAGAAGATTATTCAAGAATTCCATGGTTCAGACTTTCTCCATTGATAGCCTCAGATGCAGTGTAAGAAGGCCTTTTCAGACCGCAGGCGTGAGATCGGGAACTTTTACCAGATCTCGGAAGAAGTACAGATACAACGCCGCTGCCAGCAGCAGGCCCGTAAACAGTCCATACTGACCGTCTTTGCGATACTGTCGCCACTTCATCGATACTCTCTGACCGAAAACGACCTTGCCGAGTTCGATGCGCACCGTTTTTCGGCCATCCGGAGTCTGCCGCAGAACATACGGTTCGTTCGGATCATCTTTCTTCGCTTTCGGCGAAAACTCGTCGACAGCCTTCAGTTGCAAACCCGAAGGAAGAACTATCTCAGCCGAGAAACTGCTTATCATCGCGGGATGCAGCTGAACAAACTGGTACTTTACATCCACGTTTCCATAGTCACTCTTCAGAGCCTGTGCGGGAGCAAACGCGCCGGAAGCAATATATTCCACCTTGATTTCATTGATTGTTTCAGAAAATGAACCAAGGCTCACTCGGACAATCGAAGTTCCTCCGAGAGTCTCAGGAGCGATGTCCTGAGAAACCGGGTGAGTCAATCTCGCCGAAACCAGCCTGCCCACGGTCACCGGCACCAGAATCTCACGGCTGACTCCCTTGCCCGGAACAATACCGACTTCGACGCATGCGGTCCCATCCGCCCGCAGATCGATACGCTCGCGAAACTCATTCCATACCACGTCTTCATGAACCGAGGCCGGCTCAGTCGCAAGCGTCGGCGATACCGCGAAAAAGAGAACGGCCAGGAGAACACTCAGGTGCCGCGTGATGTCCTGTCGCATGATCGCCCCCTTCAGTACGGAATAATGCCGAGAAACCGGAACCAGGTGAACCCGGCCAGAGTGAGCAGAATGACGCCGATCGTCGAAACCAGCAGCCCGATCTTGATGTTATCGAGCACCGAGTATTGCCCGGTGCCGAACAGAATCACGTTCGGCTTGGCACTGATCGGCAGCGTGATGACCCAGTCGATTGTGAAAGCCGCGGGTAAGGCGAGCGCGAGTGGCGACAGATTGAGCTGTCGCGCCATGAGAATGATAAACGGAATCAGAATCATCGTTCGCATGGTCTTGCTGGTGAACACCAGATGCGAATACATCATCACCGAGATGACACCGATGTAGATCAGCCAGAAGTTCGTGTCAGGAGCGATGTTCAGGACTGAGAACACCTGATTCACCGCCCATCGCCCGGCGCCGGTGTTATCGAGAGCCAGACCGCCCGCGTATGCACCGGCCGAAAAAATCATCAGATGCCACGGAATATCCGCCTCATTCCAGGAAAGAATGCCGAGCCTGGGCAGAAAGCAGATGATGGCACCGAGCATGGCGGCCATGGCCGGGTCGATCTCGAACCCAAACCAGCCGAGATGAAAACGATCGGTAACCCACAGAAAGATGACCAACCCAAAGATGGCTGCCGCTTTCTTCTCGGCAAACGATACCGGCCCCATGCGATCGAGCTGTCTCTGCAACGCGGGAATGCCGCCCTTGATATGCGGCGTCTGATCGGAAGGCGCCAGCGGAAACAGCCAGCGCGGACCGACGAACCAGGCGATCAGCATGGTCGAAACCACGATCGGCAGACTTCCGAGCATCCAGTCTGAGTAGTACACCTTCTGTCCCGTCATCGAGTCGATGAACATCAGAGCAATGAGGTTGGCCGCACTCCCGGTCATGAACCCGGAAGAGAAGATATTGATTCCAAGCAGGTTCTGCAGGAACAGATTGCGACCGAAGTTGTTCGGCTCATCACTGGTGGCTCCGAAAATCGCCGCCACGACCAGCATCAGCGGCAACGTCATGACCGTCCGAGCTGCCGTTGCCGGAATCATAGGTGCCAAAAGGAGTTGCAGCCCGACGAATGCCAGCAGAATTCTTCCCGCACTCGTGCCGAACCGTACGATCAGGGCCAGGGCGACGCGTTTGGCGAGATTCGTCTTGACCAGAATCGAACTGAGAATGAAGGCCATGACATTCAGCCAGATCACATCGAGGCCCAGCACCGCCAGCACCTGCTTCTGGTCCCAGGCGTCGAGAAATACCAGCAACAGCATGAGCACGAGAGAGGTCACGTAGGTCGGAATCGGCTCACAGATCCACCAGACCAGGGCCAGCGCAAATGAGGCAATGACCGCCTGTCCGGCCCCCGTCAACCCGGCCGGCATCGGCGAGAAGTAGATCCAGAGGAAGAGAAACAGCCCGGCCGGGAAGCCGAGATACTTCATCCAGCGTTCGCTGGGGGTCGGAACCTTCTTCGGCACATGCGACAGCTTGTGCCGATCAAGATCGAGCAACTCATCGAGTTCACGCTCTTCGTCAGTTCTCGCCGTCGAACTCAAGGCATCCTCACGTTCCGCGTTGTCTGACACGCTCAAGGCCCCCTACCCATGATGTAACTGAGTCGTTGCTCAACCGTCGTCATTCTATGCGTTCCCACCAAGGAACACAACTCCGCCGGCCTTTGCACGGCAATTCGAAGAATCGGATGATTCGACGATCTCATACGCCGAGTGTTTCGGCTACACGCCGGCAGGGATCTGCGTTCGGCCTGTCCAGGCACCTCACCGAGAATTGCCGGTCTTTGCACAAATGAACGGAGGGACACAGACGACTCTCAGTAGAGGCTTCTGCCTTCGTGGTTCATAATGATGAACGCGGGAAGATCGCGGACGACGATGCGATGAACCGCCTCCATGCCGAGTTCGGGAAAGTCGATGACAGCGCACTCGGTGATGTGTTCCTGCGCGAGTAGAGCTGCGGAACCTCCGATGGTTCCGAGATAGAAGCCACCGTGAGCTTTGCAGGCGGCGGCGACCGTCGGGGCGCGGTTGCCCTTCGCCAGCGTGATGTGAGAGGCCCCTTTTGCCATGAACGGTTCGAGATAGCCGTCCATGCGCTGAGCAGTGGTCGGACCCATACTGCCGACGGGCTTGCCGGGCGGGGTTTTCGCCGGACCGGCGTAATACACCGGATGGTTCTTGAAGTAGTCCGGAAGCGGTTGGCCCGACTTCAGGCGTTCGTACAACCTGGCATGAGCCAGATCGCGGGCTACGACGAGGGGTCCCGACAAAAGAACCATCGTGCCTATCGACAAGGCCGACAGCGTCTTCTTCATCGCTTCCATGGACTGGGACAAATCGAGACGCACGGACTTGAAGTCGGGCACGCGTGCAAGCTCTTTCGCATAGCGGGACGGAGCCTGCTCGAGCTGTTCAAGAAAAGCGCCCTCGGCCGAGATGCGGCCGACGAGATTGCGATGGGCACTGCATGAAACACCGACCGAGATCGGACACGAGCCGGCATGTCTTGGCAGTCTGATAACGCGGGCCGACAATGCCAGCCACTTGCCGCCGAACTGAGCGCCGAAGCCCTGCTCAGCCGCGATGCGACAGGCGGTTCTTTCCCAGACCGGATCGCGGAAGGGAGAGCCGTCGCCGCTACCTACCGTGGGCAGGTGGTCGAGCGCTCCGGCCGTTGCCAGCTTGAGTGTCTTCAGGTTCTGCTCAGGTGAGGTGCCGCCAACGACCACGGCCAGATGGTACGGCGGGCAGGCAGCCACACCCAGAGCTTTGATGCGCTCACGCAGAAATGCCTCAAATGACTCGGGGTTGAGGGTCGCCTTCGATTCCTGACTCAGCACCGTCTTGTTCGATGATCCGCCGCCTTTTGCGACAAAAAGAAAATAGTACTCTTCGCCAGGCGCGAACCCGATATCGATCTGCGCAGGAAGATTGTCCTGCGAATTCGCTTCGTCGAACAGGCTGGTGGCGACCATCTGCGAGTAGCGCAGACAGTCCCCGGCATAGGTGTCACGAATGCCTGCCGCCAGGGCTTCTTCGTCACCACCGCCCGTCAGCACGCATTCGCCGCGCTTTGCCACGATCACAGCCGTGCCGGTATCCTGGCAGAGCGGCAGAACACCCTCCGCTGCGATGATGGCATTTCTGATCAGGCTGCCGGCGACAAAGCGATCGTTTTCACTGCTCTCCGGGTCGCGCAGAATGCCAACCCACCCGTCGATTTGAGACGACCGAAGAAAGAACGACGCGTCATGAAACGCCTCGCGCGCCAGTCGGCGCAAAACCGCTGAATCGATCGAGAGAAACGAGCGGTCACCGATGGTCAGGCGCTCGATGCCGTCTCGCGTGACCGGTCGCCAGGGCGGGTCGATCGGAGAAAACGGACACGAAGAATTCATGACTCAACTCCCAGCAGATGGGAAAAGAATGATCCAGGGCCGATCTGCGCAGACATCGCACAAACGATCGTCAGACGTGATGACGCTCCGAATGAATCGGTGCACCGAACGTCTAGGTATTATAATTCAGGTCGACAGGTTCGACCACTACGGCGATTTTCCAACCAGGGCACATGCAAATTTTTCCCGCGTGGGACGGGCTTTTCGGCTCACTCGCGTCAGACCGTTCCATGCCCTCTGAGTGCCGGCCGATCGCTTCGAGGGATGACACCGATTTCCCTCGAGAGTCCGCTCCTGCGGACGCTCTCGGCGACGTCCATCGTGGACGTCGAACGGTGTCATCGACTCTCGCTCTCGGGGCACTCAGGGTCATTGCACTCGTCTTCCTTCGTGTGAGCCCAAAAGCCCTAAAGACAATCGATAGCAAGCATTTGCGTTGGATTTTCCACGCGAAAACGGGCGTCACAGGTGGAAAAATCGAACCCTGTGCCGGCAAACGGATTCGTGGCATCTCTCGCGCCGATGCGGTAGAATCTTCGGCACAGGACAACGCATTTCCGAGGCGACAGGAGGGGCTGATACATGGGCGACAAGAAGAACGGCTACGTGATCGGATTCGATCTCGGCGGCACCAAGATGATGGCATCCGTCATGGATGCGGATTTCAAGATTCTCGGCAGCAAGCGCGAGAAACTCCGCGATCGCGGCGGTCAGAAACTCGGGGTCGAGCAGATCATTCAACTGGCTCGCGGCGCTCTTACTGAAGCCAAAGCTCCGGGCGCTCAAGTCAAAGCGTTCGGCATCGGCTGCCCCGGAACCATCGACCTCGACAAGGGCGTCATCCTCGAGGCCCCCAATCTGGGCTGGAAGAACGTTACCCTGCGCAAGGAACTGGAAACCGAGTTCGGTTGCCCGGCCTTTGTGGGTAACGATGTCGATGTCGGCACCTTCGGCGAATACCAGTTCGGCGCAGGAAAGGGCGGGCGTTGCGTCCTCGGCGTCTTCCCAGGAACCGGCATCGGCGGCGGTTGCGTCTATGAGGGGAACCTGCTGCGCGGAAAAACGGGGTCGATCATGGAAATCGGGCACATTCAGGTTCAGCGCGACGGCCCCCAGTGCGGCTGCGGCCGCCGTGGCTGTATCGAAGCCATCGCTTCGCGTCTCGCCATCGCGCGCGAATGTGCCGCCGCCGCATTTCGCGGCGAAGCCCCCCATCTCTATGCCGAAGCGGGCACCGATCTGGAGAAGATTCGCTCGAAAACGTTGCTGCGGGCAATTGAGCAGGGCGATACCGCCATTGAAAAGATCGTCAGGCGTGCGGCGCGGCAGCTCGGTCGCGCCATCGCCAGCGCGGTCAACCTGATCGGCCCTGATGTCATCGTGCTCGGCGGCGGTCTCGTCGAAGCCATGCCGAAACTCTATCTGGCAGAAATTGAGAGCACCATCAAAACCGAGGCGATGAAAGCCTACACGACCGGTTTGAAAGTGGCGGCAGCGGCGTGCGGCGATGATGCCGTCGTCCTGGGTGCGGCAGCACTGGCTGCTCGGCAGTTGAAGGCCTGAACTCTATGGCCAAACATCCAAAACCGACGAAAAAAAGCAAGAAGAAAGGCGGGAAACCGCTTCGCAAGGAACTCTTCCTGACCAAGGCCGCGGTGAAAAACACCAAAGGTGGCAAAAAGAGTTTCACCGGCAAGAAGACTCTCAAGTCGAAAAAGAAGGGTCGAAAGATGCTCGAGCAGCCCGCCCTGCCGGTGCAAGATCGCCAGATCAAGGTGCCGGCGGCACAGGTCGTACAAACAACGCCCGCCGCTTCCGTCCCCGTCGCCCGGGTTCCGCTTGTGGCCGTCATCGATGTCGGCTCAACCGCCATTCGCATGATGATCGCCCAACCTACGGACGATGGCGAGTTTCAGATTCTCGAGTCTCTCCAGCATCCGGTTCGACTCGGAAAAGACACCTTCACACGCGGTCGCATCGAGGGTTCAACCATTGAGGAATCGGTACGCATTCTCAAGGGGTTCAAGCAGACACTAGCGGAATACGGAGTTCCGGCAGAAGAAGTACGGGCCGTGGCCACCAGCTCAGTTCGCGAAGCGGTCAACCGCGATACGTTTCTCGACCGAGTGTACATCGCAACCGGCATTCAGATCGAAGCGATCGAAGAGGCGGAAGAAAGTCGACTGACCTATCTGGCCGCCCGCCATCTGCTGCCCGACAAGTCGATCTGGGATCACGGGCACGCGATGATTGTTGAGGTCGGGGGCGGCAACACCGATCTGCTGCTGCTGCACGATGGTCATGTCAGCTTTTCGAACATGTATCGTCTGGGCTCTCTGCGCATGCGCGAGACGCTCGAGGCTTCGAAAGTACCTGTCGATAGACAGCGTAAGCTGCTTGAACAGCACATAAGAACGAATGTCGATGTCATTCGGCGTTCGGTGCCCATCACCCAGATCGACACGCTGATCGCCGTGTCGGGCGACATGCGGTTTGCCTCATCACGTCTGAAGACAGACCCCGACCCCAGCGGCTTCTACACGCTGACCCCCAAAGCCTTCAACTCGTTCGCCGAGAAACTGGCGCTCATTCCGGTCGAAGAACTGGTACGACGCGAGCACCTGACATACCAGGAAGCGGAAACAATCGGCCCGGCCCTGATGACGTATCGCCAGATCGCCAAGGCGTTCTCAGTGAAAACCATTCTCGTTTCTCCCACCAGTATGCGCGAGGGTCTGCTGCAGGAAATGGCGGCACGCGGCGCCTGGAGTCGCGATTTCGCCGAGCAGGCCATTCATTCGGCCTTGAGTCTCGGGACCAAGTACCAGTTCGATGAACGGCATGCACAGCATGTGGCCGATCTTTCCATCAAGCTGTTTCGTTTTCTGCGCGAAGAACACCGGCTCGGGCAACGCTACGAAGCCTTGCTGCACCTGGCGGCATTACTGCACGACATCGGCATGTTCGTTTCGAGCCGACAGCACCACAAGCATTCGATGTATCTGATTCTCAACAGCGACCTGTTCGGGCTGACCATCATCGACAAGATTCTCATCAGTCTCGTCGCCCGGTATCATCGACGCGCGACCCCGTCAGCTGAGCATCAGGAATATGCCGTATTGACGCGCGACAATCGCATGGCCGTCGCCAAACTGGCCTCGATTCTGCGCGTCGCTGACGCGCTCGATCGCAACCACCTGCAAAATGCGCGCGAAGTCGTGCTCAGCCGGGAAGACGGGCAACTGTCGATCGGCATTCCCGACCTCGAAGATCTGACCCTCGAACGGCAGGCGATCAAGGAAAAAGGATCGATGTTCGAAGAGGTCTACGGCCTGAAAGTCGTGTTACGTCGCGCGTAAGGAGTCAGTTCGCATGCCCCGACAACGTTCCACCCCCACCCCGCACCCGACACCCGGGAAAGCCGCGCACGCGCGCCCGGACTCCATCGTTCCGGCAGTCACCATGCCTGCCGGTAAATCAAAGCGCGCCACGGGGCCGCGATTTTTCAATCGCGAACTCAGCTGGCTCGAGTTCAATCGGCGAGTGCTCGATGAGGCCTGCGATCGCAATCTACCCGTGCTCGAGCGGCTCAAATTCCTGGCCATCACCGCGTCAAACCTGGACGAATTCTTTATGGTCCGGGTCGGCGGCTTGAGACGCCAGATCAGTCTCGGCATGGGCGCCAAACAGGATCCATCGGGCATGACCGCAACCGAGCAACTGCAGGCGATCGGCCGAGTGGTTCGCCGTTTCATCACCGATCAATATGCCCTGCTGGCCGACGAACTTGAACCGGGTCTGGCGCAGGCCGGCATCCATCGGTATCCGATCGAGCGCCTCACGCATGATCATCTCGACCATCTCGAGCGCATCTTCGAACAGGAGATTTTTCCGGTCATCACGCCGATGGCCATTTCCTCACCCTCGGAATTTCCTCTCCTTCCAGGTCTTGGCCTGAATCTGATCGTACGCTTGATGTCACCGAAGGGGTCAAAGCTGCCATTCCGATTCGCGCTGATTCCCTTGCCGCGCTCGCTGCCGCGGTTCGTCGCTCTGCCGGGTGAAGTCGGGTACCAGTTCGTGCTGCTCGAAGAGGTGATTCTCCTGCACATGGAACGCCTGTTCCCGGGCGAGCCGATCTGCGAATCGATTCCGTTTCGCATCACACGTAACGCCGATCTGGCCGTGGCTGAAGACGAGGTCGACAATTTTCTCGAAGAGATGGAGGAAGTGCTCGATGCCCGGCGGCAGAGTCCCTGCATTCGACTCGAGATCGACCGGCGCTGCCCGGGGTCGACGCTGTCGTTTCTGAAAGAGGCACTGCAGATTCAGGATGAGCAGATTTACCACATGACCGGACCGCTGCAGCTCGGTTCATTCATGGCACTGGCCAATACCGCCGGGTTCGATGAGTACAAGGTGGAATCATGGGCTCCGCAGCCTTCGCCTGATTTTCCGACCGGTGTCAGTACGTTCGATGTCATCGCGCAGAAGGACGTGTTGCTGTTTCATCCGATGCAGAGCTACGACCCCGTGGTTCAGTTCATCGAAGAGGCCGCCGACGACCCGGACGTTCTCGCCATCAAGGGCATTCTCTACCGCACCTCGGCGCGCAGCCCGATTGTCGGGGCTCTGGCCCGGGCCGCGGCGTGCGACAAGCACGTCACCGTACTGGTCGAGCTGAAAGCCCGTTTTGACGAAGCCCGAAACATCGAGTGGGCGCGTGAACTCGAGCGAGCGGGAGTTCAGGTCATCTACGGCATCAAAGGTCTCAAGACCCATGCCAAGTGTTTCATCGTCGTGCGGCGAGAAGCCGACGGCATTCGCCGGTACATTCATTTCGGCACCGGCAACTACAATGAGTCGACAGCTCGCGTCTATGCTGATGTCAGCCTGTTCACCGCCGCCGACGACTTCGGTCTTGACGCCTCGCAGTTTTTCAACGCAATCACCGGATATTCGCAACCGTTGCAGTATCGACAGATCTCGGCCGCCCCCCTCGGGTTGAGAGACCGCCTGCTGAGTCTCATCAGCGGCGAGGCTGAGCGATCGCGCCAGGGTCAGGAAGCCCGGATCACCGCGAAGATGAACTCGCTGGTCGACCCGGAAATCATCGAGGCTCTCTATGCCGCATCGCAGGCCGGAGTCAGGATCAACCTGAACGTGCGCGGCATCTGCTGCCTGCGCCCCGGGGTCAAGGGGCTCAGCGAAAACATCACCGTCGTTTCGATCATCGACCGTTTTCTTGAACATGCGCGGCTGGCGTATTTTCACCAGGGCGGAGACGGACTGTTGTTTCTCTCGAGCGCGGACTGGATGCCGCGCAATCTCGATCGCCGGATCGAACTGCTGGTACCGGTCAATGCCGCCGGGCCGCGCGAACGCATCATGCAGATTCTCGAAGCCGCCTTCCGCGACAACGTGCAAGCGCGACAACTGCTACCGGACGGCACCTATCGTTGCCTCACCCCGGCCAAAGGTGCCGACCCCTATCGCAGCCAGGAAGAATTGTACAAGTTCGCACGTCGCCTCGCCCGCCAGGAACGCCAACACCGTCGTGGCGTCTTCGAACCCCAGCGCGCGAAGCACCGCCCATGAGCGCAGGCAGCGAGCAACTCACTCCCGGTTGCTCAGTTGACGTTCTCGAACCCCCACAGCCCTTCGGTTTCGCGCGGGAATGAAGCGGCAACCTGTACTTCGAGCCGTAACCTGCCGTCAAGTCGCCGGGGAAAGCCGAGGCGAACCATTCCGTTCGGTGTCTGCCAGTCAAGCACTCGCACAAAGGCTCCGGAACGAATGTCATCCGCGAGCGTCGGACCAATTGCGCCACGTTCGTATGAGTTCGTCGGATTGCCCAGACGCTCTAATAAGCGACGACGCACTCGGTTATACACATCCATGATGTCCGCCGAGCTCGCAAAGTCTTCGAGCCTGACAACCGCTCCGGCTCGCACGATCCGATTCTGGTTGTCTTCTTCGATGGCCAGCGTCTGGCGTTCAAAGAGGTCTTGATACACCGGATAATCGGCGGTAGACAGGCGACCAAGTCGCGTCATGACAATACCACTCTGCTTAAGGCGTTCCAGTAACTCCGTGGCAGAAGCACCAATTTGAACCCTGGTGACCTCAAAAGCCTCGGTGGTACCGGTCGTCGCACTGGTCTCATCTTTGGGTCGCCGTCGTCCCCGAGTGAGCGTTTCTGCAAACTCCGTACCCAGATAAAATGCGTAGCGCCAGGCACGGGTCTCATCGCGTCGATTGCGAGAAAGCTCAACCCCGAACACAGTATCCCCGTTCCTTCGCTGCCACCTGAACCCAAGATCATTGGCGAAGACATCGGCATTGGCAGTCGGTTGATAGTCCAGGGCCTGAGCGTTCCAGGTCAGCCCGAACTCCTGATTTCCTGCGGTGCGATATACGGTCAACCCTGACGACCAGTCTTTCGACACGATCCCGGAAGAGTCGACCCTGTTTCGAACGAGATTCACACCGATGGTCAGCGGAGCTCCGTGACACAGTAGCGACTGGTCAAACCCCACCACCGTCTGCAGAGCTCGATTGTCACCAGTAGCCCCCAGATGATTATCAAAGTCACGGTAGGCAAAGCCAAGCCTGCCGTTCAGGTTTGGTCGTAGCGGCCGTGACAGATTCAGATCAATTGTACGCGACCGTGAATCAACCGTATCAAGATGATCATCGGCCCGGTCGACATAGGCATTCAGACTCAGGTATAACTTGTCATGCGGTGAGACCTGACCATTAAGGCTTACCCCGACAGTGTCAGAATCAACCGGGTTCAGGCTCTCCCACCCATTGCGATAGCGTTGCATGCGAAACGACAAGGTGCGGATTTTCTCGAGCTGCCACGACAGATAGCCCTCGAGTGCACGTCGATTCTGCGTGATGTTTGCCCCGACCGGGCGAAAATCCCTGCCATACTCTTCGAAACGCCAGGTGTATCCGAATGGGTTCGTCTGCCCGCGCAGCTGCAGAAACAGTCCGGTATCGGTTTTACCAGAGCCACTTCCAGGTGTACCATCGCCCTCGTGATCGCCACGAAACCAGGCATACTCGCTTTCCAGCGAATGCCGATGCTGCACATCGAGCGGCTTTTCGAACGCGAGACTGAACACCTGTTGGCTCAACGCAGAGCGGAGCGTCGTCGAATCTCGCCGATTTGCCACCCAATTCAGTGAAAGACGCAGATCATCCCGATGTTCTTCCAGCACCGACAGCCCGACACTTTGATCGCGATCGGTAAAAGGATCTTTCCAGTCGCCACGCGCCAGACCCCACAGAAACTGAATCGATCTTCGCGTCGAACCTCGGGTAACCGGCTGTAAATCAAGCAAAAACCCGCGCAACGCTCGCTGTAACGTTCTATTGGTGAAGTTTCCGTAGATTTCGCCCGCCTCAAATCTGAACGGAGTTCCGGCATCTCCCTTTTCCCAGGTGAAACGCAAACGCTCGAGCTCCGCTCCTCGATCGGAAGACCGATATCGTGAATCGTTGGCGACGCCCCCCAGCCGCAGATGCCAGTTTTCATACTCGCCGACCGCACGCTGCAACTCGAGATTGAAGTCGAGATATCGATGCGTGCCGGTGAACGGATACGGCGCATTTCGGCCGTCACCTTCAACCTCGTAGTGATCACCGCGAAACATCAGATCTCCGTCGAGATGCACGGCACCCTGTTCCGCAGTTTCCGCCCCAATCGAGAACGGAAAAAGTACGAACCAACTGACGGCAAGAACAAGAATCCAAAGGACTTTTCGTATCTGTGTCATGTCGTATTCTCGATTCGTCAACATTACAGCTGCCGATACAGTGGTTGCGCCACATGCACGACGAATTCGTTCACCCCTTCGAGCTTCTGAAAGCCTCCCTTGGGGTGCGTGTATTCGAGCTGAGTTCGCGCGCGTATCGAGACGCGGCTATTGAGCACCCAGGCCCCGGCGACTCGAGGATGCGAGTCAAAGGACCGCGAGAGCACCTGAATCGCCTCGATCGCCTGCAGGCGCAGCTTCGCATCGACCGGGCTAACGCGTTCTCGTACGTCGAGGAATCGCTTGCGATCGTAAAACCGTTCTGACAACAACGCGTTCAGATCACCACCGGTCTGCCAAGCCTCGATCAGACGCGTGAGGGCCGCTCGAGCAAGGTCGACGGTGCGCGTCTCGAGACGTTGACGTGCTTTCTGCAGGGCAGGATCAACCACCGAGGCCGTACCCGAGGTGTCGCGGGTGGGAGCATGAATCGGGTTGATGGTTCGAAACTCCGCAGCAGGTAGAGTCGACAGGAAACTCACAAGCACACACAGGAATAGTGAACAGATGACTGATTGTGCACGGTTCATACTCGAAATCTCCCTCAGTTCACATACTCGGCAGTATGCACTACCAGCTGGTAATCACCAGCTGTCGTGCCGTTGCCGTTCCGAGTGACGGTCAACTCGAGCTTGAGCTTGGCCCCGCCGCCTCCTGCAACATTCTGTTCGACCAAGAGCTTCACCCGCGTATTGACGTTAAACACGCTGATATTCTGAGCGGTATTGTAGAAGAGCGTGTTTGTGGCCTCCGGGTTCGCAGACAACTTCCAGTTCACGCTTCCGGAATTGGCCTGCGCACGTTCGAAGTGAATCCAGGGATCGCCGTCTCCAATGTTGTAGGTGGGAGTCACATGAATATCGAACACCCGATTCACGTTGCCCATCTGCCCTCCCCCTGCGCTCAGGCTTCCCTGGTCGGTGTTCGGATCCAGGAGGATACAGGCCATATGAATAGTTGGATTCGCCAGATTCACATTCGCGAAGCCAATGGAACCGGTCACCCCCGTGATTGCTTGAGCCGCCTCCACCGTTATCGTCTGCGCCGCATCATTCAGGTTCTCATGTCGGGCTCTGACGCCGGTTGCATCCGATAGTCGCTCGTACACGACCAGCGTCTTGCCAGCTTGCGCATTCGTCACCGTATATTCCTGATCGACCGAACCACTCGTGGCATTGGGCGTAAAATTCTTCTGCGCCGTAATGCCCGTGGTCAGACCAGTCGCCTTGTCCATGAGTTCGCCATTCAGAGTGTAGGCCGCCCCTGGAATCAGATTGGCATAAGTCACGGTGTCGACGATCGTTCCGCCGGAAGAAGGCAGAGTCTTGTCCTGATCAGTCTTGTCTTTCGCCGTAGTAGATAGGGTTGGCGCAGGTTGAGCCTGCACGGAAACTGTCTGCGCTGCATCATTGAGATTCGCGTGTTCTGCCTTCTGACCACCCGCATCCGACAACCGCTCGAAGACCACCAGCGTTTTTCCGGCAAAGGCAGCCGCGATCACAAATTCCTGCGTGACCTGACCGGTAGCGGCATTGGGGGTGAAGGTCTTCTGCGTCGTGATACCCGTCGTCTGTCCGGTTGTCTTGTCCATGACCGTGCCATTCAGCGTATACAGCGTGCCGGGAGTCAGATTGGCGTAGGTCACCGTGTCGACAATCGTTCCGCCGGCCGCAGGCAAAACGCGATCGCCATCGTTCTTGTCCGCTGCCGAGGTGGTTATCGACGGGTTTCCAGGCTGAGGGGGAGCCGGAGGTGGTGGCGCTACCGTTTCTGTCGCGGGCTTCGGAGGTTCCGGCAACGACGTAACTGGTATCGTTTCCGTCGAGGTGTAGGTCACCCCATTGATGGTGGTATTGACTATGGGGTTCTGCGTATTGAACGGATTGTTGCCCTGCAACGGCGTCATACGCTCAAGGGCAACTTCCGGCGGACCCTCGATCCATTGGCTCGTCTGAGCTGACTGCCCCGAATCAGATGATGGCTGCGCAAACTGCACCTGCCCGACGAATGCCGGCAGTGAAGGATTATGCAATGCGCGTAACACAACTTTCGCCGTACCGACAAGCTGAGTCTGCGGCTTCGCTTCGCGCCACGAAGTCTTTCGGTACAACTCCATGGTGATCGGAATGTCGGCTCCGCCGACCGGGACGTTGCGCAGCAACTCAATGTGTCCGATCGCCACAAATCGATCGCGGCCCTGAGGAATCAGCTTGCCATCAACTGTTCTCACTTTCGCCAGCGGGCCGGTCACCTTCCAGACCGTCGTGTATTCCGCTTCATTGAACGAGAGGGGCCCGGTCAGCGGCAACCCCGAGCCCTGGGCTTGCAGGCTGACGATGGCACCGGCTTTCATCGGCGCCGGGGTATTGATCGTGATCACAGGCCTGGTATCCGGATCATAGAGTTCGAGCTGTTTTCCCGTCGTGTCAGCTCGGACAACACCGCACTCAGCCCCTCGCGGATTCAGCAGAATCGCCTCGATGAGAAGAATGTCAGCCGGACTGTCGCAGACAAATGTCACCCCTTCGCGTTTAAAAGGCGTCGTGACCTCTCCGGTCGAGGTTTTCCAGGTTACTGCGTAGCCTTCCATGCGTTCACTCTCGGGTCCGAACACCGTCATTCGAGCCCCCGTACCGCGTTTCCAGAGTTCGAGCCGATTGATCGAGAGTTGCAATCTTGCCTCAACCAGACCGTCGGCAAGATTCACATGCATGCGCTCCGCCTGTTCGGCGGTAATGCGATACACCAGTTCATCCCATCCGGTGCGACCACGAGCGGCCATATTGAAGATGACGGCGCCGTTCGAACCGTCGATGGAAAAGACCAACGTTCCGGGTCGCGGCTGTGCGACAGCATTCAGGGGAAGCACTAGTCGATCTCCCGAGTCCAGGTCGAGACGCAGCGCGAACGCCTTCTGATGATGTTTCGCATCACCAGGCAGGAAGAGAGGGAACGAGTCGACAATGGTTCCGTCCGAGCCACCTTCACGCGTAATCACGTTCAATTGTTTGATTGTCGCAACGGGAATGAATTCACCGAAGCCGAACACGGCCACGACTCGGCCGTCAGAGCGCTGCTTCACCTCCGCCCCGACACGCACTGGCGTTCGATCAAACCAGGCGCCCTTTTTCGATGCCATGGCCAGATCGAGACAATCGCGGGTCAAGGAAAACGACAACAGGCTTTCCGGTGCTCCACTGCGTGTGGAAAAGCCTCCGGTCGCTCGTGCGTCGACCCCTTCCGTTCCGGGTTTCAGCGTCTTGCCGTGACGGTCGTATGCCCACTCGACGAAAAAATCGTTCGGCGCGGCCGGACCCTGAATGACAAGGGCCATCTCCGCAGGCTGGCCGACAGGCAAAGACAGGGCGTTCTGCAACGTCCCCGCCCGATGTTGCGAGCCGTCGGGCATTTTCACGACTCCTCGAATGAGACTATTGGTCACTCTGATCCGGCGCGTGAAGTTCGCCTGCCCGACGGCACTTACTTCAAGCTGACACTCTCCGGCACGGTTGGTGGTTTCCAACACGATAGAGTTCTGTTTTCGAATCACCGTCACGCACGGGTCACCGACCACTTTGAAGGCCAGCTGCGCCAGGTCGAGGGGACGCGAGACCACCTCATGTCCCCAGTCGACCTGAGCGATGAACTGAAGTTCTCGAGAACTGATGGAGTTACCCTCTCGCGTGACCAGATCGATACGTTCGACCGGAAGTCGAGACGTGGAATCGACGTAACGCACCTCCAGATCTTTCACGGCCAGAACCTGAATGGAGCGTTCTGACGCAAAGTCTCGAGTCTCGAGCCTCTGATGGCCATAGGCGTCGTAGGTAATCGCACCGGCCCCCGCAACCGTCAGCTTCACGGCAGTTCGCCCTGGTTTCCGTCCGGTGATGCGACGATTGGCCAGTTGTATCGAAACACAACCAGTACTTTCAGAAAATCGCACTTTGTCGTAATTGTAGACAATGCGCTGGTTCCCCAGAGAAATA
Organism: uncultured bacterium; assembly: GCA_964472075.1. Taxonomy (GTDB): domain Bacteria; phylum Muiribacteriota; class Ozemobacteria; order Ozemobacterales; family Ozemobacteraceae; genus CAYYIY01. Next base: position 82,558 of record CAYYIY010000006.1, on the reverse strand, counting down.
CGAGTCAGGTATTTGGTCGTCTGCCGGCCTGCCTCGTCTGTCTCCGCGATCATCTCCTTTGAGCGCATCACCTGCGCCACTTTGGTCTCACTGCCGAACCGCAGCTCATTCGGGATCCCCAGCAGCTGCGATGTCGCCTGATCAGCCGCCAACCAGCCGGCTTCCTGCCTTTTCCCCTGCAGCGAAGACTCGTCAAGCAAGCTCTCCCAGACAAGTTCGGGCTGGTCAATCGCGACGGCCTCTCCGGGAATCGGCTTTGCCAGTTCTCGTTTCGTTTCAGTAAAAATGTCGGCCAGCAGGTCGAGGTGTCGCTTCTCGAGCTCCGCCTGCCGCTTCACGAGTTTTTCAAATGTTGCCTGCAAACGATCGAAGCGTTCTCGAGCAGCAGCAACCCGTTTCGCGAACTCATCAACCGGCTGTTGCGCGACAGCCAGCACTTTCTCGGATTCGTCAGCCGCTTTCGCGAAGTCGTCCCGCAGCTTCTCATAGCGTGCGTATTCGCCGGCTCGATCCGTTGTTCCGTACAGGTCGATGTTCGCCTGTTCGTAGGCTTCATCGGCCATTCGCTCCGCTTCCTCCTGCAGTTTCCCGATCGCACGCTGCGGAATCCAGTTGACGTATTTGTTGTCGCCCAGATCCTGCGCCCAGGTCTTGAGCTTTTCGGGCAACAACTCCTGCGGATCGTACAAATCCTGAAAGTTCTTCGACAGCTCGACCACGACACCTGCGGCCAGCAGCTTGTCGTCTTGCATTCCGAATCGCGTTTCGAATTTCTGAAAATGCTTCTGCATGGTTCCCAGAAGCTCATCCACAGCCTCCAGGGCCCCATCCGCGTCTCGCGGATGACAGATGCCGACACCGTTGAATGCCAGTTCGTTGATCTGTTTAATCAGGCCGCCGATCTTGACCAGACACATTCCGACAGGAATGACCACCTTGTTCGTGATCTCTTTGTGGAGAATGCGAGCATGCAGATCGTAGTCTTCGAGCGTGGCATGATCTGGTGGAACGCCCCTCGCCGCTTTCCACAGTCGTACAAATTGTTCGGGGGTACGATTGTTTTTGTACGCGTTCCAGGCATCGGCCAGATCGTTAGGTGATCGCAGTTTCGCCAACTGAACATCGATTTCTCGCAATCGTGAACGAATCTGAGCCAGCGCTTTTGCATGTTCGTCACGCGCCGCCAAATACAAACCGAGGGCTTTCTCGATTCCGGCCCTGATTCGCCCCGCATCGGCAACCGCCCCTTTCGCGAGCTCAATCGCTTCTCTCGTCAATGCGAGTTCGTCGAGGCACGCCTTCTTTTCGGCCTGCAGACCGTTCAGATCCGCACGGAGCGGACAGCTCGACAGAAACCAGCCCACACACGTCAGGAGAACGACGACGGCAAGGCGGTAGCGGGCACCCTCTTTTTGCACAGATGGCATACAGGCATTCCTCCAGCATCCAAACACGGAAGTTTCTTGTGTGACGTGCCGCGACAGTCATGCCGACAGCCACGGCTCAAGCCTTCAGATCAACTTGCGCCGCGGCAGAGTATGCCGGAAGGTCTTCGCAAAATCAAGTAATTTGTACTCCCTGGCCTGTTCTCTCGCGCGCTTCTGATATGGCTGTATACCTGAATGGTCGAGAGAATCTTCGGCACTATTCTACTGGAAAAGTTTCGCGGCACACTGCCTGCCTTACTGACTCGTGATGCAGAGGATCGCGATCACAGCGGTATTGCCCTGAATAAGGATTCGGGGTATACTCGCGGCGCCTGGCTCGGGGGAACCGACCGGCGCAGATCGCATCGTGTCAATCAGGAGTCAACGCATGATCACTCGAACCGTCGCCCAGATACTCAGTTCCACACCGTCTGATGAGATCACCATCGTGCAGGGGTGGGTGCGCACCAAGCGTACCAGTAAGAATGTTGCGTTCATCGCACTCAATGATGGTTCGACGATTCGCAATCTTCAGGCCGTCGTTGATTACGGCACGATTCCTGAAGCCGAACTGGCCCAGGTGACCACCGGTGCCTCCGTGCGCATCGAAGGCAAGACCATTCGATCACAGGGGTCGGAACAGGCGATCGAACTCGCGGCGACAAAAGTCCAGGTTCTCGGCATCGCCGACCCTGAAGAATACCCGCTTCAGCCCAAGAGACACTCTCTGGAATTTCTTCGCGAGAAGGCGCATCTGCGCTTCCGCAGCAACACCTTCGGCGCCGTGTTCCGCATTCGGCACCAGATGACCTACGCGATTCACACCTTCTTTCACGAACGTGGCTTCTACAACATGCACACGCCGATCATCACCGGCTCCGACTGCGAAGGGGCCGGAGCGATGTTCCGCGTCAGCACGCTCGACCCGAAAGCTCCGCCGCTTCTGGAAGACGGAAGCGTGGACTGGAGCCAGGACTTTTTCGGCCGGCAGACCAACCTGACCGTCTCGGGTCAGCTCGAGGGCGAACTGGCTGCAATGGCCCTCGGCAAGATCTACACCTTCGGGCCGACCTTCCGTGCCGAGAATTCGAACACGACGCGCCATATCGCCGAGTTCTGGATGATCGAGCCGGAGATGGCCTTTTACGATATCAAAGACAACATGGACCTGGCGGAAGCCTTTCTGAAGTATCTCACCGCCTGGGCGCTGAAGCACTGCCGCGAAGATCTCGAGTTTCTAAACAAGCTGTTTATCGAAGAAGAGAAGACGCGCAAGCAGGAAGAACGCAGCGACATGAACCTCATCGAAAAACTGCAGTTCATCGTCGACAACCCGTTCCATCGCATGAGCTATACCGAGGCCTTCGAAATTCTGCGCGACTCGAACCCGAACAAGAAGAAGAAGTTCACCTACCTCGTGGACAAGTGGGGCATCGATCTGCAGTCTGAGCACGAGCGGTATCTGGTCGAGAAGCATTTCAAGAAACCGGTCATTCTCACCGACTACCCCAAAGAGATCAAAGCGTTTTATATGAAGCTCAACGATGATGGCAAGACCGTTCGCGGCATGGACGTGCTGGTACCCGGCATCGGCGAAGTCATCGGCGGGTCACAGCGCGAAGAGCGTTACGACGTGCTCAAACAGAAGATTGCCGAGTTCAAGATTCCCGAAGAGAGCCTGTGGTGGTATCTCGAAAGCCGCAAATTCGGCACCGCCGTTCACAGCGGCTTCGGAATGGGATTCGAACGTTTCCTGATGTTCGTCACAGGCATGACGAACATTCGTGATGTCATCCCCTTCCCCCGCACCCCCAAGAGCGCCGAGTTCTAGGGGAAGGGCCGGCGCATGAAGCCGAGTTCGATCGCCATCACGATCCTGATCATTTCGGTTGTCTGCTACTTTGCCTTTCCGATCGCCTTCATCATTCCTTTGATGCTGGTATTCGGGCGTGTTCCCCCTGAAGGCGTGCGCGAGACAGTACGAATCGTTTTCAAGCCGATCATCATGATCGGCGATGCGTTTCCGCCGTATCGCAACTACCTGATGTGGCAGGAACGACTGATCACCATGCGTTGAACCGCGCCTGACACGAACCACGGAAACAGTATCGAAGGTTGGGCTAAGGCGACCGCCGTACCAGCCAACCGTTCAGAGAGTTTTCGTCGGAACGGAACTCACGGGACTCGGTGCGGGCTTCTCATCCATCACTTCGCGAATCTTCTCCCCTAGTCGTTTGCCGGGAAACGGCTTCTGGATAAAGGGGAGCCCTTCCGCCACTATTCCCTGATCGGCAATCACCTCGGCCGGATACCCGGACATGAACAGGATCTTCATGCCAGGCTTCAGTTCGAGCACTCGTCGTGACAGTTCCTTCCCGTTCATCTCCGGCATGATGACATCCGTGATCAGCAGATCAATCGGCATCGGCTGGTGCGTTTTCACGATCTCAATCGCCCCTTCAGGAGTGTCAGCCAGAAGAACCGTGTAACCGAACCTCTCAAGCAGCTGCCGCGTGACCTCTCGCACTTCCGGCTCATCTTCCACGAGCAACACGGTTTCGCGTCCCCGATGCTCGAGTGTTGCCTCGCCTTTTTCCTTAACGGCAGGCTGCTCGGTCTTGAGACGCGGCAGAAACACCCGAAACGAGGCTCCGGCTCCCGGTTCGCTCTCGACCGTGATCTCCCCTTGGTTCTGCTTCACGATGCCGTAGGTGACGGCCAGGCCGAGACCTGTTCCTTTTCCGAGTTCCTTGGTAGTGAAGAACGGTTCGAAAATGCGCGCTCTGGTTGCCGCATCCATGCCGCAACCCCAGTCGATAACAGCTATTTGCACATAGTCACCTGGGACCATGCCCTTCACCGGAACTGCCGAGTCGCCATCAAACGAACAGTTCCGCGTTTCGATACGAACCTTCCCCTGTCCCTTCATGGCATCGCGAGAGTTCACCACCAGATTGGCGAGGATCTGGTCGATCTGCGACGGGTCAATGAGAATCGGCCAGACATCGTTTCCTGGTGCCCACTCTACAGCAACCCCCTCCCCGACCAGACGATGCAGCATTTTCAACATACCCCACACGGTCTCGTTCACATCGACCCGCCGCGGCTGCACCATCTGTTTGCGGGCGAAACCAAGCAACTGCCGGGTGAAATCGGCTGATCGTTTCGCGGCTTTCTGAGCCTCCGTGAGATGCTTCGCCAGCGCCGATTCAGGCGGAATACCTCGTACGGATTCCTCGAGGTGGCCGAGAATGACCATCAGCATGTTGTTGAAATCGTGAGCGATACCACCGGCCAAACGTCCGATGGAATCAAGTTTCTGGGCCTGCTGCAACTGTTCGCGCAGCTTTTCCTGCTCCTGCTCGGCACGTTTTCGTTCGGAAATGTCCTGTCCGAATTCCGCCAGAGCCACAAGCTTCTGATCCTCATCGAACACAGGGAAGACGCGCATCAACCAGCATCGACCGTCAGGCATCCGCACCTCGGCTTCCTGAGGTTTCAGCGTCTCACGAGCTTTCGCCATCGGGCAATTCAGGCACGGAGTCGACGATTGATGCCAGAGTTCATGGCACTTGAGGCCGATCAAATCTCGGTTCTCATGGCGGGCCAGATCGGCTGCGACCCGGTTCATCCAGCGAACAACCAGGTCGGGCGTCATGTACACGATCATTTCATTGACCGACTGCAAAATCAGCGTCTTATCGTGCTCCGATCGGGCACAGGCATCCTCAGCCCGCTTCTGTTCCGTCACATCGATCACGCTGACCAACAGGCGATTTTCATTCTTCTGGTCTTTGGCTACGGACTTCAAAGGTACGCCGACCAGACGACAATGCATCGTCTTGTCGGAAGACGTCAAAACCTCAACTTCCAGCATCTTTCCGCGAGGCGCCTTGAAGAAAGCCTTATAGCGGGCCAGAAAGGTCTGTTTGCCGGCAGCGGTGAAAAACTCCGTCAGGGGTCTGCCGATCGGCGAACACGATTCACGACCGACCATCACGCAGAAGGTGTGATTCGCCTCACAAATGAAGCCTTGTTCATCGAGAATGAGGTACCCGACCGGAGACGAATGAAACAGCGTTGCCAGACGTTCGACCATCGCCGACAACTCGGCCTGCGTCTTCCGCAGATCCTCGTTCTGAAGTTCCAGCTCGATCTGGTGCACCTGAAGTTCATGCAACAGCTCCGCCACCTCGGTATGAGGCAGATCCGCCGACAAACGACCTTCCCGGTCGAGCGTTATCTCCGCCCGACGACGCAACTCTTCGTGTTTCCGTCGTGTGTCACTCACGATTTTTTCCTGGTTTACCGTCCGACGTCGCCCTTGGAATCAGCGTTTGGCTTTTGTTCGGCTCGGACTCTTCGCGAAATATCGGTGTGCGAAACGACGACGTACCCTCCGGCGGGGGTCTGAAATCGACTGGCACGCATCTCGAACCAGCGTTGCTCGTTGTCTGAATGACAGGGGTATTCGAGATCGAACTCCGTCTGTGAGCCGCTCATGACCGCCAGCAAACCTTGTACTGCAAGATCGGCGTTTTCACTCGACCGGCCGCCGATCGCCTTTCGGCAGATATCGAGATAACTCGCGCCGACACCGTCGTTCGCCATGCAGAGTCGGTTTTTCTCACCGAAGCTGCGCCAGGCTTTATTCACGAAGATGATGGTGCCGTTGCTGTCGAGAATGGCAATGTGTTCCTGCAGAGCGTCAATCGTCTCAAACAGAAAGGTTTCGAGATGCTTACGCGTGTGTTCATGGTCAACCTCGCTCGTGACATCCTGAATCATGCCGACCGAGGCAATCACCATGCCCAGCTCATCCGTTTCCTCTTCGGACTTTTCTCGCACGTGTCGCACCTCGCCATTCGGGCGGCGAATACGATGCGTGATCTCATACGGTTGATGTTTCTGAACCGCATTCAGATACGCGGAATTCACCCGATCGCGATCTTCGGGATGCACAGCCTGGAGAAACAGTTCATAACTCGGCTGAATCGATCCCGGCTCCAGTCCGAAAATGCGAAATACCTCATCGGACCAATACAACGTGTTCGACCGCAGGTCATAGCGCCAGGAACCGACATTCACCATCGATTCCGTGCGTTTCAACATGTTTTCGGTCTGCTTCAAGACCTCGTCCTTCTGCTTGCGAGCCGTCAGGTCAAGAATCGTCAGGGTCACCCCCTGGCTTGCATCGCGACCATCGAGAGGTGCGGCCGTCAGCAGTACCGGGATCTCAGAGCCGTCTTTTCTTCTCCAGATCGATTCTGCCGTGCCGGTTCCCTGCACCAGCAGCTGATCATAGAGTTCACGGCCGACACGTTCGTATTCAGCCTCAGTTGCATACAGCCGACGGGTCGGCATGCCGACCAGCTGTTCGCGATTCTCGCGGAGCATGTGACAGACCTGGTCGCTGACCTCGAGAAGCACTCGTTCACGCATCAGGCAAACGCCGATAGGCGACGCTTTGTACAAACTGGCAAGTCTGGCTTCGCCTCTATCCAAGGCTTTTTGAGCCTTCTTCAAGGGCCCGATGTCGGTGAAGGTCAGTACCACGCCCGAGCTGGCGGAGGTGCCGATCTCATACGGAAGCACCCGCATCAGATACCACTCATCATCAATCGATGCCACTTCCAGCTCTTTCGCCTGCCCGCTCGCCTCGACATCACGCACAATGGCCATGATGTCCACGTCGATCAGCTTGTGGGTGAGATCGGCAAGCGGACGGCCGATGTCGCTTTCGAGAATTCGAATGACTCGAGCGACTTCCGGGGTGAACTTGCGAATCTCGAGATTTTCATCCAGGAACAAGGTTCCGATGCGTGTCGTGGCCATGAGATTATGCAGGTCGTTGGTCATTTCGGTGAGTTCAAAGATCTTGCTCTGATACTCTGCATTGACCGTATGCAGCTCTTCGTTCACCGACTGCAGTTCCTCGTTGGTGCTCTGCAGTTCCTCATTGCTGGCCAGAAGCTCCTCATTGGTCGCCTGCAATTCCTCGTTTGACGTCTCGAGCTCTTCGATGGTCGCCTGCAGGTTCTCCTTGGTGAACTGCAGCTCCTGTTCGAGATCGCGAATCCGCTGTTCCGACTCACGCCCGAGATCGTATTCCTGAACCTTCGCCCCCGAGCGATCTTGAGCCGCCGCGTGCGAAGGCAGGATAAAGACGGCCGCAAGTGTTTCCTGCCCTTTTTTCGTCGGCAGAAGTCGCAGGCGCAACTGCACCACTCGCGCTTCATCCGGCCCCGGCAAATGCACGTTTGAGTATTTGACTTCCGTTTCAGACGTGAATACTTTCTGCAGTCCTGTAGCGAGCGGAATCGCCAGCTCCTTGACGGCGAGACGGGGGAGATCGTTGATCAGCTTGCCCGGCGACAGACGGAGAAACCCATCCGGGTTCCCCGCGATATGCAGAACCTCCATTTTTTCATTGACGACCATGACCAGAGGCAGGAAGTCTTCAGCGACCGCCTGGATCAGGCGTTCCAGCATGCGCTCTTCTTCCCGCATCGACATCAGGTGCGCCCCGCGACCGAAGCGCGCCTGCACGGGCCGTGCCAGCACCTCTCCCGGGACGGTCACGAGATTTCCCTCGGTTGGAGCCCGACGCTTTCCCCGTGAGCGATAGATCTTGTTTTTGTGACTGACCGGCTCGAAGAACCCGCTCGCATCACCCGTCGTTTCGCTGTTACCAAGAAGGAGCACACCTCCGGCATTCAGAGAAAAATTCATGTAATCCATGACTTTCTGCTGGAGTACCGGCTGCAGGTAAATCAGCAGATTGCGGCAACTGAGCAGATCGATGTTGGTGAACGGCGGATCTTTGATGAGGTTGTGCTGAGCAAAGACCACCATTTCTCGCAACGGCCGAATCACCTGGTAGCGATCGTCTTTGCGGTTAAAATACTTGGTAAGCATCCCAGGGGGAAGGTCGGCGGCGATACTTTCCGGATACACGCCGTTGCCGGCATGCACAATAGCTTCGCGGTCGATATCGGTGGCGAAAATCTTGAGATTGCCGCGCAGCTTGAGCTTTTCCATGCATTCCCGTGCAAGAATTGCCAGCGTATAGGCTTCTTCGCCCGTCGAACAGCCGGCCACCCAGAAACGCATCTCGCGGTTCGCATTCGCCTCGAGCAGTTCCGGCAGCACCTTCTGCTCAAGTTCTTCAAAGACCTCACGGTCACGGAAGAAGCTGGTCACTCCGATGAGCAGTTCGCGAAAGAGACAGTTGACCTCATTTGGTCTGGTTTCGAGCAGATGAACATACTCACGCACGTCGTTCATCTGATTCACCGCCAGTCGCCGATCGATGCGGCGCAGAACCGTGCTGGGCTTGTAATAGGTGAAATCAACCCGTGCGTGCTCGCGCAGCAACGCAAAGACGCGATTGAGGCCGTCTTCGTCAGACAGCATGGCCGGGGGACGTTCGACCAGCGTCGCCACCGGGTGTCGAGCAATCGAAGCGAGCTTCGCCGCCAGTTCATCGGGGGGCAGAACGACATCTGCCAGACCGGTGGCCATTGCCGCGCGCGGCATCCCGTCGAACTTTGCCGTTTCCTCAGACTGCACCATCACGACGCCGCCGGCTTCCTTGATTGCTCGTATACCGCGCACACCGTCGCTGCCCGTTCCTGAAAGAATGATGCCGACCGACTTTTCCGCCTGATCATCGGCGAGCGAGCGCAGGAAGATGTCAATCGGCAAATTGATTCCGCGGGAGTGATCGAGGTCCTGCAAAATCAGACGCCGGTGAAAGATCGTCAGCTGCTTTTTCGGCGGGATCAGATAGACGGTGTCGCGCTCAACCAGCATCCCCTCTTCAGCGCGGCGCACGGTCATGGCGGTTCGTTTCGAGAGCAGCTCAACCATGAGGCTCTTGTAATCGGGCGAAAGATGTTGAATGACGATGAAGGCGCAACCACTCTGGGGTGACATGTGGGTGAAAAAGGTCTCGAGCGCTTCAAGACCGCCGGCCGAGGCACCCACGCCGACATAGAGGGTCGGCTCGTTCTCCGGGTTCTGATTCGTCTTATCCTTCAGATCGTTCAAGCGACGAAGCCTCCGACACGGGGCAAGTATTTTCAGAGAACCGCTCTAAGCCGGCTTCCGATGATGGAAAGGGCTTCAGGTTCAGAATCTCCCGAGGAAACAATACTATTTAATTATCAATTTACCACAATTTTCGACCAAGTCAATTCATCCCGGCGACGACATTTTCCCAAGCGTCCAACCTCCGTGTTTGACACAAATGGTTTCCGGGACTAGACTTGACAGTACACTTAGAAGGGACGGAGGAAGGTATGAATCGAAACCGATCGGTCCTCGTGCGCGTCGCCGTTTGTCTGCTGCTGCTCTCCATGACCGTGATCGCCATGGCCATGGATCCGCTGCCGCCCAACCCGGAGCTGAAGAAAGTCTTCGACAGCATCAAGACTCCGGCAGGCGACATCAATACCCGCATCCGCTACATCTGGAAGAATGATGAGGCGTGGTACACCCGCTGGGCCATGGTTGAATCAGCCCGCAAAACGATCGACACCACGTATTTCATCGTTGAAAACGACGTGTTCGGCTGGTCGTATCTCGGTCTGCTGCGCAAGAAAGCCCGCGAAGGCGTCAAGATCCGCCTGATGATCGACGGCCGCATCAATCGCTTCACCCACAAACTCGGCGACAGCGACGAACTGGAAGAGCTGGCTCGTTTCCCGAATGTCCAGATCAAGTTGTACAATTCGCCCGCCAAGGCACTGCTGCCGGCTCTGGTCGATCTCAAGAAGATGTTCGCCTCGAACCACGACAAGATCATCATTATCGACGGCAAGACCTGCATTATCGGCGGACGCAATATCGGCAAGGACTATTTCGTCGGCAAGGGCGAATACAAGATTGTCTATCGCGACAGCGACGTGCTGATGGAAGGCGATCATGTAGCCGGACAGCTGAAAACCGCTTTTGATGAAGAATGGGGCAACCTGAAGAACTGGCTGATCAAACCCGACCTCATCAACTTCAAAGACCAGACGACCAAGCTCGATGTGGCCTATCGCGTCATGAATCGCTACATGCAGGGCCGCGGCACCTGGAACCCGGAACAGATGGGTGATCTCTCTGATGACCTGAAGAAGTACGTCAAGCTGTTTTCCGATGAGATCGTCACCTACAAGAACCTCAGCAGTTATGCGAGTCATCAGCTCTGGCGCGGCGAACGCGCTTTTCCGGTCAAGATTCTCGATCAGCATTCCTGCGTCGGCGTGCGCAACGATGTCGCCGCCAACATGATTCGCCTGATCGATGCCGCGAAACATGAAGTGCTGATGCAGAATTCGTATGTCGTTCTCTCGGACGCTCTCACCGAAGCACTCAAGCGCGCCAGCACCCGCGGGGTCAAGATCATTCTGCATACGAACAGCGGGGCTTCCACCGACGCCATCTTCCCCCAGGCGTTCTTCATGAACGACTGGATGCAGCTGCTGAAAGACTGCCCCACCATGCGGCTGATCGTCGCCAAAGATCCGAGCCAGCGCCTGCACAGCAAGTGCTTCGTCTTCGACGGCCAGTACACAATCGTCGGCACCTATAACCTCGATCCGCTGAGCGATAACGTGAACTCCGAGGTTGTGGCGCTGGTCGAAGGATCAGCCTTCGGCACACAGGTGCGCAGTCGCATCTACACGGACTTCGCCCCCGGTCTCGAATACAAGATTCACGTCGAACGCGACGGCAAGATCACCTCTCTGATGGGGCCCGAACATCACATCGACGAGAAGCTGCTGAAGAAAATGAATATGCTGCGCAAGATTCAGTGGCTCAGACCGTTGATCTGATGTAGCCTCTTTACATCTTCGTCTCGTACTTTCCATCGCCCCGGCCGCCTCGAGCGACCGGGGCGATGTGCTTTCACCCGGCGAGATACGGCTTTGCCACTACTTCTGCTGAGCCGCTCCCTCGGACACCTGTCTTTGCCGCGTCGTCTTGAGTTCCTCGAGTTTCCGGCGAAGCAACTCGAACGTCGACGTTGCGGCATCAGCAGCGGCTGACGGCGAATCAGGCAGGGGCGAACGGACGTTTTGACCAGCCGGGGGTTGCGTGGTCGCAACCGCGGCAGGACTCATACCCGATGAGTCGCCGGCCCCGCTCTGATACTTATCGAAAAACCAGGGGGCGACCTCATCGGTCGAGTCAAAAAACGCCAGGACATCAGCGCCGTCGGATGATCCGACTTTGAACGACGACCCGTTGCGCGATACCCGAGTCTTGCCGATGGTCAGTCGAACCGGCTTGGGCGTTGAAGGGCTGAGATAGCAGAATCGGTTCTCTGAGGGCAGATACCCGACAATCTTCGTTTTCCGATCTCGCTCGATCAAATCGAGAATCACGAAGTCTTCATACGGAGCATATCCGTGATGTTCGAGTTTGTAGGCCTGCACAGCCCAGCTTTCTGCCGCGGTCTGGTTTCCGGCCTTCTCGCCCCGCTTTCCATCGACCTGCCGCCGATGCAGGTATTCCTTCACCAGATCCCACTTCGTGCCACCGGGAGAGGGTGATTCTTCAGCGATCGCCGGCAGCGGAGAAACCGCCAGCCAGCAGGAGAGCAGCAACGGAAAACGCCGACATTTCATGACATTTACTCCAGAGACGGGTGATACCTGAGTCCCGAATTTATTGAACGAAAGACAAGCTCAGCCACACCTTACAGGAAGCCGCTATCCGAGACAAGCCTCTATGAGCGCTTCAGCAGAATCAGGGTCATATCATCGCCCTGCGGAGCGCCTCTGCGGTATTCGTTACATTGACGCAGTACCAGATCGCAGGTTTCCAATGCCGTATCCTCTGCAGCCAGTCGAAGAATCGACCTCAACCGATCGTACCCGAGATCCTGGTCGGAGGCATCTCGACACTCGGGCAACCCGTCGGTATAGCACCAGATGCGGTCGCCCGGATTGAGCTGCAACTCTTTTTCAGCGTATGCAACCGTCTTTCTGACTCCGAGCGGGTAGCCGCCACTCGCCATTTCCTCGACCATGCCGTCCGCCCGAATGAGCATCGGATTGTTGTGGCCGGCATTGGCGTAGCGCACGACACCGGTCTCCGCATCGATCAGCGCGCAGAAGAACGTCATCATCTGTTTCTTTCGCATACAGGAAAGGATCATGTGATTCAGCCTCTCACAGACCTTTCCCGGCGACGGATCAATTTGTACAATAAAGTGCATGCCCGTCTTGGCCATGGCCATCTGTAACGCCGACCCCGTTCCATGCCCGGCGACGTCACCGATGAGCAGCATGATCTGACGATCACCGACCGCGAAGTAGTCGAAGTAGTCACCACCCAGTTCGGTAGCCGCGACCGACTTGCCGAACACCTCGCAGCAACCGAGACGCAGCAGGGCAACCGGGAAGAGGCTTTCCTGAAGGGTGCGCGCCGTCGACAGTTCCTGCAGCTTTTCAAGCGTGGTATTGAATGAGTCCGAGAGATCGGCCAACTCGTCATGTGTCAGGGTTTCGGGAACCCGATGCCGAAACATGCCGGCCTGAATCGCCTGCACACCTTCGGTTAACGAGGCAATCGGCTGCAGAAACTGACCGGCGAGCAGGAAACCGGAAGCCAGCGCCAGGGCGAGACAGATGCCTCCCAGCCAGGTCAGTCGGGTTTTCAGCTCTTCCTTGACCCCGGTTACCGCCTGGGTCGGAATGGTCTGCACCAGCATGAAGCTCTCCATTTCCTTGCCGGGCATGCCGACGATCAGATGCGGAACCCCCTGAATCGTCTGCTCCTCGGAAATCACCTCGCGACGAGTCAGCAGACGCAGGCGAAACGCATCAAGCCACTCCTGTTTGAAAGCATCTTCGGGGACCATGAACTGCTTGCGTTCATGAAATGAGTACAAGGTGCCGAATCCGAAGGCCTTCTGGTAACGGGCCTGATACTTCTTCAAAAAGCGATAGAAGACGCGATCGGTTGCAAAGGCCAGCATCATCAACGCATCAGCTCTGCCGTTTTCACCCAGGAAGAAATCGAGCAGTACCAGTCGACTGTTCTTGCCGAAGTGGATTCGTGTGAACTTTCCCAGACCTCGAAACAATCCCTCGACGGCACCGCCGATCTGCGCATCGTTGAGCAGGGCCAGCTCGACGGACTTCACCTGTTTGCCGCCGTCTTCAGCGTATCCGAGATTGCGGTTGTAGCGACGCATCATCTCGAAAGCCAGCGCCAGCATCAGTCGGTCACGCCCCTGATCGCCACTGTTTCGATGCCCCTGATACACGGTTCCGTCCGATTTCACTACGTTTGGAGTAAAGAAGCCAAGCTCATCACGCATTTCGTCGAGAGAGTCGACGAATTTCTGAAAGTCGACCGGCTGTTTTGCCTTGGCTTCAGCGGTTGTCTGAAGAATGCGCTTGCGGCAGTCATGCAGAAAACGAGGAAAGCGCGAGTCGACCATTTTCAGCGAATCCTGCAGTTTGCGCAATGCTTCAAACTTCAAGACCTGCTCGGTACGCACGAGGTAATCGTATCCCGTTACAAGCAGCAGAATGAGCGGCAGACCTGAGGCAATGCCGAACAAACCGATCAGCTTCCAGCGAATCGACACCCGCAGTCGCCAACCTTGTACCAGCCAGGAAAAGGTAAAAGCCGCGAGGGCAAGGAAAAACAACAGAGAATACAGTTCGACTCTCAATCGCAGCGTATTCCCCTGAAGTCCGGAGTTCAAACGATGCACAGCCCAGAAACGATACGAAGCGTCCAGGCTGTGAGAACGTATCAGCAGCCCGTCACGCTCGATCCACGGGGTCATTGACAGTTCGAGTTCTGCCAGGGCTCTCATGACGGCTCGCTTCTCACTGTTTTTCAGCGATGCCGACACCAGCTCTTCGCCAAGGCTCCAGACACCGAACGCATACTGCGGCAGCCTGCGACGCGCCCGTTCCGCGAAGGCCCGCAGGGTATACCATTCAGGAATGACTCCGGTATTCACGTGGGCAATCAAGGTGCCGAGATGATCGGAATATCCGTAGAAAAAGCTGCGTTTCCCGAGCGGATTGATCCCGACGACCTGTTGTTCGTCATGCATGACAGCAAGAGACTGGTTCGGAGGATCTTCGCCCAGAAAGTAGCGAAACAACCCGCGGCCCGCCTGAACTTTCGACGTCGAGGGCAGATCTCTCAGTGCCTCGGCAAGCTTCTTCAGTGAGAATACCGCAACGCCGGCGGGTAACTCGTCCGGGAACGTCAGCGTTCCGGACGCATCGAGCGTAAACACGTCGAACAAACCTCGCCAACGTTCAGAAAAACGGCGAGCCAGCTGATTGCGTGACCTCTGGTCAAGGCCCGATTGGTCAAGGCGATTGTTGAATTGAGCCAGAACCGTGTAGAAGAACTTCTCGGGAACATGAGATTTCTGAGCATTTTCCATGATGGTGCCCAACCGCGTCGCCTGGTTCTCGACATACGTATTCCAGCGATCATCAATCATTTGTCGCACCCCGTAATTGATGATCCCAAGAGGCATCAACCCGAAGGCAACCAGGACGACCAGCCAGCGAATCAACCGAATGCTCAAACGTTCCACAGCATACTCTCTGTCATCTTCAGCGTTCGATCAGATTGGCATCTGCTCGTGCAGACATGCCGAAAATCACGAAGAAATATCATAACACGGAATCATCTTTCTTCCGTTTCTTTCCTGCTTGTCAAAAACCGCTGATTTGCCTAAACTACCGAAGAAATCGAGCGCACTTCCTGACAGGGTGCGCCGGTGAGATCTCTCGCGGAGGACCCCATGAACAACACGCATTCTCATCTGCATCCGGCCGTGGCCGATCTGCGCAAAGGGTGCGCCGGGCGATGCAAAATCGTTTCTGCCGCTGAAGCGGTATCGATCATTCGCGACGGCGACACGGTAGCGACCGGCGGTTTTGTCGGTACGGGCTTCGCCGAAGACCTCGCCATTGCGCTCGAAAAGCGGTTTCTCGAAAGCGGCGGGCCGCGGCATCTGACGCTCGTCTACGCTGCCGGACAGGGTGACGGCAAGGAGCGGGGCCTGAACCATCTCGGCCACGAAGGGCTGATCAAGCGAGTGATCGGCGGACACTGGGGTCTGGTGCCGAAGCTGCAGAAACTGGCGTTTGCCGACAAGATCGAAGCCTACAATCTGCCGCAGGGGGTCATCTCGCACCTGTATCGCGATATCGCCGCGCACAAGCCGCGCACCATCACTTCCGTAGGTCTGGGGACATTCGTCGATCCGCGTCTCTCGGGCGGAAAGATCAACCCGTGCACACGTGAAGACCTCGTCGAGGTCGTACAGTTCGACGGCAAGGAATATCTGGCGTACAAGACGTTTCCGATTCATGTTGCGCTGCTGCGCGGCACATCGGCCGACACGGAAGGAAACATCTCGATGGAGAGGGAGGCTCTGACTCTCGAGGTTCTTTCGATCGCCACGGCGGCAAAAAATTCGGGCGGCTATGTGATTGTACAAGTTGAACGAATCGTCGAACGAGGCACGCTCAACCCCAGGCAGGTCAAGATTCCCGGCATTCTCGTCGACTGCGTCGTGGTCGGCAGACCCGAGAATCACTGGCAGACCTTTGCCACACAGTACAACCCCGGATTCAGCGGCGAAGTGCGCGTTCCCATGGAATCGCTCGCGCCGATGGAGATGAGCGACCGCAAGATCATCGCACGGCGCGGCGCGTTCGAACTGTCACCGAACAGTGTCGTCAACCTCGGCATCGGCATGCCTGAGGGCGTCGCCGCCGTCGCCAATGAAGAGAAGATTCTGGAGTTTCTGACCCTGACCGCGGAACCAGGCGTGATCGGAGGGCTTCCCGCCGGCGGTCTCGACTTCGGGGCGGCCGTGAACACCGATGCCGTGCTTGATCAGCCGTATCAGTTCGATCTGTATGACGGCGGCGGACTCGATGTCGCGTTTCTCGGTCTGGCTCAGACCGATGCCGTCGGCAATCTCAACGTGAGCAAATTCGGACCGAAGCTGGCCGGGGCCGGCGGCTTCATCAACATCAGCCAGAACGCCAAGAAGGTCGTCTTTGTCGGCACCTTCACCGCCAACGGCCTCGAAGTCGAGGTCAAAGACGGCAAGCTGCACATCATGAAGGAAGGCAAGACCAAGAAGTTTCTTCGCATGGTCGAACATATCACCTTCAGCGGGGCGTATGCCGTACAGCGCGGCCAACCCGTGCTGTATGTCACCGAGCGCTGTGTCTTCCAGCTGACCCCCAAGGGAATGGAACTCATCGAGATTGCGCCTGGGATCAATCTGGAAAAGCACATTCTGGCACAAATGGAGTTTGAACCCATCATCAACGGCACGCCGCGGTTGATGGATGCACGCATCTTCCAGCCGAATCCAATGGGAATCCGCGAAGATCTTCTGGGTGTGCCGTTGCAGAACCGACTCGTGTATGATCGGCACAGCGGCACCTTCTTCGTCAATTTCGAGGGGTACTCGATCCGCCGCGAAGAACAGATCAGCGAAATCGAACAGGCGGTCGGAAAGATTCTCAGCCCGCTCAACCAGAAGGTTCCGGCAATTGTGAACTATGACAGTTTCTCGATCACTCCCGAACTGCTCGACGGATATGTGGCGATGGTCGAACGGCTGATGAAGAAATACTACTCCCAGGTGACCCGCTACACGACCAGCGCTTTCCTGCGCATGAAGTTGCGCACCGTGATGGGCATTCGCGGTGTGGCGCCGCACATCTATGAAAGTCGCGAAGAAGCAGCGAACGTCCTCGAGCAATTGAAAGGTGCGGTATCCGAGAAGTAACCAGAAAGCAGCACCGGCCGCGATCTTTGCAGGAGAACGAGCGGCCGGTGTTTTTGTTTCGGCGGTCGATTACCTGAAAGCCCCGTGATCGGTTCCGTCCAGGGTCTTGAAGCATGAAGCCTCGATGTATCCCTTTTCCTGGGTGATGGCATACTGCCCACCGGCAGGACAACGCAACATCTTTTTCAGATATCCCAGCTGGTACAAGCGCCCCGGAGTCAGATCGCTGTTATCAAGTTCGGGGTGTTCGGTCTGGCACAACACCGCCGCCTGCTGGAGAATTCGCAGGTTTTCGCGACACGACACCCGCTGCACCCGCCGGCGCAAGCTGCTATAACTGAACGACGCGAGTGTTGCGAGCACCCCGATGATCAGAATGACGATCATGATCTCGATGAGCGTAAAACCTGATCGAGCCTTTCTCCACATACTCTTTACCTACCTCAGCCGTTTGCGTGCGATCAAGAAACTGCCGTGCAGTTCATCCGTTTTCCTTTCAGCGTCCTACTTCACCAGACGGGCTCGCATCGAGCGACGGGCTATCGGCACCAGAACAAATGTCCAGGCTGCCAGAATCGGTATTGCCGGCCAGAAGACCGGCAACCCGAGCATGAACGACCGTAGAAGCGATACCAGAGGAGTCAGCGGCAGAATCCAGACAATGTTCTGCAAAAGCGGCGGCAACTGCTGCAGCGGAAAGAATACGCCGCAGAACAGGAACATCGGAAAGATCAGCAGAAACTGCGGAAATGAGATGTTGTCGATCGAGCGGGCGCGAGCCGCGGTAAGCAGTCCAAGCGACGAGAACAACAAAGCGCCGAGCAGAATGACCGGCAGCACCACCGCTGCACCGACCCAGCGAAAATCACCAATAGTACAACCTATCAACACAACAACAAATGATGCAAAGCCGGATTTACAGGTGTTCCACAGCAATTCACCCCACAACACTTCCGAGAGGGTGATCGGGGTTACCGCAATCGCCTGAAAGATGCGCTGGTAATACATACGGACGAAACCTCCGTATGCCGCTTCAAAGAAGGCTTGAAAGAGAACGGTCTGAGCCACGATGCCCGCCAGCACGAACTGACGGTAGGTCAAACTTATCCCGTCGACCTGCACAGCCGGAACCAAAGCGCCGACACCGAACCCGAATGACGCGAGATACAACAGCGGCTCAACGAAGGTCGTGACCACACTGTAACCGAGGTTTTTGCGAAAGACATCGAAGTATCTCCACCAGACGAGCCGAATCGCCTTTGCCGCCGTCATTCTTCAGGCTCCTGCTGCAAACGGCTGCCGGTGAGCTTGAGAAACACGTCTTCGAGATTCGGAAGCCGCTTCCAGAACAAACCCGGCCGGATTTCTTCCTGGACGGTTTCGGATCCGATGTATTTCTGAATCAGATCCGGTGCGGGGGCAACATCGAGAATCAGTCCCTGATGCATGATGGCCACGCGATCGCACAGGCGCTCGGCTTCCTCCATGTAGTGCGTGCTCAACAGAATCGAGTTGCCCTGCGCCCGATACTCGCTGATAATCTCCCACAGCCGGCGCCGGGCTTCCGGGTCGAGGCCGGCGGTGGGTTCGTCAAGCACCAGGATTTTGGGTTGCGACACCAAAGCACGCGCCACCTGCAACCGTCGTCTCATTCCGCCCGACAGTTCCTCAACCATGTCGCGGGACTTGTCTGTTAGTCCGAATCGATTCAGCAGATACTCGGTTCTGGAGCGAGCTTCCGACTCGGGAATCTCAAAAAATGAGGCATACCGAACCATCTGATCGAAGGCGGTAAAATCCGAATCCAACGTGTCTTCCTGCTGGCAGACTCCCAGATGCAGGCGCGCCTGGCGCGGTTCGGCATAGACATCGTGGTTCATCAGTCGAACCGAACCTTCGCTTGCCTGATAGAACCCGGTAATGCAGCTCATGGAGGTCGACTTCCCGGCGCCGTTCGGTCCGAGCAGGCCGAAGCACTCACCGGCTCTCAAAGCGAACGAAATCCCTTTCACCGCCCAGAACGGTTCTCGTCCCGGTGACTGATAGCACTTTTTCAACTGTTCGACGGAAAGCAGTTCCACGTTTTTCTCCGCATGGGCTTCGAGCGCATGAAGGGGCGGCAATCCCGGGTATCAGAGATACCACACTCGAGAGAAAAAGAGAACCGCAGGGTAAACGCACCAGCCATTCTCGGTGAACCAACCGTGCTTGTTCAGGCCACCTTGATCGCCTAGCGCTTCGCACAAACCACTTCGGCAACTTCGATCATCGACTCATCTCGCTTCTTCGTCGAACCCCTTCGATTGTCGGGAAGAGGAAGACGACTCAGTCGTTGAATAAACGGAGTTGGGCGTCAGTGCGAAGCGTGTCGGGCGGTCTCTTGCCGAGATACTCGTATGCCAGACGGGTCGCAATTCGACCGCGATTTGTCCGGCTCAGAAAGCCGATTTGAATCAGAAACGACTCGTACACATCATAGATGGTGTCGGCTTCTTCGCCGACGGAAACCGACAGGGTATCGAGACTGACCGGCCCACCGTCAAAGCGGTTGATCAGCACATCGAGAATGCGGCGATCGATGTAATCGAGTCCGAGTCGGTCGACCTTGAGCATATCCATGCCGCGACGCACGACATCCGGCTCGATGGTTTCGCGTTTTTCGACCTGGGCCACGTCACGCATGCGCTTGAACAGGCGAATCGCCACGCGCGGCGTTCCGCGTGAACGTTTCGCAATCTCGGTCGCGGCTTCAGCCGTGATCGGGTAGGACAAACGACGCGCCACGGCTTTCAGCAGTTCCGTCAATTCCTCGAGCGAATAGAAGTCGATGCGCAGCTGCACGCCGAACCGGCCGCGCAGCGGCGCGGCCACATCGCCTTCGCGCGTTGTCGCGCCGACCAGCGTGAACGGCTTGACCTGCATGCGAATGCTGCGCGCCGTCGGCCCTTTGCCGATCAGCACGTCGAAATGATAGTCCTCCATGGCCGGATAGAGAACCTCTTCCACGGTCTTGCTCAATCGATGAATCTCGTCAATGAACAGAACGCTGCCGGCCTGCAGACCGGTCAGCAACGCCGCGACATCGCCCGCACGGTTCAACACCGGCCCGGAAGTGATCTTGATCGGCACGCCCATTTCAGCGGCAATGACATTCGCCAGCGTCGTTTTACCAAGACCCGGCGGTCCGAGCAGCAGAGTGTGATCAAGCGGTTCTGATCGCTGTCTGGCCGCCTCGATGAAGATGCGCAGCTTCTCGACGATGTTGCGTTGCCCGATGAATTCCTGAAACCGACGCGGCCGAAGCGCCGGTGCAACGACTTCCTCGGTTTCGTCGTCGGGCTGCACATGCGGCGAAAGAATCGCACCGGCCGATTCGGCTGCCGGCAACGTCAGCGTCTCGGGTGGCGCGACAGCCGGGCCTTTCGGATCAAGCCCGGCGGCAGGGCGTTCGGTTTTCGACCGACGTTTCATGTTCGCGACGTTCTGCTACTTTGAAAAGTACTGGAGAACACGTTCGAGCATCGCGGTTAAATCAGCATCAGCGGTGAGATCGTTCGCCAGATCGCGAATGGCACGGTCGATTTCGCGCGCCGTGTATCCGAGATTCTCGAGGGCTTCACGCAGATCCTTTTCCTGCGGTATCGTCCCGCGTCGCGCCACCGGCTTCGCGGTCTCGTCTTCGGTCAGGAAGCCGCTCTTGAGCAGCTCGTCTTTCAGCTCGACGACCAGACGTGAGGCGATCTTGGCCCCGACGCCCTTCAGGGCGGTCAGACCGGCGACGTCTTCCTGCAGGATCATCTGAACCAGCCCTGCAGGCGTCGACGCCGACAGAATGTTGACGGCCAGTTTCGGACCGACCTTGTTCACCCGTATCAACAGCCGAAAGATCTGGCGTTCCGCATCGGTCGAGAAACCGAACAGCTGCGGCCCGTCTTCGCGCCAGACCAGATGGCACAGCACGCGGGCGCCGCTGCCGACCTCGCGCAGTTGTTTGAAGGTGGAAAACGGAATGAACAGTTCGAACCCCATGCCGTCATTTTCGATGACGCAGCGATGCGGCTGTTTCACGGTCAGAATGCCCTGCAGAGAATCAATCATCGTCCCCTCCCGCTCGTTCGTTTTTCTTCAGACCGAAGAATGAAAAACCCGGAAACCAGACCTCGCGTGAGGCGTGGCTTCCGGGAAATCATGTCGTGGAGAAGCCCCGTCAGGAGGCCGCCATGTACTGCTCCATGTCGGCGTCGGAGATCTCGTGATTGGAATACACGTCGTTGACGTCGTCATGCTCTTCGAGATTTTCGATGAGCTTCAAAACCTTGGCCACATCGGCACCCTTGACCACGACTGTGGTCTTGGGGAACATCGCGACTTTGGCTTCGGTGATCTTGAGGCCCTTGGCTTCCAGCTTGGGGCGCACATCGAGAAAGGCCGACGGTTCGCAGTTCACTTCGAAACCGTCGTCAAGCGCTTTGAGATCATCGGCACCGGCATCGAGAACGATGTCGGTCAATGCTTCTTCGGTCAACTTCGGGTTGTCTTCCTTGCTGAGGAAGAAATAACCCTTGTTGTCAAACATGAAGGAGACGCAGCCTGGGGAACCACGATTGCCGCCGCCCTTGCTCAAAATTTTGTCGATCTCGGAAACCGCGCGGTTCTTGTTGTCGGTCAGGCAGCGAATGATCAAGGCAACGCCGCCGGGAGCATATCCTTCATAGGTCACTTCTTCGTACGTGACGCCCTCAAGTTCGCCGGTACCCTTCTTGATCGCACGTTCAACGTTATCCTTGGGCATGTTCTGGTCTTTCGCGGCCTGAATGGCGGCGCGAAGCTTGGGATTACTGTTCGGATCGCCCCCACCGTTGCGCGCACAAAGCGTGATTTCTTTAATCAGCTTGGTGAACATGCGCCCGCGGATGGCGTCCATTTTTCCCTTGATATGCTTTACTTTTGCCCATTTATTATGACCTGACATCGTTCCCTCCTGAAGCCTGCTGAGCGGCCTTGACGTTACAGATGCGGAGTGAGTATATCACAATTCCCCCCGGAAGCAATCTTTTTCGCGACCGGAAAACAGGGGACGGGTGCATCCCACCCGGGATCAGGCAGAACCCGGCTCGTACGGGTCCCGGCCCCGGGACTTCTCGAACCCGAGTGATTCAAGAACATCGATCAAATCACGACACTCGTCGACGGAGAGTCGGTAATCGAGCCTGGGTAGCCGATGAGCCTGACACGCCGGGAAAATGCCGGCACATCAGACCGACAGGCACAAAACTAATTGGATGCGTCGATTGACGAATGGACGTGGTTGCGAATCTCGTCGAGAAGCCGCCTGCCTTCACCGAGGGTATTGCGCATCTCGTCGCGCACTTCGGCACAGTACCGGGGATCTTCGACCGAGCCGCAGTTGATCTTGGCGTTCATCGCGGCTCCCTCGAGAGCCGCGTATGCCTGCAGAGCACCGCAAGCCCAGTCGGTAATGCAGTTGCGATTGACGTGAGCAATGCTGTTCTTCAGCAGCTGCAACAGCCTGAGTGCCAGTCGAGTCACTTCAATAGGCGCTTCATTTGCCACTTTGCTGGCTTCAGCAATGGCTGATTTGCGGCGCATCTTTTCCGATTCGGTGTCTTTCGGCAGAGCCATTGCTTCGAGAATGCGTTCGCACCCTCTGTGATCGCGTTCGACACACTCCAGCAGAGCATCAGCAAGCTGTTTCATGCTCGCCAGCCGCCTTTTGTTTTCCTCATCGAATTCGGCGTATTTCTTCTTGCCGATGGTCAGAGTCAGAACCATGTGCCCGAGAGAAGCGCCCAGCGCCCCCGCATATGCGGAACAACCTCCGCCTCCCGGGGAAAACGAATCGGACGACACCGCCTGACTGAAATCGCGCAACGAGAGTGAAAGCATTTTTTCCATGGTTTGCCTCAATACAGAATTATGAATCTTCAAAACGGATGTCGACGCCCAGGGCAGCGGCCTCTTCGCGAGCAAGGTCGGTCAGCAGCGAGTCACGGGGGATGATCAGCGGCACCATCGCCTGCCAGGCTTCACGCACCTCGTCTCTCGTGATGACGGCCCGCCCCGGTTGCCGTTTCGACGCCAGGCGGGTCAGCTTACGGCGACGGCGGAACCAGGCTTCGAGCGTTTCACCGAGCGAGTCAGGGGCGAACGCGGTGACCATGCCGTCGACCACGTCGTTCCAATACCGGCGATACAGCTTGACAAGATGCGGATGCCCTCCGGCCGTTGCGGCATCGATCGTCGATCGACTGATGAAGACCGGTTTTCCGGAAGCCAGCGCCGTCTGCACCAGTGTCGCGGGCAGAGAGTCGCGGATCCCGAGAGCGATTTTCGCGAGGGAATTCAAACTCAGAGGTTGAACGACCACCAGATCGTACAACCCCATTCGATTCAGAAGAATCTCCAGGTCGTGAACTCCCCAGGCGCGGCCGCGACGACCGGCCTCGCGGGCGCCCCCGGTCTCGGCGGCCGATCGAGAAACGGCGTATTCCCAGCGCAGGGGGAAGCCGCCCAGCGAACCAACGGGTTCGGCCAGGTTCTCGGTTTTTTCAGAGCGGCAGTTGACCCAGAGCCCAAGCAGGCCCTGCCCCTCTGCCGTCGCGATAGCGTTGGTCATAAGCATTGTCAGGGTACGTCGCCTTCCCTCATGAAGTCAACTGAAAGCGAGTCAGCTCATTTTTCGGCATAAAATGTTTGGCGGAAAAGGGAATTTCATATTATGGTATGTGCATCATTCTTATGAGGTGAGTCGACGCGTGATGAAAAAGAAACAACCAAAGAAGATTCTCCAGGGTTCGTGGGTCGCACTGGTGACCCCCTTCCATCGTGACCGTATCGATCGGGCCGCGCTGAAGAAGCTTCTTGAATTTCATCTGCGTCACAAGACCGACGGACTGGTGATCGCAGGCACAACCGGCGAATCGGCGACGCTGACCCCTGACGAGAAGCATGAATTGATGAGCGAATGCACCGATTACCTGCAGGGCCGCATCCCGCTGATGCTCGGCACCGGCGGCAACTGTACCGCCTCGGCCGTCGAAGCAACGTCGCACGCGGCGGCATACGGCGCTGATGCGGTTCTGGTCGTCACTCCGTATTACAACAAGCCGACACAGAACGGATTGATCGCCCACTTCACCAAGGTCGCCA
This sequence comes from uncultured bacterium, assembly GCA_964472075.1. Classification (GTDB taxonomy): domain Bacteria; phylum Muiribacteriota; class Ozemobacteria; order Ozemobacterales; family Ozemobacteraceae; genus CAYYIY01. Next base: position 58,165 of record CAYYIY010000006.1, on the reverse strand, counting down.
CCGCGACCAGTCTGCCGGTCGTTCTCTATAATGTCCCAGGTCGCACTGGGGTTAATCTGCTTCCAGCCAGCGTTCTCGCCCTTGCCAAAGTACCCAACATCAGCGCGGTGAAAGAGGCGAGCGGCAACCTCGAACAGGCAATGGACATCATTCGCGCCGCTCCTGAAGACTTCGTGCTGTTTTCCGGCGAGGATGCCCTGAATCTGCCGCTGATGGCGGTCGGAGCTCGCGGCACCATCTCGGTCACGGCAAACGTCGTACCCGGCCCGATGAAGCAGTTCAACGACGCCGCACTCGCCGGCAACTGGGACAAAGCCCGCGAGATTCACTTTTCCCTGCTCGACCTGCATCGTCACATGTTCCTCGAAACCAACCCGATCCCGGTGAAAACAGCTCTTGCCCTGATGGGCCTGGTAAAGGAAGAGTTCCGTCTGCCGCTGGTGAAAGGCGCCGACGCCACCCGCGAGAAACTGGCCGCCATTTTGAAACGCATGAAGGTGAGTGGTCGCTGATCCATGCTGAGTTCCGCGCTGCAGATCCTCTGGTCCGTGATGCGAGACGTCTCGGTCATGGACTTGCTGGACGTGGCGCTGGTAACGTGGGCGATCTATCGCGTCCTGCTGCTGATCGAAGGAACGCGAGCCTTCAATCTGCTGAAGGGCCTTGGTATTCTCGTGCTCAGTCTGGCCTTCACGCGCGACCTCGATTTTCACACGGTCAACTGGGTTCTCTCAAATACGCTTCCCGCCGGTTTTCTGGCGCTGGTCGTCATCTTCCAGCCCGAACTGCGTCGCGCCCTCGAAGACATCGGTCGCGGCAAGTTTCTGGTCGATGACTTCGCCGGTGGCGAAAACCTGGAAGAAGTCATCGATGCCGTCGCCCGCACCATCGATACCTGCGCCAAGAAGCGCATCGGCGCGTTGATTCTGATCGAGCAGGAGATCGGGCTGAAGGATTTCATCGAAAAGGGCGTGCCGCTGCACAGCTATATCACGGCCGAACTGCTGAACACGATTTTCCTGCCGTTCACCCCTCTGCACGACGGCGCGGTCATCATCA
>CAYYIY010000006.1:21767-57085 GCA_964472075.1 uncultured bacterium | reverse complement strand
GAGGCCGCCAGCTGCTTTCTGCCGATCACCACCAACCCCGACCTGGCCCGCGAGCTGGGCACTCGACATCGGGCGGCAGTCGGGATCACCGAGATCACCGATGCGCTTGCGCTGATCGTCAGCGAAGAAACCGGGACCATCTCCATGGCTCGCAGCGGCAAGATCACCCGCGAACTCACCGATGAAAAGGTTCGCGAGCTGCTGACCAACGCCTATCGCCGGGTGCAGAAGCCCAGGAGGCTGTTGTCACTGCGATGAGAAGCCGTCTCAATCTCAAGGCCGTATCCCTGCTGCTGGCACTGATTCTGTGGTTTTACGTGAACTTCGTCATCTCGCCTCTGCAGAAGCGCGTGGTGACAGTACCAGTCGAATATAGAAATATACCGGTAAATATGCAGGTTACGCCTCCAAAGACTACAGTTGAAGTGTCACTTACCGCATCCAGAAGGGAATTCATTCTCGCCGGCTCGGACAAAGTTCAGGCGTATGTCGATCTCTTGAGCCTGCGGACGACGCCGACGTATTTTCCGATTCGGACCATTGCCAACCCCGGCATCAGCGTCGAATTTACGAGACCCGCTCAGATCGCGTTCGCCGGTCAGATTCTGAAAACCCAGGAATTCCCAATACAGGTGGAACTGAAAGGTTCGCCCGCGGAAGGATTCATGGCCGAGAAAGCTGTCGTCGCTCCCGAGAAAGTGAAGGTCGAAGCGCCGGCCGATGTGCTCGAGAAAATCGTCGCCTGCAAGGTTCAGATTTCACTCGCTGACGTCAAGAACTCGGTCAGCGAACGTCGCAAGGTATTCGCCATGCTTGCCAACGGCGAGCCCACCGCACAGGCAACGATCACCCCGGAATCGGTTTCGGTCGACGTTCCCGTGAAAGCCGGATATCCGACCCGCGAGCTGCCGGTCAAGCCGCAGTTTCTCAACAAGCTGCCCGAGGGACTGCGACTCGAGGGGTTCACAGTAAACCCGGCAACTCTTTCGGTCAGCGCTCCTGCACGCGTTCTCGAAGATCTCAAGGAGCTTCTGACCTCTCCGATCGATCTGTCTTCCGTGCAGGGTGGCGGCAACATCATTCAGCTTGTCAACCCCCCGTTTGAAAACACGAAGATCATCGGCACCAGCACCGTAGCGGTCAATCTGATACTCAATCGCATGGAGATCACCAAATCCTTTTCGGGCATTCCGCTGCGGCTGAAGAATTCTCCGGAATTCCACTGCACCGTCACTCCGTCAAGTTACACGATGGTACTCGAAGGCTACGCAGAAAAGCTGAAGGGAGTCGTTCCTTCCGATCTCGAAGTCATCCTCGATGTGCGCGACAAGAAACCGGGCGTCTTCGACGTTCCGCTCAACTGCCCCATCGGCCTTCCCGAGGGAGTCAAGATTCTCGACATGCTTCCGGCAAAGGTCCAGATCGAGATCAGCAAACCTGCATCCGCCGGCGAAGAGATCAGCCCGTGATCCCCGCTCGTTCAAGTCAGCACCCTTCCTTGCCACGGCATTGACGCTCTGAATCGCGGCAAGTATAGTGAGGCACGCACATGGAACCACACATTCAAAAACTCATCGAACAGTTTCAACTCGCGGATAAAGACCGGAAACTCCGCCTGATCACCGAGATTGCCTCCGTCAAAGACGAAGGGATCCTGCAGTTTCTGGTCACCTGCCTCGGCGATGAAACCTGGCTGGTACGAAAAATGGCCGCCGATCTCATTTTCGAGTATCAGGAAGCGGCGCTGCCGGCGCTTTCTGCCGCGCTCAACTCGTACAGTGAAGACATTCAGCACTGGGCACTCCAGGTTCTGACCAGACTGGGAAAAAAGGGCGCGCCCTCGATTCTGCGCGGGCTGAAAAGTCCGAATCACGACGTGCGATACTTTGCCTGCATGGCTCTCGGCGACCTGCGCGAACCACAGGGAGTGACGCCGTTGATCAGAGCACTTGGTGATGAAACCTGGCATGTGCGCAAGGCGGCCTCGGACGCTCTGGTGAAATACGGCGAAGAAGTCATCTCGGCCATCGAAGCCGTCATGAACAAAACGACTGACGAAGACGTGCGTTTCTGGGCCATCAAATCGCTTGGCAAACTCGGCCCGAAAGCGCAGCGTATTCTTCTCGAGTCCCTGCGCACCGGCGACAAACATCTGCGCTATGTCATTGCCGCCGCGCTCGGTGAATCGGGCGACCGACGCGTCATCAAGGTCCTGATTGATTCTCTCGGCGACCCGGACTGGACAATCCGCAAGAGCGCCACGCAGGCTCTGGCTGAAATCGGCGAGAACGCCGTTGATATGTTGATTGAAGGGCTGAAAGAGCCTGCCGAAGACGTGCGCGACGGCTGCATGACCGCGATTTTCCGCATCGGCGACGCGGCCATCAGGCAGTTCTTTGTCTTTGTCGAAGGGGTCGATGACAACACTCGCTATCTGCTGCGCAAGAGCCTGGTCAAACTGGGAACACGCGTGGTCGAACCGTTGATCCGCCTGTTCAAGAGCACGAAACCCGAGGTCATGGTGTTCTGCGCCGCGACGCTCGGAGAGATAGGCACGCCGAAGGCCGTTCCCGTCCTCATTGAAGGACTTTCCAACAAGGACTGGAACGTTCGCCGCAGTTGCGCCTACGCCCTGACCGAGATCGGCGAGAAAGGGGTCGACCGCATCGCCGACGCCCTGACCAGCACGAATGAGGATACCCGCTACTGGGTCACTCGAATTCTCGAGTCGATCGGTGAGCCTGGGATGCCCTATCTGGTCAAAGCCCTCTCGGACAAAAACAAAAACATTCGTTACTTTGCCGCGCGCGCGCTCGGCAGTTCGTCGAACCCCGACGTCATGCGCGACTTGATTCGCTCGCTGGCCGACACCTCCTGGAGTGTTCGCAAGGCCGCGGCCGAAAGCATCATCAAACTCGAGGCGATCAACGTCGACCACCTGCTGCGCAACATCAGCAACGACAACAGCGATATCCGCTTCTGGATCAGCCAGATCATTCGGCAGACCGGTGTCGATCTGCTCGAGCAGATTCATGAACGCGTGCGCACCGGCGACCCCGAGATGCGTCTGTGTGCCTGCCAGGCCCTCAGCTGGATCGCCGACGCCCGGTCAACCGACGTTCTGGTCGACGCCCTGCGCGACGGCAATGAGTGGAGCCGCATCTACGCGGCCATCGCCCTCGGGCAGATCGGCGATCCGCGCGCCATCACCCCCCTGCTGCGCAGCATGTCGGACCGCAACACCGAAGTGCGTCGCAATATTCTGCAGGCATTCGAACGCCTCGGGCCGAAAGTCTTTGAAACCATTGCCAAAAGCGTCGAGAGCACCGATGTCAGTCTGCGCCGCAACAGTGCCATCGCCCTCGGCGAGATGCGGGCTGTCCAGGGACTTGATCATCTGATCATGCTCTCGGAAGACCCGGAAGACAAGGTAAGGCAGGCGGCGGTTGAGGCGCTCGGGCACTTCAACAGCGCCCGCGTGCTCCCGATTCTCATCAAGGCCTTGAACGATTCCAGTTTTCACGTGCGCCAGGCGGCCGGCGGCGGTCTCGCCGAACAAGCCTTTCCCGAATCGATCCACGAATTGATCGCGCTGATTCATAAAGCCAAGGACGAACGTGATCAACGTTTGCTGCGACGCACCATGTCACAGATTGCGGCGAAGATTCCGCAGTCGTTCATCGCCCTGTTCGCGCACGAGAGTGTCAACATCCGCACTCTCGCCGCTGAAGCCTTAATCGGCGCAGGACTACCGGTACTGCAGGTGCTGACCGAAGCCGAAAGCGCCGCCCACGAGCGCAAGGACGAAACGACAGCATTCTGGTGTCAGAAGGTCTATCGCAAAATCAAGAACCCGCAGGAACCGCTGCCGAATGCCTGAGAGCGCGCGAACCGCATCCGCGAAGGGACGAACTCCCGATCCGGTGCGTGCGGCAGAGCTTCACCCCTGGCTGTGTCTTGCGGCCATGAACTGGCTGGGCGCGACCATTCGTGCCGGCATGATCAATGCGTTTGGTTCGGCGGCGGCCGCACTGCGAGCTGCGCCCCACGAGCTCACCAACGTGCCCGGCATGGATCAACGCCGTCTCGAGCGTTTTCTGCGCGAGCGCACCACGACGAACCCGCTCTGCGACCCGCTGACACTGACCGCTTCGAAAACCCGCGCCATCGTGCCCACCGACGACGAGTATCCGGAACTGCTCCTGCAGACTCCCGATTTTCCCATCGTGCTCTTCGCTCAAGGAGCGGCACGCGCTGACCGACGCCCGCATCTGGCCATCGTCGGCGCTCGCCAGGCCTCGCAGCAGGGGTTTGACATTGCCCGCCAGTTTGCGCGCGAACTGGCGGCCGCCGGATTCGTCATCGTCAGCGGTCTGGCACTCGGCATCGACACCTTCGCGCATCTCGGCGCTCTCGAAGCCTCGGGCGCCACCATCGCCGTACTCGGCAGCGGCCCCGATATCGCGTATCCAAGCAACAACCGGCGCGTGCGCGATCAGATCATCGAGAAGGGAAAGGTGATTTCGGAGTTCCCGCCCGGCACGACGGCCCGGCCCTGGCATTTTCCGCAGCGGAATCGCATCATCGCCGGCATGTGCGTCGGCACCCTGGTGGTTGAAGCGTCGGCTCAGAGCGGCTCGCTCATCACCGCGCGCCTCGCCGCGGACTACGATCGAGACGTGTTCGCCATTCCCGGAAACATTCGTGCACAACTGGCCCAGGGCACGTTGGCGCTGCTGAAAGATGGGGCTCAACTGGTCACGGAACCGCAGGTTCTGGTCGAGCACTACGCGCGCCTACTGCCCGAAACAGGAGCTTCTTCTTCCCTGGCCCCTGAAACGCCCTCCCTCTCGCCGGAAGAACAATCACTGGTCGATCGACTCACTGACGACCCTGTGCCGGTCGATGTCTTGCTGGCAGACGGTCGATGGGAACGCAGCAAACTTTTTTCTTTACTTCTGACTCTGGAAATGAGAGATATACTGGTGAAATATCCGGGCAACCTGTATCAGGCAAAAACCAAAGCACGGGTGAGGTAGGGATAGTGAACAGACCCAAGAATTCGCTGAACACGGTGGTGAAAATCATGCAGGCCATGGTCACCGCCCTTGAGAAAGAGAACGGACAACAGACCCAGCCGAGCGTCGAGATCATCAAGAAATTGATGCAGCGCGGTTATGACCCCGAAGATATCGATACCGCCATGCGCTGGCTGACCATGATCAATTCCGCGACCGGCACCGGCAATGAGCCTACGACGACCGCCGCCGTGCCCCCGACGATCCGCGAAACATCGCAGCGTCATCTACATGCCTCAGAGGCTATTCGCCTCACCCCCGAGGCCCAGCGCCTGCTCATCACCATGCTCGAAAAGGGCGCCGTCTCGCCGCAGCACCTCGAGCGAGCCTTGCAGTATCTGTGGCAAAACGATCTGCGGGAGGTCAGCCCTCTGCGCCTTGAAATGATTCTCGACCTGATCGATCCGAACCCGCAGCCGACACGCTCAGGCAGCTTTTACTACCTCAGCCGGGACGTTCCGCCACCGGCGTATATCAACTGACATTCGTCCGAGTCGGCTTCGAGCCGAACTCGGTTGACAAGCCATTCCAGAGGATGCCGCATGTCTGCCAAGAATCTGCTCATCGTCGAGTCCCCCGGGAAGATCAAAACCCTTACGAAGTTTCTCGGCAAGGACTTCGTGGTTGAAGCCAGCAAAGGCCATGTCATCGACCTGCCCGAAAGCAGGATCGGCGTTGAAGTCGACAACGGCTTCATTCCGAACTATCAGGTCGTCAAAGGCAAGGAAGAGCTGATTCGGCACCTGCAGTCGGTCGCCCGCAACGTCGAGCGTATCTACCTCGCTCCTGACCCTGATCGCGAGGGCGAAGCCATCAGCTGGCATCTCTCGAACCTGCTGGCCGTCGATCCGTTCAGCGCGTGTCGCGTCACCTTCAACGCCATCACCGAAAACGAGGTTCGCAACGCCATCGAGAACCCTCGACCGATCGACCTCAATCTCGTCAGTGCACAACAATCACGGCGCATTCTCGATCGACTCGTCGGCTACAAGCTTTCCCCCCTGCTCTGGAAAAAAGTGCAGATGGGGCTTTCCGCCGGTCGCGTGCAGTCCGTGGCCGTCTGGTTCATCTGCGAGCGTGAGAAAGAGATTCTCGCCTTCAAACCCGAAGAATACTGGACCTTCAAAGCCTGGGTACAGGATGACGCAGGGCACGTATTTGAAACCAGGCTGGTCAAGGTTGACGGTAAAAAGCCCGCCGTATCAAATCAGCAGGAAGCGGAAGCCATTCGGAACGAGATTCAAGCGGCGAAGCACCTGAACGTCGGCAGCGTCGGACGTCGCGAACGTCGACAGACGCCACCCCCGCCGTTCATCACCAGCACCCTGCAGCAGGAAGCATCGCAACGATTTTCGTTTACCCCGAAACGCACGATGTCCATCGCCCAGAAGCTGTATGAAGGCCTCGAGGTCGGAGAAGACGGCCCAGTCGGTCTCATCACCTACATGCGCACGGACTCGGTGCGTATCGCCCCCGAGGGCCTGGCCGAAGCGCGCGACTTCATCACGCATCGTTACGGCCCGGCGTATGTCTTGAGTCAGCCTCGCTTGTACAAAACCAAGAAGGGCGCGCAGGACGCCCACGAAGCCATTCGACCCACTTCGGTCAAACGAACCCCCGAATCTCTCGGTCGATTCCTGTCGGCCGAAGAGTTGAAGTTGTACACCCTCATCTGGAAAAGATTCGTCGCTTCTCAGATGGCTGAGGCCGTTTTCGATGTGGTGACCATCGACATTCCGGTGTCGCGGTACCAGTTACAGGCAGTCGGAACCACACTGAAATTCGACGGTTTCTCGACCCTGTATACCGAAACCCGCGTCGAAGGCCAGGCTGACGAAAGCATCGACGAGAGTGTCGAAGAAGGCAAACAGCGGCTTCCCGAAGTCACCGAGGGTCAGTCGCTGGCTCTGCAGCGCATCGAACCCAAACAGAACTTCACCGCCCCGCCGCCACGCTATTCCGAGGCCATGCTGATCAAGACGCTCGAAAAGGAAGGCATCGGCCGCCCGAGCACCTACTCGACCATTGTCGACACGATTCAGCAACGCGGCTACGTGAAAAAAATCGAAGGTCGTTTCAGACCCTCTGATTCAGCTTTTCTGTCGACGGAAATTCTGACGTCTTGTTTCGGCGATGTCATCAATCCGCGTTTTACCGCAGAAATGGAAACGCTTCTCGACGAAGTCGAAGACGCTCAGAAAGACTGGGTCCAGATTCTGCGTGACTTTTACGAACCCTTCTCTCGCGATCTCAAGAAAGCTGATGGCGAGCTGAAGAAGGTCGAAATGATCTCGGACTGTATCTGCCCCAAGTGCGGCAGGCAGATGGTGGTCAAGTTCGGTCGCGCCGGCAAGTTTCTAGCCTGCCCCGGATATCCGGAGTGCAAGGAAACCGAAAACATTCCGGAGGAACTGCTGCTGTTTTCCTCCAGCCCGAACGGAGGGACGGTGCATCTGCGTGCGGAACTCGACCGCATCAAGTCCGAGAATCCGCCGCCGCCGATTGAACCTTCCGATCAGGTGTGCGAGCTGTGCGGAGCAGCAATGATTGTGCGGTCCGGCAAGTTCGGCCGCTTTCTGGCCTGCAGCGCGTATCCGACCTGCAAAGCCACCAAGCCGATTCTGCAGGATGCGGGCGTCGCCTGTCCCATGGCCGGTTGTGGCGGCAAGGTCGTGGTGAAGCGGTCAAAGCGAGCCCGAACCTTTTACGGATGTTCGAATTATCCGAAGTGCATGCTGACCACCTGGTCGAAGCCGACCGGTACGCTGTGCCCGGTCTGCCAGGCCCCATTGATCCATCATTCCACCAGGAAGCTGGGCGAGCACGTGAAGTGTTCGAACAAAACCTGCCAGTACAAGGTCATCCCGGAAGGAGAAGCTGAAAGTGGTAAAAAAGCCTAGCCCCCCACCCGTCACGGTTATCGGTGCCGGTCTGGCCGGCAGTGAAGCCACTTTCCAATTGATCCGCCGCGGCATTCGCGTGCGCCTGTTCGAGATGCGCCCGAAAGTGCCCACCGGTGCGCATCGTACCGACCTGTTCGGCGAACTGCTGTGCAGCAACTCGATGGGGAGCAATCTTCCTGACCGCGCTTCGGGCCTGTTAAAGGAAGAAATGCGCGCGCTCAACAGCTACATTGTCGACACCGCCTACAAGTATCGAGTGCCGGCCGGCCAGGCGCTGGCCGTTGATCGCGACGCGTTTGCGCGCGAGATCACCCGATATCTGCGCGGACACAGTCTGGTCGAGTTCGTCAACGAAGAAGTCACCGAAATTCCGAACGAGGGCATGGTCATCATCGCCTCGGGGCCGCTGACCTCGAAAGCCTTTCTCGATCATCTGTCGAAAGTCTTCGGCACGGAGAAACTGTTCTTCTTTGATGCGCTCGCCCCGGTGGTCACGGCAGGTTCGATCGACATGACAAAAGCCTTCAAGGCCGATCGTTACGGCGGCGGTGAGGACGAAGGCTCGTACATCAACTGCCCGATGAGCAAGGAAGAGTACGAGTTGTTTGTGAAGGAACTGCTGGCTGCCGAGAAGCTCCCGTTACCACTGCATGAAAAAGAGGCCAAGAAGCAGTTCTTTCAAGCCTGCCAGCCGATCGAAGAGATTGCCGCGACGGGCATCGACTCGCTGCGGTTCGGCCCGTTCAAACCGGTCGGCCTGACCGACCCGGCTACCAAGAAGAAAGCCTACGCAGTTCTGCAATTGAGGCAGGACAACCTGCTCGGCAGCTTGTACAATCTCGTCGGCTGCCAGACAAACCTGAAGTATGGCGAACAGGAACGCGTGCTGCGTCTGATCCCGGCATTGGCGAAAGCCGAGTTCGTGCGACTCGGACAAATGCACCGTAATGCCTATTTGTATTCACCCAAGGTGTTGACCGGTACACTGCAGATTCAAGGCAAACCAGAGTGGTTCCTTGCCGGCCAGATCACCGGCGTCGAAGGTTATAGCGAATCGACCGCGATGGGTCTGCTAGCCGGTCTGAACGCCGCGCGCATCGCACTGAACAAGCAACCGGTCGTGCCGCCGCCCGATTCGATTATGGGTGCGCTGGTGAAATACATCACGTTCCCCGGCCATAAACAGTTTTCCCCGGTGAATGCCAACTTCGGCCTGTTCACCGACGCCGTCGCCGACGACACCGTGCGCGGCGACGCTCGCAAAGGCCTGTTGCTGGCCAACGCCCGCCGCGCCTTCCGCCAGTTCGTCACCGACCTGTAATCTTTTTGTTTTTATTCATCACCCCGAGTGCTGAGACACTCGGGGTGATGTGTTTTTTCTCACATTCTCTCGAGAGTAAAAAAAACCGGCCCCAAGATCGCTCTCGAGGCCGGTTTGCCTTACGTTAAGCCAGGACGATTACCACCCGGCGAAGCGAATGCGGGTGATGCGATTGGTTCCGGACTCGACAATGTAGAGATCTTCGTTATTGACAACTGTCATGCCCTTCGGTGCAGTGAAATACCCCAAACCGGGTGCGGCCAGGCCGAAGGTCGTCAGCTTCGTACCGGCCATACTGAACATGTGAATATGCCCTGGAGTCAGGCCGTCCGACACAAAGATAAAGTTAGTGCCAAAGGTCACACGATCGGCTCCTGTCGCGCCTGTACCGGCAAACCCAACATCTTGCACAAACGTCGAACTGTATTTTCTGAGAACTCCCGAGGTATTCAAGGTCACGTAGAAGTGGCCCGCCGAGTGATAGGCGACCCCGTTAGCCGGTTCACCAACGGAAACACTTCCCTGTTCAGCGCCTGTCGTCGGATTGATGCGAACAACTCGATTGCTGTCGGCAACCCAGAAGCTCGAATTTCCATACGTTATCGCCCGCGGTGTTCCAAGAGTCCCGACCGTGAGTACCGGTCCGGCTGAAGCAAGATCCGCGCTGCTGAAAGCCTGAATCTTCTTGTTGCCTTCGAGCGAATACACCTTCGTACCATCAAAAGTCAGATCGACCAGACTTGCCGACAATGAGGCCGAACCTTCAGCCATGTTGAAGGTCAAATCTCCGCGGTCTGCCTCAGCCGGGCCAAGATTTCTGTCCAGCTTGAAGATCTCAGATGTTGACGGTTGCGTGACAAACACACCCGTATTGTTGTCACTGGTTATGCCTAGCGGACTGGCAACGAGAGCACTGTATTGTTCTACTTCCCAAACCCAGAAGATTTTAGATACCTCAGTATAGAACCCGAAGTTATCGTAAACACGAATGATGACAGTATTGGTTCCAGGAGCAAAGGGCTGAGTCTTTGTCAGACCGGTTGAAAGGAAATTGAGGCCTCCGTCGAACGACCAAGAGATCGATGCCGCCGGTACATTGCCCGCTTCATAATCAAATCCCGAAGCATTGAGTGTGATCTCTCCCAGAGGGTTTGTCACATAGATAGGAGTGTTTGCCGGACCTGTAGCATATTGAGTCGGAGAAGCGATGGTCAGCGTTGCCACGGGCAGCTGGTTGATCCAGAATTGGGTGGAGAAGGAGCTGACAATGCCGGAGCTGTCGGTGCCGACCCAGGTCAGGGTGTGCCAGCCGCTCGCGATACTCGATGTGTTCAGGGTCGAAACTCCCGATGCGACAATCGACTGTGTCGCCATGCCGTAATTGAGGATCCAGTAGGAGGTAATGAACTTGCGATCACTGTCGTTCGGTGTTCCAACAAAACTCAAAGACCGAGTGGTGTTGTAGCGAGGTCCAGCGCCATCTTGAGCCGGAACCGTAAAAGTGAAATTCGGCACGCCCGAATAGATGCGCTTCGTTACAGTGCCGATCTGACCATCGGCGTCCGTACCGGTCAGGGTGACCAGGTGCCCGGTCGTATAGTTGGCATCGAACGGCGCGGTCTGAGCGGCGTTGAACGAACTGGTCGCATTCACCCACGGAGCGCCGTTCAAATACCAGGTCATGCTGGCCCCAGGCACGGCACCGGATTCGACATCGGAACCGGAGCCGGAAAAGAATACCGGGTTACCTGCAAAGAACGTTGAATTTGAGGCCGGCGTGTTCATCGTCATGGTCGGACCGGAATTGACACGCATGGTCACCGTGGCATAGCCGATGTCACCGTCAGAGTCCCGGACAACCAGAGTGATCAGATGATTGCCGACAGCCGGCGAATTGAAGGTGACCGTCGTGCCTGAGCCGATGAACGTCACCGTCGGGTTGCTCGTGTACCAGCCGAGGCTGTTCGTGGTGGTAATGGTGCCGTCTTCCAGGTCATTACCGCTGCCTTTGAGCGTGACAGCCTGACCGGGGGGATAGACGAACCCGGCGGTCGGCGAGGCGATTGTACCAGTCGGCGGCTGGTTGATGATGGTGATATTCTTTGTGGCCGTGGCACTCTGACCGACATTGTCGGTCGCCACCAGTGCAATCAAATAGCTGCCGTGAGTGGTAAAATTGTACTGCGGCGTTTTGCCCAAGCCCATCAGGCTTGTCACGCTCGCCGGATTCGTGACATACCACCTCAGGTTATTCGTGGGAATATCCGCGCCGGCACCAGACGTACCATAACCGGCAAACGTTCGGACGCCCGGATAGAACGTCGTAGCAGTCGGAGAACTGATGACCGCAACCGGACCGCCGATGATATTAAGGTTCACGACTGCAGACGCGGTAAGAGCACCGTTTGTAACCGTGCATACAACTCGCGAGGTGGTCGTCGTTCCCACCGCCGGGGTTGGAGCGCGCCAGGTCATGATAGCGGCATCGGCTCCACTCTCGACAGTCCCGGAATCCGCTGTCCAACTGAAGAGCGGCCCCGGGGAACTGGCGGTGAAGGTCACAACCGAATTGCCGGCGACACTCTGCCCGTTGAACGGACTGAGAATCGTGACGACCGGCGGTGTGTCGGTCGCGTAACCGGTTCCGGCGACATTCACTGAAGCGGTCGCGGAATAGGCCGGCGTTCGTCCTGATTCCGTCACGGTATAGTATACCGTCGCCGTTGTCGCCGTGGTCGGCGCTCTCCAGGTCGCGGCCGTGTTGCTCGTGGAAGTCAGCGTGCCGGCTGAGGCGGCCCAAGTGGCGACCAGAGGATCACCATCAGGGTCGGTCGCGCTGGCAATAAGAGAAATTGTACCATTCACCGAGACGCTCGGCGGGTTTGCCGTCAGTGAAACCACGACCGGGGGACGGTTCGTCGTGCCGGTCGGAATCACCGTTGCGGTGATCGTCGGCGTGCTCGAGCTGGTGAAATTCACGGTCGGAATGGTCGACGGCTGGTACCCGGCCGGGGGAGTCACGGTCACCGTGGCAACTGTCACGGGCATCAACGGAGAGCGATACACACCGCCGCCCAGCGACGCAAACCGTTCGCCCCAGACCACAACGGTGGCCGTGTCAACCGGAGTGCCGGAAGCGTTGCGGACCTCGATCTGCACATACGAGTTCGCCAGTCCGCTCGGCGTTACCGTCACCTGCGTGCTCGTCGTCGGCGCCGACTGCACCACTGAAACAGGAATGGCCGTGCGCACCTTGTAGACCAGACCGCCGGTAGATGTCATACTCGCCACGATGTGATACGTGCCGAACGGGACTTTGGAAAACAGGAATGTTCCGCTGGCAGAAGGCGTGACGCGGAAATCGGGGCGTTCTTCCAGGTAGAGCGTCGTCAACGCGAAGTTGATATCGGGCATGATCGCTCCGCTGACACTCGATTTCACATTGGCAATGTTGCCCGAACTGGACAGCGTGCCGGTGATGTTCCCGTAACTGAGGCCATACCCGACAATGGGATCATCGCTGTTACCACCGCCGCCGCCTCCGCAGCCGAGAAAAATCACGATGCTGCAGAAGACAACCGCAAAAAGAACCCAGCCCAGGTTACGCCCCGAGTTCGCCATGGAATTCCCCCTCAGACAAGCAAAATGAAATAGAACGATGTATTATGGTCCGAATTCGCAAAGTTGTCAACGGGCTTCAGGTCGAAGTTTTCTCATCTCCCGGTTCTGCATTGAACACCGCTGACGACTTGTCGTTTCCGCAATCAGTCGGCGTTTCAGCAGTGTAGCGCAGATTGTCCAGTGAGGGCACGCTCACTTGCCCGCACTCGAAGAACCCGATATAATCGCCGATCTGCAGGTCACCCAATCGTTTCGGAGGCACACCCATGGTGCGGCGTAACCAGAACATCGAAAAGCTCAAAGGGCAGTATCTCTTCAAGGAAATCAGCAGGCGTCGGCGTGAGTTCGCCGCAGCGAATCCGCAGGCCCGCATCATCAGCCTCGGAATTGGCGACACCACGGAACCACTGACGTCACATATCGTACAGCAGGTGCGACAGACAGCGCAGGAAATGGGAACACGCGAAGGGTATCGCGGGTATGGCGATGAGCCGGGTCTGACGGAACTGCGACAAGCCATCGCTGCAACGATCTACAACAACAGCGTCAACGCGGACGAGATCTTCGTTTCAGACGGATGCAAGTGCGATATCGGAAGACTGCAGATTCTGTTCGGCCCCGAAGCCCGCATCACGGTCCAGGATCCGTCCTATCCGGCGTATGTCGACAGTGCCGTCATCAACGGCATGACCGGCATGCTCAATGAGCAGACACACCAGTTCGACGGGATCACCTATCTTCCCTGCCTGCCGGAAAATCATTTCTTTCCCGACCTGTCGAGGATTCCCGAACGCGCCATCGTCTATTTCTGTTCCCCGAACAACCCGACCGGAGCGGTCGCCACGCGAGATCAACTCGGACAACTCGTTCAGACTGTCAAAGAAAAGCGCGGCCTGATCGTCTTTGACGCAGCCTATGCCGCCTTCATCAGGCAGGACGATCTGCCCCGCAGCATCTACGAGATTCCCGGTGCGCGAGAAGTCGCCATCGAAACCAGTTCCTTTTCAAAGCCGGCCGGATTCACCGGCGTGCGCCTCGGCTGGACCGTGGTCCCGAAAGAACTGTGTTTCGAGGACGGCAGCCCAGTCTGGAACGATTTTCACCGCCTTGTCACCACGTTGTTCAACGGCGCATCCATCTTCGCGCAGACAGCGGGACTCAGCGCCCTCTCTCCGGCCGGGCTCGCCGAAACACGCAGCCAGATTCACTACTACATGACCAATGCGCAGATCATCGGGAAGACCCTGCGCGAATGCGGGTTCGAGGTGTTCGGCGGCGAGAATGCCCCGTATCTCTGGGCACGTATTCCCGGTCGCGATTCCTGGTCGGCTTTCGATGAGCTTCTGCACAAAGCGCACATCGTGTGCACCCCCGGCGCCGGTTTCGGCCCGGCCGGAGAAGGGTTCCTGCGCTTCAGCGCCTTTTCGCATCGGGAAAACGTCGAAGAAGCCGTGCTGCGACTCGCGAAGGTCTTCAGCGCTCGTCGATAACGACCTTCAGCTTCCCCGTGCGCGCATTCCGCGGGAGCTTGCCCGGCTTGTACCATTCGATGCGTAATGCCAGCCAACCCTCGCGCAGGGCTTCCTCGAGTTTGTAAGAACCTTCGACCAGCGCCTGCCGCACCTGCGACTCAGGCAGCTCGGTTTCCGCTTCGAGGCGAATCGTCAGCTGTTCGCGCCCATCACAAAGACGGCCGATGATCTGAAAGTTCGGACTGACGGGCAGGCGGCTCAGACCCGGAGCCACATCAGCCGGCAGCAGGTTGATGCCGCCGATGACCAACTGGTCGTCACAGCGACCGAGCAACTCGAACGTGCGCCCTTCGAAACCGCAGGCACAGGTTTTCATCTCGACCCAGCGACCGAGATCACCGGTTCGATAGCGCACCACGGGCATCAGACGCCTTTCGAGGTTCGTGGACACGATTTCACCGGGTTGCCCGAACCCACACGGTTCACCCGTCGCGGTATCGATGATCTCAAGCAACTGGTAGCCGGTCAGCACATGGTGAAGCGTTCCTTCAAGATGCAGGCACTGATAGCCGATGGGGCCGGTATCGACGCACGCATATCCGGCCGAGCGCACCAGCTCGCACCCCAGCTGCTCGCGCAGAAAGGCAACCGTCGGCGCCCGCAGATGTTCGCCTCCGTACAAAATGGTTTTCAAAGAAAGCCTTTCGTGACGAGCCCGCACCTCTTCGGCAAGCTTCACGATGATCGAGGGCAACCCGACGACGGCAGTCGCGGAAAACGTCTTGAGATATTTGATGATGTTGCCGTAGTCCGAGGCACCACCGATCGGAAGATTGAGACAGCCGATGTTTTCAAGCGCTCGATTTGAAACATTGAAGCTGGTCCAGAGATTGCCGGCGAGAAACAGATTGCCCACCACATCCTGCGTGCTGATACCGGCCGCCTGATAGATCAAGGCCAGCACGTCGGTCGCGGCACGATACTCATCGTTGGCATAGAACGTGAACTTCGGCTCTCCCGTCGTTCCGCCCGAGGCGTAGACATACGCATTGGTCAGCGGTCCGCTGAGAATATCATTCGATGCCGGCGGTGACACGCGATAAAACGTCTCGCGATCAAGCAGGGGCAGCTGCAGCAATCTCTCACGCGCGGTTCCACTCGTACGCAGCAGCAGGGGGCGGTAGAACTCGGTGCGCCGCAGGGCTTCAAGTAAAGCCTCGGCCCTTGCTGTTTCAATATCGGCATCATACAGCCTGACATCAGGCTTCTTCGTTGAGCTGACTCGGACGGAGTTGACCGGAGCATACTCACGATCCACCCAGTCGACCAGCCGCCGCAGCATGAACTCGCCTTCATGCGGAGCGCCGTCTCGACCCTCACTCATGCCGCCCCAGGCGGTGAGCCTCTTCGCCCCCGCAGCCAGCAGACGCGGTTCGAGTTCCTGACGAATGCCTTCGCTGACAAAGAGTCCGACGGTCTGCAGATATCGCTTCATCGGCGTAATGTGTTCCATCAGCACATCAATCGAAGCAATTCTTTTGAAGAACAGAGTTCGATTGAGACACGAGATCTTGAAATCCGGAGAGCTCTCTCGAATCAGGGTGTAATCGAAGCGCGCCGGTGCTTTCACGACACCGTCGTTCTTGAGCGCGGAAAAGGCCGCCAGCTCTCGAATACGACGAATCTCGACCTGCTCGTCGAACGTCAGGCGGCCACGCGGCAGTTCGGCAGCCAGCGTATCGAGCACCACGGAGAGGCGCTCCATTAGTCGTTCTGTCGCTCCGTCATCCTGGTCGATCACATAGACGACATGCGGAGACGAGCATGCCTGCTGGTCCCAGCGTGACAGATCGACGGCAAGTCCCGCGACCGCCTGTTCCACCGTCGGCCCCGCCAGGCTCTCGCGATCGGCTACGGCAAACGAATAGCGCGGTCCGTTTTCGATCAGGCGGGTTTCCGGCCCCTGTCGGCGGCGCACCGATGCCTGAGCTTCAGCACCGCCCCAGAACACCACGGTGACCGGCGACCCATACAGCCGCTTCTCGAGTGCTTCGTCACCGCCCTTCCACTGGACCAGCGCCTGGTTCGGCCAGACCCACCCCTCGCTGTCGGCCTGTCTCAGACTTTCGAGAAACAGCGGCGGAAAGACCGGATCAGCATGCGACAGCTTGAGCAGATTCGCATTCTTGGTGATCATACCGCTCAACAGGCTGTCGACGGCGCCGACGAAGACGTTGCCCGCGGCGACGTGCACCAGCAGGCCGTGCGGAACCGCCCGCAGGTCATACCCGAGTTGCGGCCTCTGCAGCCACCCATCGAGCACTGCCGCGCCGCCCAGCTCGCCGTCCCAGCGTCGGCGAATCGATTCCGGTCGGCAGATGGCCGCAATGACGTCGAGACCCTGCTCAACCATCTGCGGGCTGAAGGCGACCAGATCAGGCAGAATGGCCTGCGCTCGACGGCGCAGTTCGTGTTCAGGGTTCGACCAGATTCGTGACACCCGCGCGAACACTTCCAGAAGACGATCGGTCGGCACCAGCGCGGCACTTGCCGCACGCCGCACGCCGATCGAGAGCAGTTCGTCGATCTCTTCGGGCAGCAGCAACGCCGGACGTTGGCGGCCGAAGACCCAGACGGATTCAGCTTCCATAAGCAGTCTCCTTCAGCAGGTCGAGGGCCGAGATCGCACACCCTTTGTGTTTCGCCAGCCCGGCCCGCCCGAGAATCGACAGCGTATGTCCCGGTCGACCGCAGGCGCAACGGCTCTGCAGACAGGCACGATCGGTCGTCAACAGGGAGATGGACGGATAGCTCGACAGATACGGGGTCATCAGCTGCAGCAAACCGGGCGTGCCGTCGGGAAGCGCCTGCAGGGTTTCGGGATCGACCACACGCGCCCGCGCGTAGATCGGAATGTGCAGGTTGCCGGCCTCGCAATCAACATAGGGAATGCCGTGTTCGACCATGCCGAACGTATCTCGGATGTTGGCCTCGGGCATGCCGAGCACCTGTGCAACGCGCTGCTTGAATACATCCTTCGAAACTTCGCGATCGCGGTGAATCTTCCAGCCGCCGCCGGTAATGATGAAGGCCCGAGGGCCGAGCTGCAGGCGGATACCACGGCGATCGAGCTCGTCGCAGACCTGCCAGAGATACGCGGGAAAACCGAGAATGCGGACCGGCTCAGGTTGTCGTGCAAATTGTACCAGCTTGTTGGTGGTCAAGTGCAGGTCAAAAGCGAAGTCTTTCTGTTCTTCATTCCAGCGTATCGCGTAAAAGCATCGTTTGCGTCTGGTCAGGCCGGTGAGGATTTTGTCCGAGAAGGCCGTGCCGACATTCCTTGCCACACGCGGGTCATAGGTGAAGCAGATGTATGACACCGGCTCATCGCGATTCACCATGCCGAGCGAACCGAAAATATGATCGACGATCTTCAGGATGCGCCGATACGAGCGTTGATCGAGCACGATTCGACTTCGCCGGCCGCCCGTTCCGGAGGAGGTCAGTTCGAGTTTGACCTGTCGGGCGGGAATCGAAATCAATTCATGCAGTTTGAAGATGGTGACGAAGAGCGAAGGAATATCTTCCGGCTTGTACTGATCTGACTTCCAGTCAAACCCCCGCTGTTCGAGAAATCGGGCGAACACCTCGCACCGAGCGGCATGCCAGCGCACACATTCGCGCATCGCTCGCTCGAACAGCTGATCCGTTGCCTGGTCGTGGGCGAACGCCCTCGGACAATCGAACAACTCCTCAGAAGCCTTAAAGCACGCAGGTTCAGCCAATGCGCCACCTCTCATCATCAAAGTCCGGCTGGCAGCGTACCAGCATCTCATACCAGCATTTCATGAAGGCATCAAGAAACCGGCGATTGGTGTCGACCAGATGCAGATCCATGAAATCGAGACTCTCGAACGAACGCGAAAACACCACGTAATCTTCTCTTTGTCCGAGTTCGTTCAAGCGCATCGATGGATGATAGGCGCACGGCAGGAAACGCGCATCGAGCGCGTTGCGCTGGACTTCCGGCTGGAATGCATTGACCAGCAGTTCAATGTAGCGCATGCCCATGGCTGCCGCCGCTTCGCACATCCAGAGAAGCACGTGACGCAGGTCGGGCGTGCGAATGCGGTAGCCGACGATCACCGCATGACCGTCCGCCTCATTGAAGTTCATGAAAATCTCGGACAGATGGTCTTCTGTGGTGAACAGCAGGTTCGCGTCATGGAACGGAAAGAAAACCGTGTCGAGCATATCGAGATCCTGGTACCGGTCATACCGGCGTCGAATCTGCACGGCATCACGATCTACGGAAAAACGAATCGGTTCACCCATCTTGCGCGGATCTTCGGGTTCGATTTCGACCGTCTCATGTTCTTCAAGCTTCAGAATATCACGTACGATGCGATAGAACTCCTCGACTTCGGGTACCAGTCGCGGCCTCTTCCGACGCATTTCCAGTGAGCCTTCGCGGAAGTAGATTTCGAGACCGTGCGTTTCAAAGGACTTCACCTTGCGGACATTCGGGAAAATCCCCATCGGGTGAAACCCGAGATGCTCGAGCACCACCTGCGGAGCGACGCTGACGGTGCGGGTAGTAGCGTAGATGGCGTCGCAGGTGCGCGTCAGCTTCGTGAGTCGTTCGAGGCCCTGCAGAACCATGTGCCGCATGACATCCTGACCGCGAAACTCAGAGAGAACGGCCGCAGCATACGTCTTGCCAAGTTTGTTGATCGGGTCGATGGCGAAGATGACCGACCCGATGATTCGCCCGTCCATGGCAGCAAGCGTCCAGAAGTAGTTGGGATCGTTGATCTTCTTCAGCGCTGCCGCTTCGTTGGTGGCTTCAGGGAGGGAGTATTTCCCGGAGTAGACCTCGTGATACAAAGCCAGAATGTTCGGTACATCATCGGGACCGGCGGTCTTGAAATGCACTTCCCGCCCGTCCTTCAGCTGGATCCGCTGCATGGGTTCTCCAATCTGATGTGGTCAGGTACGAATAACCCCACGCCATCTTATGTTGTCATCATAACTCTGTCAAGAGTCATCCCCCTGATGGTGTAGAGAGTGTTCGGTATCAGAGGGTGTCTGTTATCTTCCTGCTTCTGCCGACAACCTAATGCGCTCTTCGTTATGCTGAGCATGGACGTTTCAAACTCTTGCAGATCCGGCAGCCTGCTCTCGGACTCCGCCCGCCTCTTGCCGAACGGCTCACAAGCTTCGCTCGTACCAACCGAAAAACGAACAAGAACGAAATGACCCTGAAAATTCAGCTTGTGCTGAGACGTTTTGTTCGGTAAAGTGTCTGTATGAATGATACTGTTTCTATCACCCAATGGCGTCTTCGCATCGCCTTCTTCCTGTGTCTTTTCTGTTTGTTTTCAGACCCTTTCTGCGGCGGCCAAGCGACGGCCGTTCCCCATGAGGGGTTCACGACTCTGACGGTCGGTTCTCTTCACGACGACAATGCCCTGCTCGACTTGAGCGATCGTGAGAGTCGAACAGCGCAAGCCCTCGATCTGCGTCTGAGGCATGGGCGTCTGTACCAGCTCAGCCCACGCCAGACCTTTACCTGGAACCTCGACGCGCGGCGGCTCGATTTCTCGAACCTCAACCCGCTCGATCAGACCCACGCCGGCCTTCGGCTCTCGTGGCGCTGGAAACTCGGCGTCGGGCCGCATGTTCCGTGGTGGCGTTTCAGCGCCGGCTTCAACGCCCAGCGCTTCTCTTCATCACTGAGAAATCGCAACGTCGCCGACGCGCTTCTTGAAGTCGGCAAGCGGCTCGACGATCGATTGTCGGCTGTGGTGTATCTGGGCAAGGAATCAAGTCGAGGCGTCAACTCCCGATTCTTCGGCGGAGAAGCGGTAACCGCCGGCCTTAATGGCGAATTCCAGCTCTCCGATCGCCTGACCTTCCTTGCGGGATATGAGTTGCGTGATGGGTCTTTGACCACCACGTCAACGCCCGGAACCGAGCCGATTCCCTGGGTTCGCGACCCGGACTTTACCAGCAGAGCAACCCCGGGACGCGCGAAATGGATCTATCGCCTGGACAATTGGCGCTCAAACCGGGTGCTGCTCGGCCTGCGACTGGCACAAACCCGCAATAGTTCATGGAACCTCTTCTGGGAACGCCTTGAGACGGAAAAGCGCGATGACTGGTACTACCAACGCACCCAGATCCGCTTCGCCTATGTAAGGAGCCTGTAGCATGTCTTCCCATCGTTATGTTGCCGCCGCCCTCTTCCTGTGCGGGTTGATCCTGTCACCACTGCCTTCTCTTCACGCGGAATCCCTGCATCTCATGTTCGTCGATACCTCAGGGAAACCCGTATCTGACGGCGTTGCCGTCATTCGCGGCCCCGGACTCCCGGTCGTGACCGCCACCGAACCGGTTCGCATCACCCAGCGTGACAAGACGTTTCGACCGCTGGTCACGGTCATTCACACCGGGCATGCCGTCGAGTTCCCGAACGAAGACGACATCATGCATCACGTCTACTCTTTCTCCAAGCCGAAAAAGTTCGATATTCCCTTGTACAAAGAGAAAAAGCCCGAACCGGTCGTTTTTGATCAGCCTGGAGTCATCGTTCTCGGCTGCAACATCCATGACTGGATGAAAGCGTATATCTACGTCACCGACGCTCCCCTCTTCGGCAAGTCCGGTGAAACAGGTAAACTCTCGTTTTCTCTGCCAGCCGGCTCCTACACGCTCGAGGTCTGGCACCCCAGACTGAAGAAAGTTCAGGGCGACCCCTTTCCGCGCCAGATTGTGATCGGCAGCGGCATGTCAGTCGAGCAGCAGATTGTTTTCGACCTCAAGAAAGAATCGTCTCCGTCGCGGGCTCCCGGTCTCGATGCCACCAGTGGCTACTGATCGAATGAAGGGCATCAGGCTCAGCCGCATGATCGAACCCGCGGCCAGGTCTCATGCGGTCAAGCCGGAAGCCCCCGGTTGATGTTTCGCTTTCGCAGTTTTCGCGCCCGCCTGCTGACGGTTTTTTTGTCTCTTTTTGTCCTGGTTGGCACCGTCTCATTTCTGCTTGTACATAGCGTTTCCGAGCAGTATGCCCGCGAGCAGGTCGAGCGCGCTCTGGAAGTCAGCGGGCGCGTGCTCAGCGAAACCATCAAGAGTCGCAGCGAGCTTCTGCGTCAGGCGGTGTATATGCTGTCTCGCGATTTCGCCTTTCAGCAGGCGTTTGCGACCGATGACCTCGCCACGGTTCGTTCGGCGATGATGAGTTTGAAAGATCGGTTGAAGGCTGATCTCATGATGCTGACCGACCCCGAGGCCCCCTTCAACACCATTGTTGAGACCGAGAACCACATTCCGGCCGGCACCCCCTTTCCGAACCCGGATCTGATCCAGATGGCAATCGAAAGCGAGAAGCCGATCAGCGGAACCACCGAGCTGGGAGAACGACTGTTCAGCCTCATTGTCGTGCCCGTGCTGGCCCCGGAACCGATTGCCTGGTTCGTCGTCGGATTTCGCATCGATGATTCCTTTGTGCGCGAACTCCAGACCATTACCGGAACGGATATTTCCGTGGTTGTGGAGGCGTCGGGAAGCGTTCGCCTGGAGGCATCCACGCTAGCCGCGCCGCTGCGCGCATCACTGATGCAGGCGTATGCCGGAATCGACCACACCCGTGAGTGCTCAAGGCAACTGCTTGACGGCGAACCATGGCTGGTACGATCGATAAGAATGGGAAACGCGCGCGTGATTCGTCTGGTGCTCGGCAAATCACTGACGACAGCCATGGCACCCTTTTACCGCCTGCGACTGCTCCTGTTCGCCATCGCCTTCATCGGCCTCACCGTCACCATCGTCGGCGTGTCCCTGGTCGCCCGAAAGGTCAGCGTGCCCCTGCGCGCATTAGCCGAGAAAACGAAACTGATCGTCGAAGGCACCTATGATCAACCGATCATCGTGAGCCAGGAAGACGAGATCGGCGATCTGGCCTCTGCTTACAACCACATGGCCAAAGGCCTGGCCGATCGGGACAAGGTGCGAGATCTGCTGGGGAAGGTCGTATCGGGAGCGATTGCCGAAGAACTGCTGAAATCGGGGGAAGTCCAGCTTGGTGGTGAAGAGAAAGAGGTCACGATCCTGTTTTCCGACATTCGGAACTTTACGACGCTCTGCGAAGGCCGTGCCCCGTCTCAGATTCTCGAAATGCTGAACGATTATCTCACCCGCATGAATCAAGTCATCGAGTCACACGGCGGCGTGGTCGACAAGTTCATCGGCGACGCCATCATGGCATTGTTCGGTGCACCGGTGCCCCATGCCGACGCGGTCGATCGTGCCCTGAGAGCCGCCCTGCAGATGAAGGACGAGCTTGAGCGTATCAACGCTGAACTGGCACGGAAAGGGCTGCCGCAGGTGGCGATCGGTATCGGCATCAACACCGACATTGTCGTGGCCGGCAATATGGGTTCGAAGAACCGGCTCAACTACACGGTCATCGGTGACGGCGTGAACCTGGCCTCGCGCCTCGAAAGCGAAACCAAAGCTCTGAAACGCAACATCGTCGTCAGTGAGAGCACCCGAAAAAAGGCCGGCCCGGAATTTCAGTTTGAAGACCTCGGCGAGGTGACGGTAAAAGGCAAAACCGAAGCCGTTCGGGTCTATTCAGTATCCCGCTCCTGATCAGTCTTTTAAGGCCACCCGACGGCGGTCAAAAAAAGTTTTGATTTTTTCCGTGCCCCCACTTGTCGCGTGTGTAGGGTTGTGCTATTCTTCACCCAACTTCCCCCACCCCATTGATTGAGAGCACGGCACCTTGCAGACGCTGATTGAGAGCTTCCTGGCCTATGCCGAGAAAGAACGCGGCTTTTCGCCGCATACACTGCGCGCCTATCGCACCGATCTCGAGCAATTTCTCGCCTGGTTCACGCAGCGGGTCGCCGTGCCTGATACCACTACCGTCGCGGCTCTGACCGCCGCCGACTTTCGCGCCTACTGGGCGCTGATGAAAACCCGGGGTATGGCTGGTACAAGTTTACGGCGTGCCCTCGCCGCCCTGCGCGCCTGTTTCCGTTTCGGCCTGCGTCGCCAACTGCTCAGCCGCAATCCGCTCGAGGCGGCCGAGACTCCGAAAGGACACCGACCTCTGCCACAGATTCTCAGCGAAAACGAGCTGAACGAACTGCTGAACGCCCCCGACTCAGACGACCTCGGCCTGCGCGACCGTGCGATTCTCGAACTCCTCTACGGGAGCGGCTTGCGAGTTTCCGAACTGGTGGGCTTGTCCATTGCCGATCTCGACTTTGTCGGCAACACGGTTCGTGTTCTGGGCAAAGGTTCCAAAGAACGGATCGTACCGCTCACACCGAGTTCCATTCGCCGATTGCGCGCCTACCTCGAACTGCCGCGCTCAGAGCAGGCCGGCAGCCATCTGTTCCTGAACTGCTTCGGCACGCCCCTCACCACGCGCGGTGTTGCGCGCATTCTCGATAAACATATTCGCCGCATGGCAATGAGCCGTCAGGTGAGCCCGCATTCACTGCGTCATTCGTTCGCCACGCATCTGCTCAACAACGGCGCCGACCTGCGCGCCGTGCAGGAGATGCTGGGGCACGCCAGTCTGTCGACCACGCAGATCTACACGCACGTCAGTCGCGAAGGTCTGAAGAAAGCCTACAAAGGATCACACCCGCGCGCATGAGCCACGAACCCGCAATGCACGGAACCACGATTCTCGCCGTCCTGCGCGACGGCAAACTGGCCATGGTCGGCGACGGCCAGGTGACGCTCGGTCAGAATATTCTCAAGGCTCATGCCCACAAGGTTCGACGATTGCACGGCGGCAAGGTGCTCGGCGGGTTTGCCGGTCATACGGCCGATGCCTTCACCCTGTTCGAACGTTTTGAAGCTCAGCTCGAGAAAGCCTCGGGCAACCTGAAAAAAGCGGCCGTCGATCTGGCGAAAGACTGGCGACTCGACCGCGCCCTGCGACGCCTCGAAGCCATGCTGCTCGTCGGCAACACCTCGCAGATTCTTCTGGTATCGGGCCAGGGCGACGTGGTCGAACCCGATGAGCCCGTCTGCGCCATCGGCTCAGGCGGCATGTATGCTCTCGCCGCTGCCAAGGCCTTGTTTCGCCACACCAGTCTCGACAGCGAAACCATCGCCCGTCAGGCGCTGACGATCGCCTCAGAGCAGTGCGTGTATACCAACGCCAACCTTCACCTGGAGACCCTGTAACCATGACCGACCCCGTCGAAACCGGCACGAATCCGCAGGTCATCTGCCTGCCCCGGGGCGAAATGACACCCCCGGAACTCGTCGCCGAACTCGACAAGTATATCGTCGGCCAGCATCAGGCCAAGCGCGCCGTGGCTGTCGCCCTGCGCAATCGTTTCCGCCGCCGTCAGGTCGGCGAACATCTGCGCGAAGACATCAAGCCAAGAAACATTCTCATGATCGGCCCGACGGGCATCGGCAAAACCGAGATCGCCCGCCGTCTGGCTCAGATCACGTCGGTTCCGTTCATCAAGATCGAAGCGACCAAGTTCACCGAGGTCGGCTACGTCGGCCGCGACGTCGATTCCATGGTGCGCGATCTGGTCGAGGTCAGCATTCGCATGGTTCGCGCGTCACGCACCGAAAAAGTGGCGCCGAAGGCACGCGAACGGGCGTATGAACGGGTGCTCGACATCCTGCTTCCCGACCCGAATCGCAACCGCCACCCGTTGAGCGGCTACGAAAGAGACTCAGAAAAACCCGGGGAAATGCCGATAGATCGTAAGGATAGTGAATCGATGGCACACACCCGGGAAAAATTCCTGGCACGCCTCAAGCAGGGAGAGTTCGACACGAAGATGATCGAGATCGAGGTAACCGAAAGCGCCACCCCCGTCGTGGAAGTCATTTCCCAGAGCGGGGTCGAGGAAATGGGGTTCAACATGCAGGGTCTGCAGAGCATGCTGGGCAACATGTTCCCTGGTCGCCGGCGCCGGCGCAAGGCGAAGGTTTCTGAAGCCCTCGACATCTTCTATCACGAAGAACTCAACCAGCTGATCGACCAGGAGGAAGTTCACCGCGAAGCTCTGCATCTCGCCGAAGAAAGCGGCATTATCTTTCTCGACGAGATCGACAAGATTGCCTCGAGTTACACGCACAAGACCGGCCCCGATGTTTCCCGCGAAGGCGTGCAGCGCGACCTGCTGCCCCTCGTCGAAGGCACCACCGTGACGACCAAGTACGGCATGATCAGAACTGATCATGTGCTGTTCATCGCCGCCGGCGCTTTCAACATCAGCAAGCCGTCCGACCTGATCCCTGAGCTGCAGGGCAGGTTCCCCGTGCGCGTCGAACTCGAAAAGCTGACCGCGGCGGAATTCGAACGCATTCTGACCGAACCGCAGAACGCCCTGCTCAAGCAGTATACCGAGCTGCTGCGCGTCGACGGCGTCAACCTGCGCTTCACCCCGGGCGCCATCTCCCGTATCGCGATGATCGCGCAGGAGGTGAACACAACCCAGGAAAACATCGGCGCCCGACGACTGCACACCATTCTGGAACGGCTGCTCGAAGACGTCAGCTACGACGCCCCGAGCCGCATCTCAGGCGAGTATGAGATTGATGAAGCAAAGGTCGAGAAGGTTCTCGCCCCGCTGCTCAAAGATCAGGATCTCGCCCGGTTTATTCTGTAACGGAGTCAGGAGAACACATGTTCTGCCAGCTCACTGAAACATCGACCTTCAATCTGCTCTACAAGGGCCTCGATGTCGCCTCGAAGCGTCATCAGGTCATCTCGAACAATATCGCCAACGTCAACACGCCCAAATTCAAGCGCCAGATCGTCACCTTCGAAGACCAGATGGCGAAAGTGTTCGACGGCAAACTCGATCTCGTCGGCAAACGCACCGAAGACCGGCACATTCCGATCGAAGAGATCTCGTATCTCGATGTGAAGCCGACCACGATCACCGACCGCATTCACGTCATGCGCAACGACAAGAACAACATCGACATCGACGTGGAAATGAGCGATCTGGCCAAGAATACGATGCAGTATCAGATTCAGGCGACACGCCTGGCTTCGATGTTCGAAGGTCTCAACGACGTCATCACGCGAGGAGGTAGAGTCTGATGAACTTCTTCAGCGCTATTGACACCTCCGCCACCGGCTTGACCGCAGAACGCCTGCGGATGGATGTCATATCGAACAACATCGCCAACGTGAACACCACCCGCACCGAGGCGGGCGGGCCGTTCCGCCGACAGCTGTGCATCTTCCAGGCCCGCAAACCGCATGGCAACTGGCCGCACACCGAACGCAGGAACTACAGCGAGCCGGGCAAAGGAGTGCGCGTCACAGCCATCATGGAAGACATGGCCCCCTTCAAACTGATCTACGACCCGAATCATCCCGATTGCGACAAGGACGGCTACGTTCGCATGCCCAACATCAACGTCGTGCACGAGATGGTTGACATGATCACGGCGACACGCGCCTACGAAGCGAATGTCACCTGTATCAATTCCGCCAAGGATATGATCAATTCCGCCCTTGGCATCGGACGGAGGTAATAGCCGGACATGAGAGTGGTTGATTCCAATCCGTACTCTTCCATTCTGCGTAACGCGCAGCCGCAGCAGAAGACCAATGCCCAGGAGCTCTGGCAGGGGTTCGCCGACCGGCTGCAGGGGGCGATCGACGAGGTCGACTGCCTCGAAAAGCACTCACAGAAAATGACGCAGGATGCGGTGCTGGGGCGGGTGGAAAACCTGCATGACGTCATGATCGCCGCCGAAAAGGCCCGCACGGCGATGAACCTGACGCTCGAAGTTCGTGCCAAAGCGATCGAGTCCTATAAAGAAATCATGCGAATGCAGTTCTGATGTTGGTTGTAGCCTCGGGTAAAACAAAAGAGAAAACCTGAGGTGGTTCGAGTCAGTGAAGTACAGTAGGGAGTATAGCGGTGACAGAATTCTTGCGACAAATCTGGGAGCCGATCGCGAAGCTGCCGCGCAATCAGCAGATCGCGCTCGGGTTGATCATCGGGCTGGTTTTCTTCGGCGTCATCATCGCCTCGATGTGGGGCGGACAACAGGAATACACAGCTCTCTTTGAAGAGGAACTGAAGATCGAGGACGCCGGCAAGGTCGTCGCCAAGCTGAAAGACCTCAAGGTCAAGTACAAGCTCGGCAAGAACAGTGTCGACATACAGGTTCCGCTCGCTGACAAGTCGTACATTCTGCTTCAGCTCGCCCAGGAAAAAACGCTGCCGCAGGCTCGCCCCGGCTGGCAGAAACTGATCGACGACCGCTCTCCCTTTTCCGGCACCACGCAGCAGGAGTTCGAACTGAACTTCGTTCGCGGCCTGCAGGAAGAACTCGAATCGGGTCTGGTGCGCCTCGAACCGATCGAGAACGCCAAGGTCTACATCGTCAAGCCGAAGAAAGAGATCTTCAAGGAAGATCAGAAAGAGCCGACCGCCAGTGTCCACCTCAAGCTCAAGCCGAATGCCGACATCTCCAAAGACCAGGTGCGGGCGATTCGCAGCTGGGTTTCGTCAGCCGTCGAAGGGTTGAAGGCAGAAAATGTCCGAATTCTCGACAACAATGCCCGTGATCTGACGCGCGTTCTCGACGAAGAAGAAGACATGGGCCTCGACAAGGTCAAGTCGGTCCAGGTCAAGTACACCCAGGAAATGGAAAAGCGGCTCGAAAAGAAGCTGCAGAGCCAACTCGAAGAGGTGTTCGGTGCGGGCAAGGCCGTCGTGCGCGTCTCGGCCAATCTCGACTTCGATCAGAAAGAAGCCGTCAGCGATGTGGTCATTCCACCGGTCGAGGGGGCTTCGCAAGGGGTCGAGATCTCGTCGAAGACCGAGAACGAAGCCTACGAAGGCGTCGACCTGGTGCAGGATGGCGAACCCGGCGTCAACTCGAATCTGCCGCCCGGCGCTCCGGCATACCCAGGCACCGACAATCGCACGCGCAACATCTATAATCGCACGGCCGCCATCAAGAACTACGACTTCACTCGTTCCAAAGAGAAGTATGTGAAGGAACAGGGCAATATCCGGCGTCTGTCCGTTTCCGTCATTCTCGACGCGAACAAGTCGCAGCTCGATTCGGACGTCGAAGAGATGATTCGCTCGACGGCTCAAGCCACGGTCGGCTTCAACAAGAAGCGCGGCGACGTGCTGTCGCTGATGGTCTATCCGTTCAACAACGATTTGGCCCTGCGCGCCCAGCGAGACATGGAGGAACGCGCACGGCAGGAGAAAAACATGTTCATGATCGTCGTCGGCCTGTTGATGGCCATCCCGGTTCTTCTCGGCCTGGTCTACCTCTTCGTGCGCGTCTCTCGCGCCCGCGCCCTGGCCAGGGAAAAGGCTGCTCTCGAGCAGGCCGCTCGCGAGGCCGAAGCCCTGCGTCAGGCTGAAGCCGCCCGCAAGGCCAAGCTGCGCGAACAGCAGCAGTGGGAATGGGAACAACGATTCCAGGATATCAAGAACTTCTTCCCCGAAATCACCGACATGGAAGAAAAGAAGAGAAAGGTGCAGGAATTGCGGCATAAAGCGTACAAGTATGCGCGCGACAACGATCGCTTGCCGCCCGATTTCGAAGAACTTACTCCCGAAGAACAGTTCCTCTATAAGGAAGCGTTCAAACGCAAGGCCGAAGGAACGCTGGAGGAAGGCTTGGCCCGCCTTGAAGCCATTATCGGCGAGCGCGAAAAGGAACGTCAGGAAGAACTCGAAAAGCTCAACGCGCAGGCCTCGCAGCGCGAAGAACTCGAAAGCCGCGTCCGCGACCTCGCTCAGAACCGCCCCGAAGACGCCATCTCGGTGCTGCGTATCTGGCTCGAAGAATAGCCCACTCGCGCAGGTGAACCATGCCGGAACCAACGACTCAGGAAAAACCGAAAGATCTGCTCAAGAACATTCCCGTCGAGCTCGGCGGGAACAAGATCAAGCTGAAGGGCAAGACCAAAGCCGCCATTCTGCTGATCTTTCTCGGCCCCGAGGCCAGCACCAAGATTTTCGCCGGGCTGCAGGATACCGAGATCGAGACACTGACCATCGAGATCGCCCGTCAGCGCAAGATCAGTCCCGAAGACAAGATGGACGTGCTCGCCGAGTTCGAGTCGTTGATGATGGCTCGCTCGTTCTTCGCCGAAGGCGGTCTCGACTACGCCAAAGCCCTGCTCGAGAAGTCGCTGGGTGCCGACAAGGCGCTCGAAATTCTGTCACGCATGGGCACCTCGCTGCAGGTGCGGCCCTTTGAAGCCGCTCGCAGCGCCGACCCCACGCAACTCGCCACGCTGATTCAAAGCGAGCATCCGCAGACAATCGCGTTGATCATGTCCTACCTGCAGCCTGAGAAAGCCGCGATCATTCTACAATCCATGCCCATGGAAACCCAGACAGAGATCGCCAAGCGCCTCGCCCTGA
This sequence comes from uncultured bacterium, assembly GCA_964472075.1. Lineage (GTDB taxonomy): Bacteria > Muiribacteriota > Ozemobacteria > Ozemobacterales > Ozemobacteraceae > CAYYIY01. The sequence goes on along the minus strand of CAYYIY010000006.1, from coordinate 27,274 downwards.
TGGATCGCACCAGCCCCGAAGTGGCCCGTGAGGTCGAAAACTTTCTCGAACGAAAGCTCTCAGCGGTCATCGGCCAGGATCTCACCTCCGTCGGCGGTATCGATACGTTGGTCAACGTGCTCAACGCCGTCGACCGGCAGACCGAAAAGACGATCATCGAAACCATGGAAGTGCAGGAACCGAGCCTCGCCGAAGAAATCAAGAAGCGTCTGTTCGTCTTCGAAGACGTTGTACTCATCGACGACCGCGGTATTCAGCGCCTGCTCAAGGAAGTCGACCCGAAAGATCTGTCGATTTCGCTCAAGGGTGTCACCGACGAGGTCAAGGAGAAGTTCTACAAGAACATGTCCAAACGCGCGGCCGAAATGCTCAAGGAAGAAATGGCATATATGGGTCCCGTCCGCATCCGCGACGTCGACCAGGCACAGCAACGCATTGTCGCCGTCGTGAAGCAACTCGAAGCCAAGGGCGAGATCATCGTTTCGCGCCCCGGAGAGGAGGAACTGATTGGCTAACACAAACCCCAACCTGGGTCGCAAGGGAATCGACATCCTCGCTGACATCATGCAGCACATGCAGCCGCCGAAGATGCGGCACCTCCTCAAGAACCTCAGGATCGCCGATCCGCGCATCGTCGAGGAACTGCAGAAGCGCATGTTCACCTTCGAACGCCTGCAGCAGTGTGACGATCGCGGTGTTCAGTTTCTGCTGCGCCAGATCTCGCTTCGCGATCTGGCTCTGGCCCTGCGCGACGCCGATCAGCCTCTACTCGAGAAAATCGCCAACAACATGTCGCGACGCTCGATCGAAGACCTGCGGCAGGAAATCTCCGCGATCGGGGCGGCACGTCCCGCCGAGATCGACGCCGCGAGACAACGCATCGAGCAACTGGCCAGGATGTTGATCGAAAAGAACCAGATGTATCTGATTCAGGGCGGAAAAGACGAGTTCATCGAGTAATCGATTATGGCCAAGATTTTCAAATCCTTTCAGGTCAAGATTGACAAAGAGCACCACGCGAAGGTGCCGATCAAGACACCGCCCGGCCCGAAGCCGCCACCAACCCCTGAAGAGCGCGAGGCCCGAGAGTTTCAGGAGGTGCCGCTCGAAGCCTTGACAGGCAGCGGCGGGCTACCGCTCGCCGATGCCAGACCCGAATCGCCCTCCGCAGCCCCGTTCCCACCCCGGGAACCCACGCCCGAAGCCGAATCGCACGCCACTTTCGTCTCTGCCGCGGCCAAGGCCAGCACTCTGATTGCCGCGGCCAATCGCAAATGGGCCGAACTCAATCAGCTCGAGGATCGCCTGCGCGAATGGGAGTCCAGTCTGGCGGAACGTGAAAAGACGATCGCATCACAGGAAAGCGAGTATCAGAATCAGTTTGCGGCCAGGCGACAGCATCTCGAGGAAGAGTCGAAGAAGATTCTCGAACTGGCGCGCAAGAACAGTGACAGCCTGCTGGCCCAGGCCCGGACCGAGGCAGATTCGATCGTGAAAGCCGCCCGCCTGGAAGCGGACGACATCAAGAAGAAAGCGCACAAGGAAGGATATGCCGTCGGCGAAGAAAAAGGCATTGCCGCCGGTGAGAAAGCCGGCGTCGAAGAAGCCAGGCTCGAGTGGCAATCGCTGATGCAGGAAACCGAAATGCTGATCAACGAGCTGCAGACCAGTCGCATGGCCCTGCTGAAATCTTCCGAAGAGGAAATGGTGCGACTCGTCCTCGCCATGACCCGGCGCGTCATCAAGGCCGAATCGAGCGTCAAGCCCGAGATCGTTCTGCGCAACATCGACGCGGCGATCAATAAGATCTCCGACGTCGACAAGATCGTGCTGCGGATCAACATGAAGGACAAGAGCATGGCTGAGGCGCATAAAGAGCGTCTGCTCAAGCGGCTCTCCGGATTGACGGAACTGCGAATCATCGAAGACCCCTCGCTGGCACCCGGTGGTGTCCGCATCGAGACGGGAGTTTCCACGATCGATGCCACGATCGAGTCGCAGGCCGACGAACTCGAAAAGTCTCTGCTGAAAATCCTCGACCGTCCAGAGTAATTCATGGTCAACTTTCCGTTTGATCGGTATCTGAGCGCTATTGAAGAAACCGACACGCTGCGGCAGCATGGTCGCGTGACGCAGGTCGTCGGCTTGCTCATCGAAGCGACCGGCCCCCAGATGCCCGTCGGCGAAGTCTGCCACATCAAGACGCAGACCGGCCTTGTTCCCTGTGAGGTCGTCGGATTTCGACGGGGCGCCGTCTTGCTCATGCCGCTCATTCATATCGAAGGGGTTCGCCAGGGGGCTGAAGTGATCCCGGTCGGTGCCCCTCTTACCGCCCCGGTTGGCGAAGAACTCAAGGGTCGCCTGCTCGATGGTCTCGGTAACCCTCTCGATGAACGAGGCGAACTGCCTGCCTCGGTCAAGCGCGTGTCCATCTATCGCGATCCACCCAGTCCGTTTGCCCGCAAACGCATCACCGGAATTCTGAAAACCGGAATCAAGGTTCTCGACGGTCTGCTGACCATCGCCCCCGGGCAACGCCTGGGCATTTTCGCCGGTTCCGGCGTCGGCAAGAGCACCCTGCTCGGCATGCTCGCCCGTACCTCGACTGCTGATGTCAACGTGATCGGTCTGATCGGAGAACGAGGTCGCGAGGTAAAAGAGTTTATCGAGAAAGATCTCGGCCCGGAAGGACTGCGACGTTCTGTGGTCGTGGTCGCCACCTCTGATCGACCGGCGCTCCTGCGCGTGAAGGCGGCTTCAACCGCCACGGCGATTGCCGAGCACTTCCGCGATCAGGGAAAAAATGTCCTGCTGATGATGGACTCCGTGACCCGCTTTGCCATGGCCCAGCGTGAAATCGGCCTCGCTGTCGGCGAACCGCCCACAACCCGCGGGTACACCCCTTCCGTCTTTTCGATGCTGCCGAAGCTGCTTGAACGAGCCGGTACCTCACGCCAGGGATCCATCACCGCGATCTATTCCGTCCTGGTCGAAGGCGGAGACATGGATGAACCCATCGCCGACGCCGTGCGCGGTATTCTCGACGGTCACCTGGTGCTCAGCCGGTCGATGGCCGAGCAGAATCTGTATCCCGCTGTCGACATTCTCAGCAGCATCTCGCGCCTCATGAACGATGTTGCCGCAAAACGGCACCTGGAAATCGCCGCAAAAGTTCGCGACTTGTACTCCACCTATAACCAGTCCGCCGACCTGATCAACATCGGAGCGTACAAACAGGGTTCGAACCCGAAGATCGACGAGTCGATCGCCAAGCTGCCCCGCATTCAGAACTTCATTCGCCAGGGGATTCATGAATCGTTCTCGTTCGAAGACACGCTGAAGCAACTCGAGGCCATCATCCAGTAGAGGTCACATGCCATTTTCCTACCGTTTTCAGCACCTGTTGCGCCTCGCCGAGCACGAGGAAGAGGAAGTTCGTCGCCGTCTGGCCGTAAAGGACGGCCAGATTGCGGCCGTCGAAGCGGAGATTCGGAAGATCCAGCTCGAGCGTCAACTCGGACTTGAAGCCAAGGCCGTCGATCTGCTGGCCGGCGCCATGGAAAAGGTTCGCCTGTATCCGGCCTATTTTCTGCGTCTCCAGAACCGCGAAGATTACCAGAACGAGGAACTCGAGCGACTTCGCAAGCAGCGTGAGAAAATCGCTCAGGAGATGGCGGAAAAACGGCAGGTCCGAAAGACCTACGAGAAGATACGAGAACGCGACGAGAATCTGTACAAGAAAGAGGAACAGCGGCGAGACCAGAAGCGCATGGACGAGTTCGCCTCGCGTTTGAACCGCCCGCTGATGGAGGATAGTCATGCTTGAAAAAATGCGTGAGATCCAGGAACGCATGGAGAGCATCAAGGACCGTTGCCGCGAGTTACGCAATCAGCGCAAGCCCAGATTGCCCAGGGAAACGTTCAACAAGGCGCTTCAGGAAGCCGGCCTACCCGCTTCCGAGAAAGAAAAGCCAACCAGCAACGCGGCCCTTCCACGTGTTCCCCCGAACGGCACGACAGCACCGATCGAACTTCGCGCTCCTCCGCAGAAGCCTGGCGACAGTTTCTCATCTCTGATCGACAAGTACGCCCGTCAGCACAATCTCGACCCGAAACTCGTGCGACGCCTGATCGAAGTGGAATCAAATTTCGATCCTTCCTGCATCAGCAGCAAGGGGGCCATGGGTCTGATGCAGCTGATGCCGGAAACAGCCCAGGAACTCGGCGTCGAGAATCCGTTCGACCCTGAACAGAACATTTCCGGCGGAACCCGCTATCTGGCACAGATGATCGAGCGCGCCGGCGGCAATCTGGCGCACGCCCTCGCCGCCTATAATGCCGGGCCTACAACGGTGCGCGATTACGGCGGTATTCCCCCATACCCGGAAACGCGCAACTACATCAAAAAGATACTTGGCAAGCTTCCGGGGGATGACACCCCCGAAAAGGACTGATTGATTCATGGCCAAAGACCAACCGTCCGCCAGGGCTGAAAACGCCAAACCATCGGCTCCTCCTTCAGGGATCAACAACCCGCCTGTCCCGGGTGTCGCCCCCCAGGGAGCGGAAGGAACGCAACCCGAGAACACCGAAGCCGCTGCTCCGCTGCCACCGATCTTTTCCAAGATCTATCGGGTCATCAGCGCCATCGCTTTTTTCGGTCTTTTAGTCACGTTTTTCGCCGTACTGACGGTCTTTCTGTTCACCCTCGACTTTCTCGACCTCGTGCAGTGGCGATACAAAGTACCAGATGCCTGGCGAAAAAAGTGGCCTCTCGAAAGGTATTACGACTTTGTCAAGCTCTACCAACTACCCGAAGCGGAACGATACTACGCACTTCAGAAACAGAACAAGGAACTCTACGACCAACTCATGGCCGGTGGCAGTTCAGACCTGCGCAAACGAGCCGATGCTCTTGAAAGCATGTATCGTGATCAGGTACAAAAGCAGGAGGAGGCCTACAAGAAGAAGCTTGAGGAGCTGCGAGTCATGCAGGAGGATAACCTCAAGACCAAGGCCCGCCTGGAGCAACTGGAGAAAGACGTCACTGCCCGCAAGGAAGCAATCGACGTTCTTGCCAGACAGATCGCCTCAGAAGCTATCAGTGTTGAGTCAAGTCTGATCCGCTTCATGGAAGATGAAAATCGGCTCAAGCCGGTTCAGGAAATGGCCGCCTCCATGGATCCACGTTCGGTGGCGGCGATCTTTGACGAGGTCTCTGACAACAAACTGTTGTATGACATTCTCAAAGGAATTCCACCCGAACGCTCTGCACTCGTGCTCAGCTACATGGACCCCGAGAAAGCGGGGAAGATTGTCAAGATGTCGCAGATGCCGCCGACACTGCCCAACCCCGGCGCACCTCGCAGCTACGTGCCTTCAAGTCTGCAGGGACTGATCGCCTCGAGCCAATCGATTCTGCGCTAGCTTCTTTCTATTTGTCCAGGCTGTCAAAGAAGCCAAACCTCTCATAGCAAAGGGGCAACGGACTTTCATTCTGGCTCGTA
>CAYYIY010000006.1:19547-21739 GCA_964472075.1 uncultured bacterium | reverse complement strand
TCACCGGTATTGCACTGACACAAGAAACCCGTGGCCTCTGAATAATCATGCCACGGGTTTCTTGTTGATTTTCGACTCTTACTTTTTGTCTCGGGCTAATAGAATGTCTGCTTTGGCCATTCGTGTCTGACGAGCCTGCCGAGACTCGCGAAGTTTCTGCAACGCCTTCTCGACCGGAGATGACTCGCTTTTCCCTGCCGCGTCTTCCGCTTCGTCTCGCTGTTCCTCGACGATAGATTGCGCGGGGGCCACTGCGGCGCTATTCATGCCCTGATCGTGGAACAGAACCAGGACTTTCGCATCCTGCCGATGTTCGAGCTGTTCGGTGAGTTTTTCCGGGTCCTGCTCCTGCGTTTTCATCATCTCCGACTTCGGTTCTTCATCTCTTGTCTGAAACTGCGTCAACCGTTCACGCAGTTCCTTGATGCGATCCGAGATATCGCGCGCCTTGATCTCATCCGCCGAAACCAGGTTTCCCTGTGCCAGAAAGACAGCCAACCCGGCGGCCAGCCAGAATTTGTTCATCGTCCTTGCCTCCGTGTGCCAATGTTCCTGTCATGTATCGGCAAGTCTTTCGACGATCACCACGTGCTTGTTGCACAATTTCAGCCAAATAAAAAAAAGACTTCGGGTTCAACTGAAGAATGACGATGAAGATAGTGGGAAAGTCTAAATTGACGGCCCCGAATCAGGAGGCAGACATGACATTGGCAACCGACCGCATCAGACAACAGCAGGGTGCGGCATCAATCGCAAGTCTGATGAATACAGGGAAAACCGAGAAAGAGTCGGCAGGAAACTTTGCGGCTCTGCTCATGAATTTGATGGATCAGCGACCGGCAACGGTCGAAACCCCAACCTTTCCGGCCAAGACGACCATTTCTTCGATTCAGAAACGCGACCTCTTCGCGCGAAAGACGTTCGAAGATACACCGAAGCGGCCCTTCATCGAACCACCACGGCAAACGGTGACGGCAAAACCCACCGAGAAGCCTGTCGCATCTGAAACAGCGGCAAGCAAACCCGCCGAAGCAAAGGAGTCCGACGCGTCCTCATCGACGGCTCCTCGAACCAATGAATCAGAGCTGAACGCAGCCGCTTCGTCGAGTTCCTCTGAAAACAACGAGGCATCTGACGTCAGTCTCGCTCCTGAGCCGATAGAACAGCTCGATCAGATGGTTCCGCTGATTGTTGAAGATCTGATGAAGAGTCTCGAAGATGATGAACAGGTGCAAGGCATGCTGGCCGGCATGCAACCACACCAGGTTCAACAGTTTCTCGTCGATCTGAAACAGGCATTGCAGAATCTGGCCAAAGAAGCGGTTCAGACGATTCGGGAGGGGCAACACCTCAGCGGTGAACAAAAACTGCAGATTCTCATCGATGCCCTGGAAAAGTCTCCCGAATTGTCGCAACTGGGACTTTCCGTCGACCGGGAATCGTTCGCCCCGATTCTTGAGCAGCTGCTGCAAAAGTTTTCTCTTCAGCCTCAAACCAACTCGGACGATTTTGCCGACAAACCTTTGTTCAAGGAGCTCATCAATGAACAGTCAGAAGCCCCCCGAACCGAAGAAATCAACGACCAAACCCAAGTTCAGCGGCCTGAAACTGCTGCAGCCGTAATAGAGAGCGACGCGGTTCCCCAGGTCGAAGAGACGGCCGAACACCAGGACGACACCGCCTCCGCTGACGACGACGCATCCAGGCCGACGGCCGTCGAGGATAAGCCCGTCACCGATAAAGCTGCGCAGACCGAGGCCCCGCGACTCAAGGTCCAGGAGGAAAGCCTGCGGCAACGCTATGAACGCCGGCATGAGACAACGTCCGAGCAGGCATCCACAAAAACCGGCTCCCCGAGCGTGTTTTTCGTTCAACCAAACGAGAACGGAGAGCTGCCCGCCGACAACACGGCACAGCTGATCAAGGAATACACGCATTTCGAGGCGAAGCGCACGGTCGGAGAACAGGTCGGCGCCACTGAAGAAACCGCCGTGAAGCCTGGCGGAATGCGCAAAAGCTTCGGTCATCAGCAGTCCGAGAGCGGGAATCAGGGGTCGCATGGATTTTCGCGCAATATTCGGGCTGATCTGGCTCCCGGGCGTACCGGGCAGGCAGACGGCCTGAGACATACGGTGTTCAACCAGCTGATCGAAAAGGCCTTCGTGCAGAAAAATACCGACGCCGTCAAGACC
>CAYYIY010000006.1:10023-19522 GCA_964472075.1 uncultured bacterium | reverse complement strand
CTCAAGCCTGAGTTTCTCGGCAAAGTTGACATGGAGCTGAAATCAAAGGACGGAATCGTCACCGCTCGCCTCATGGCTGAAAATCCGGTGGTACGCGACACGATCGAATCCCTGATTCCGCAGATTCGCGAGCACCTGGCCGAGCAGGGCATTACCCTGCAGCAGTTTACCGTCGACGTGTATGCCAGGCAGTCGCCGAACGACCCGTCATCGGGCCGACAGTCCGACGGAAATTTCAATCGTTCCTCATCAGCATCCCGAGCGAGTTCGACAGGTGATATCACCGACGAAGATTCCGGTCTTCACGAAAAAGCCCTCACGAATGGGAACGGAATGATCGATATCACCGTTTAGGGAGGCATTTTCATGGCACTTCAAGTAACTGATTACAAAAATATCGGACCAACGACCGGCCGAACGACGAAAACGACGCTCGGTAAGGACGATTTCCTGCTGCTGCTGACCAAACAACTGCAGAACCAGGACCCGATGAAACCGATGGACAACATGGAGTTCGTCAGCCAGATGGCTCAGTTCAGCAGTCTCGAACAGATGACGAACATGAACAAGAGCCTCGAGACCTTTTTGAACAATGCCAACAATGCGTACAAGACCGACGCCATGAGCATGCTCGGCGCGTTCGTGATCGCGCAGAATGCCAGCATGCCCGAACCGGTGCAGGGATACGTCACGAAAGTCCGATTTGTCGATGGCGAAGCTCTGCTTACCGTCGGCGGCAAGGACTACAAGATTCCGGATATTCACGGGACAATGATTCCCAATAGCGAAGAATAAAAAGGAGGTGGTGAATTTGACTGTTCAGCCAGAGACCCGCTCGACCCGACGAGCGACACGCAACGGATTTCGGGCGAGCGCCCAGGGAGGGGCCGGCTATTTCCGGTAACTTCTATGTCTGACCTTTACGGAGATTGCTATGGACCCCCGAATCAACTACGTGTCGTTTCGGAACCTGCCTGTCGGCGGACTGCCGAGAAATGGTGTTCTCAACAGCGACGGATGTTTCAACAGTGTCCTCGGAGCGGCTCTCGGGCAGGGGAACGTCGGTGCCATCCACGTTTCCGCACATGCCGAGAAGCGGCTGCAGGAAAGGCATCTGTCACTCGATGGGAACCTCGGCGAAACGCTGGCGAATGCCATCGAGGAGTTGCGTGCCAAAGGGGCCCGCGACTCCCTGGTGGTAACGCCGGAAGCCGCGTTCGTAGTGCACGTGCCAACCCGAACGCTGGTCACCGCGATGGACCGGACCGAAATGCGCAACCGAATCGTCACCAACATCGATAGCGTGAGCGTCAAAAACTAACGCCGCCTGTCGATTGGCAACAAATCCACGACCGATCACAAAAGAGATCCATCAGTATAAGGAAGCAGACAAATCAAGGTTCAGGAGACCGAAGACCGATGCAGGCAAACAAATCGACCGACAACAGACAAAAAAATCGAAGGGCCGGACCCCGAACGTGGGGAAGCCCGGACCGCCTGATCGACCGATGGCGGCCACCCGTCATGTCGGCCACCTGAGCCAGTTGGACTGGTTGGCCGGCGCGGGAACATCACACGAGGTGATCCCTTCCCGCCCGGTCTCCCCCTCCATCACGCGATGGAGTCGGCGCGCGGATTCAACGGACCGAACCGCGAGCCGTCCGGCAGCATGAGCTGTCGCGATGAGGTAACCGATCTATGATGAGATCATTGTTTACGGGAGTTTCCGGGCTTAAGCAGCACCAGATTAAAATGGACGTGCTGTCGAACAACATCGCCAACGTGAACACGACCGGCTTCAAGAAGGGCCGCGCGATGTTCCAGGACCTGTTCTGCCAGACCATTCGGTATGGACAGCAGGCTTTCGGCAACTACGGCGGTTTGAACCCGATGCAAGTGGGGTTGGGTGTCCGCATGGCAGCGATCGATACCCTCATGGAGCAGGGCACCTTTGAAACGACGGGGAAGAACACCGACCTGGCCATTGAAGGCAACGGCTTCTTCATCGTCAAAACGCAGAATGGTGCCCCCGCCTATACCCGCGACGGTAATCTGAGTATCAACCCGGCCTACGATCTCGTCGCCACGAACACCGGCTTCGGCATCCAGGGCTGGATGGCGACACAAGACCCCAAGACCGGCAATCTTGAGGTCAACAACGCCGGCACCGTGCCGGAAAGCATCAACCTGGTGCGCTATCTGAAAAAACATGCGCATCAGACCAACAACATCATCTACCAGTCGAATCTCGACAGCGGCTCTGACGAGCGCGACATCGAGTTCGGCCTCGACACCCTGACCTTCAAGGATAACAACGGCCAGTTCCAGAGCCTGAAGATCAAGTTCAAGAAGATCGACGCACAGCACTGGGTCTGGAGCGCAACCGACGACAGTCAGGGCAACGTCGCAAACGGCTACATCACCACGGATGCTGACGGCAACATTACCGACAGCACCGTCGAACCGGCAGGCGTAAACATGACGCAGGGGAAGCCGTTCTTCACCTATGATCCGGACGGCGTGCCCATGCCGGCAAGCGCTTCGGGGCTGGTCAACGCCACCACCAACATCGGCAACGGCAGCTCGAGCAACATTTCCGCCAGCGGCACGGAAGTCGTGGATGAGACCATCAGCGTCATCTTCGACGGTGGTGACCCGACCCGCGCCACTTCGTATCGTGTCATCGGCTCGCAGCGCGGTTTCATCGGCTCAGGCGTGCTCGGCGGGGAACAGGCTCGCCTCAACGGCAACCCAGTTGCGTTCGGAGGAACCTGGAATCCGGCGAATGATGTCACATTCACCGTGAACGATCGCGACGCGAACTATCCTCCCCCTCTGAATTTCTCTCGCACGCTCACCGGCGGATTGTTTTCAGATCTCTCGAACCTTCCGGGCGGGATCTGGACCCCGACGAAAGATGAATCATTCGAGATCACGCTGCAGCCTTCGCTCGGCAACTCGATTACAACCACCGTGAACTTCACGAACGGCATTCCCTACAGCGCCAACGACGTCGCCAACATCATTACCAACGCGATCAATTCGGCGTCGATGCCGGCAACCGTACAAGTGAACGGAAGCCAGATCTCGGTCATACCCAACAACTCAGGCGATGTGATGCGCACCGTCAGTCCGCGCACCGCGGACATCACCTTCCCCCGATTCCAGCAGGGGTCGCTGCAGAGCACCATGACCCTGGTCGGCGGCACCTGGACTCCGACCAACAACCTGACGTTCGACATCGTGCGCCGCACACAGGCAGGTTCATCGTTCACCAGTACCATCGCCTTCACCGCCGGCACCGCGTATACGCCGGCAGACGTTCAGAATGCAATTCAGACGGCCCTCGGTGCCAACGCGACGGTCAACGTCGTCGGTGGCAACCGGCTCGAAGTGATTCCAACGGCTTCATCAGACTCCCTCTCAATCACCAACGTACAGCCCGCTTTGCCAAACACCGACTGGGACAATCTCGGATTTCGCTCTTCGTCAGGCTACACAACCTCACAGATTGTCGAGGTGATGAATCAGCAGTTTGAGGCTAACGGTCTACGCGCCACCGCCTATTACGACTCCGTGACCCAGCGTTTCCAGATCGTCAGCAACGAACCCGGCGACACCAAGGAACTGTCGATTACCAATGCGACCGGGCCATTCTCCGATCTGCAGCTTCCGACCGGACCCAATCGCGGTATCGGCGGCACCAAGCCGGAAGTGTTCACTGACAACACGGTTGTCGGATCAGCCTTTGAAGCCAACGACTTCGTGCCTTCCGCCGACATTCAGTTCACCGTGACCGATCGCAACGGCCATGTGGCTGCGATTCAGCTGCCGGCCGTTGTCGCCGGGGTGCAGCAACACTACTCGCGCAGCGCCATTCTCTCGATCATCAATTCGCAGCTGGCAGCCAACAATGTAAATGCGGCGGCCACCATGGTTGATACGGATGATGACGGCACGCCCGATCAGATGCTGCTTCAGGGTAAGCAGACCGGTGCCGGTGAGTATCTGACCATTGCCGATGTCACCAACATCAATCTGCTGGGTCTCGGCACCGGCCAGTTCCGCGGAACTGCCGCCACCAGCACCTTTACTCAGGGCGGCTTGAACTTCACCCTGACCGAAGGCACCAATTCCTGGGTGCCGAACGATAGCATGACCATGACGACCACCGCTCAGAAAGGTCAGGCGGAATCCGTGAATATCTATGTGCCGCAGCCGAACTCGAAGGATCTCGTCTTCTCAACGACGGTAAACGGCGAAGAATTCAAGATTTCGGGAGCTGTCTCGAAAGGCGCGGTTCACACTACGAGCATCGCGATTTACGATTCGCTGGGCACGGCACACAACTTCGTGACCACTTGGGAACACACGAACAAGTCTACCCAGGAATGGACCTACAAGTTGAGCTACGATAAGAATGATCCCGAAATCGTCGCCTGGATGAAAGATCCGGCCAACGGCGTTCTTGATCCCAAAAGTCCTACCGCTGCCGAGTATGAACGAGCCAATGATGCATTGATTGACGGTCGCAAAGGCACGATCTACTTCTTCAACAACGGCAAACCCGACCTGGCCAAATCGTACATTCCCGATGCCAAAATGACCCCAAAGGGAAGTAATCCGGTCAGCATCAGCCTCGACATGGAACTGGTTACGCAGTTCAACTCTCCCTTCACGACAGCGGCCCGCGAACAGGATGGGTATGAGATGGGCCTGCTGGAATCGGTCTACTTCGAAGAAACCGGCATCATCCGGGGGGTCTATTCGAACGGGCAGAAGCAGCCGATCGGTCTGCTGGCAATCGCCACCTTCAACAACCCCGGCGGTCTCGAGAAGATGGGCAAGAACATGTACTCGATCTCGCCCAACTCCGGTAACGCCATCATCGGCCGACCGGCAACCGGTGAACGCGGACAGATTGTTTCCGGTTCGCTTGAAATGAGCAACGTCGACATCGCTGCGGAGTTCACCAACATGATCATCACGCAGCGCGCTTTCCAGGCCAACTCCCGCGTCATTACGACCTCTGACGAGCTGCTGCAGGAAGTGGTGAATCTGAAGCGATAATCTATCGTTGATGAGACCATGATCTACTTGACCAGACTGAATGGAACCAGGTTCGTTTTGAATGCCGAAAAGATCGTCACGGTTGAGGCAACGCCCGACACGATTGTCAGTATCGGCAAAGAAACAACCTTTCGCGTGAAGGAGACGGTGGACGAGGTGATGAAACTGGTGATCCGTTACCGACGCCGCGTCCACCGCCTGCCGCGCACCCGGACAAGAAACGGGTAGCGGCGCATTCTGACGACAGGGATGGTATGATACGCCTATGAATCCTCGCACCAAGATCATTTTGATCGTATTGCTTCTGATGATCGTCGTTCTGGCGGTTATCGGCGTCTCTTACTGGACCAGCAAAAAAGCCGCGATCGGTCCGGCCGGAGAACTGGCGGCACCACCATCCGAAGAACAAATCGCCAAAGCCCCGAAGGTCGGCCGTTTCAGCCTCGGCGAGTTCGTCGCCACCTCACGTGACGAAGAACTCCACTACATCAAGATCGAGGTCGAGGTCGGCTACGTCGGCGCCATCGAGAAGGAACTGGAAGAGCGCAAGGGCGAACTGCGGGATGCGGTTCTGACCATTTTGATGAAGATGACGATTCAGCGGGCCAAGGAAGACTATGTCGATCACTTCCTGCACAAGGACATCGAGAAGAAATTGAACGAGGTTCTCGGAAAAACCACATCGGAAAGCCGAATCGTCAAAGTTTACATTCCGCAATTTCTCATCAACTAGCCCTCTTCACAATCCACAAATCAGCCGATATCATATAGGGCGGGTTTTTTCCCGCTCCCAGCCGGGTAATCACCCGAGCTGATTTTCCGGATCGAGGCCTGCTTTGGTAGAGACCCTTTCTCAGTCCGAGATCGACGCCCTGCTATCGGCGCTTTCCACGACGGGAACCTCCGGCGGGGAGGCCCCGCCCCCGCCGCCGACCGGGGGAACCGATACGGGTGGCGTACGCCCATCTGTCACCCCGGGCGGCAGCGCACCCTCTGCTGCCGCAACCGCAGTGGCCATGCAGCGCCTTGCCGACTCGGACTCGAAGAAAAAAGGCAAGATCTACGATTTCAAGCGCCAGACCAAGTTTTCCAAAGAACAGCTTGGTACGATTCAGCTGATTCACGAAACCTACGCCCGCCTCGTCGGCACCTATCTCTCGACGCAGCTGCGCGCCTATGCGCAGGCAACGATCATCTCGGTCGATCAGCTGACCTTTGAGGAATTCATTCGCTCCATCTACTCGCCGACCTTCATCACCGGCTTCCGATCTGAAAAGCTGGACGGCAAGGCACTGATGGATATCAATCTCAACATCGTCTTCACCATCCTCGACCGCCTGCTCGGCGGCAGCGGCACCCCGCTCAGCACGTTGAGACAGCTGACCGAGATCGAGATTCAGATCATGCAGCGTATCGTCGGCAAGCTGCTGAACGCCCTGCGCGAAGCCTGGATCAACGTCGTCGACCTGACGCCCGCCATCGAGTTCATCGAATCGAACCCGCAGTTCGCGCAGATTGTTCCGCCCGGAGACATGGTTCTGAGCATTGTCGTCGAGGTCAAGATCCACGACGTCACCGGGCTGATGAACCTGTGTATTCCCTATAACACGGTCGAGGCGATCGCGCCGAAGCTGAACGCCGCTTCGTGGTTTGCCGCGATCCGCAAGGAACCGTTGACCAAGAACGTTGAAACCATTACTCAGCAGGTTCGGGTGGTCGAGCTTCCCGTCATTGCCGAACTGGGAACCGCCACGCTGACTCTGCAGGATATTCTGAACCTTCAGGTGGGTGATTTGCTGCTGATCGACCGGCTGGTGAAAGAAGAACTGGACATCCGGGTCGGCAACCAGATCAAGTTTCGCGGCCGACCGGGTGTGCTCGGCAAGAAAATGGCTATTTCCATCAATCAGGTGATCCAGCCTGATGAGGAGGACAAACTGTGACGGACCTGCTCTCACAAGAAGAAATTGATGCGTTGCTGCGAAGCGCCGGATCGACAGACACGGCCGCAGTAGAAGCAGCCCCGGCTCCCACGCCGGCTGAACCTCCTCAGAGCGCTGACGGTGCAGGAGCGGCCGCTCCACCTCCGCCGCCGCCCCCCCCGGTCGCGCCGCCGCCGGCTCCTCCCGCGGCACCGCCGCCACCGCCGTCTCAACCGGCCGGGCCCGAGGAAACCCTTTCTCAGGAAGCAATCGATCAGCTGACTGAAGTCGCCAAACTCTCTCTGGGCGCTACTTCCTCGGTGGTGCAGATGCTGCTGAACCGCCCGATCGAACTGGTTCCGTCTCAATTGCGCGTCGTCAGTTACTCAACGCTGGCCAGCGAAGGCAGCACGGAAGACTTCGTCATCGCCAAGATCGCCTACGCTGAAGGCTTCGATGGCAACTCGTATCTGATGATCCGCAAGTCCATTTCCGCCATCATCGGCGATCTGATGATGGGCGGAGAAGGCAAGAACCCCGAGTTTCAGGAGATGCACAAGTCCGCCGTCGGCGAAATGATGAACCAGATGATGGGAAAGACGACGACGACGCTTTCAGAGCTGTTCAAGAAGCGCGTTGATATCGCTCCTCCCCAGGTCGAACTGGTGAACTTTGCCTCGGGGATACCGCCACTTCCCGACTTTCATTCCAATGCCTACTTTCTGCGCATCGGCTTTCATCTGAAGATCGGCGATGTCGCTGAAACCGAAATGGTCCAGTTGCTGCCGGTGAAGTTCGCCCAGGTTATGGCCGCCGATCTGGCCAAACCGCAGAAAGCGCCCGAAAAAGCGAAGCCGGCACCGCCTCCCCCTTCGGCCGGTGCGCCTCAGCAGCAAGCGCCGGCTGCCGCACCTGCCGGCGCTCCCGGAGCTCCGCCACCGGCAGGCATGCCTGGTATGGGAGGTATTCCTGGAATGCCGGGAATGGGTGGCATGCCCGGAATGATGCCAGGCATGGGCGGTATGCCCGGAATGATGCCAGGAATGGGCAGCATGGGCGGCATGCCCGGAATGATGCCAGGCATGGGCGGCATGCCCGGAATGGGTGGTGGTATGCCCGGCATGATGCCTGGCATGGGCGGTATGCCAGGGATGTCGGTCCAGGGCAATCCCGCCGAATTCGGCATGCTTCAGATGCCCGGCGGAGTCGGTCTCCAATCGAATATTGATTTGCTGCTTGACGTCCCACTGCAAATTACGGTAGAACTCGGACGCACTCGAATGTTGATTAAAGATGTGCTTGAATTAGGTATAGGTGCTGTTGTAGAGGGGGATAAGCTTGCCGGAGAAGCAGTGGAGGTATACGTCAATAGCAAACTGATCGCCAAGGGAGAAGTGGTGGTAATCGATGAGAACTTCGCGGTTCGCATCACCAGCATCGTGAATCCCCAGGACCGCCTGCAGGCGATTTAAGGAGACGGACGAAAGGTCATGCCAGGCAAGAGCATCCTCATAGTAGACGACGCCGCATTCATGCGGATGATGATCAAAGACATTCTCACCAAGAATGGGTATACCGTGCTTGGCGAGGCTCAGACGGGCAAAGAAGCGGTTGAGCTGTATCAAAAGCTGAAGCCCGATCTGGTCACCATGGATATCACCATGCCGGAAATGAACGGGATCGATGCCGTCAAGGCCATCAAAGGCCTTGACCCGATGGCACGCATTGTCATGTGCAGCGCCATGGGCCAGCAAGCCATGGTCATTGATGCCATTCAGGCCGGAGCCCGAGATTTCATCGTGAAACCCTTTCAGCCGGCCCGCGTTCTGGAAGCGGTTCAGAAAGCCCTTCGTTGAACCACGGTTCCACTTGTTTCGCTTCTCTTCATTCGCCCCGATGGGGCGAATGTTCTTTTGACTGACTTTTCACAACCATGCCTGCCAGCGCCGCTGAACTCCTCGCATCCGTACCAGATGCTCTTGCCGCTTCTGCTTCAGCGAAACCGATAGCGACAGGGGACATTCCTCTTTTTTCGCCATCCGACATCGCATCTTCACCATTTCTCGCGGTTCCAGACCCGCTGACGACATCCATCCATTTAATCTCATCTCTGTTTTTCGTGATTGTGCTGATTTTTGGCATTTCCTGGCTCGTACAAAAGAAGGCCGGCATCGGGCGCTCAAATTTCGGCAGAGTGCTCGGCATCCTGCCTCTCGACAGCAAGCGCTTCATCTACGTGACGGATATTCTCAACCGGATTCTGGTACTCGGCGTAACGGAACAACAGATCTCGCTGTTATGCGAAATCACCGACAAACCGACCATCGATGCCTTGAGACTGAGCAATCAGAGTATGACGGCCCCCGGTCTCGAGCAGATCTTCGGATTTCTGAAACGGAAACAAAGCGAGGAAGTGACTCCTGAAGATCTGAGCCGTCACGCCGAAAACATCCAGAACAACCGACAACGCATCCAGGATCTCCTGCTTCGCAAACAACAGGAGCAGA
>CAYYIY010000006.1:0-10005 GCA_964472075.1 uncultured bacterium | reverse complement strand
AACGCCCTCCGACCCCCTGAAATAGAACGAGCGACAGTATCGCTCCCAGGGTCATTTCATTCTCTTCGACGTCTGTTTTTCCGCCGGCATCGCTCAACGATTCGCCATTGCCGACGGAAAAACGATGGAGAACGAAACGCCCCCACTTGGTTCCAGACCGTTTTACACTCGCCTTCTTTTCTCACCTGCGATACTCGGTGCCCCCGATTCCTTTGTCATTGATAATCGGTGCACAAATCACTTGTACGCACGCCTTTTTTTCCGCGGTGTCTTGCCAAGTCATGGAAATTCCATTATTAACTTTGTATCCATTATGTTTTCACGCGGTAAATCCCTTTTTCTTCTTTCGTGCCTTCTGGCGTTCATTGTGCCGTGCACTCTTGCGGCACAAACGCACAGCGTCAGTAATCCGGTTGCACGAATCAATACGGGAGATTCATCGAAGATCGAGAAGATAGAGTCGACCGAGACTCCGTTCCCGATACCACGCATTCGGGTAGAGGTCGACCCGGCAAGCGAGCGCAGCCAGATCGGCACTTCGCTTCAGATTCTGATCCTGCTCACGATTCTCAGCCTGTCACCATCGATCCTCATCATGCTGACAAGCTTCACGCGGATCCTGATCGTCCTGAACTTCGTGCGCCGTGCCCTCACCACCCAACAGGAACCCAGCAATCAGATCCTGATCGGTCTTGCGTTGTTCCTGACCTTCTTCACCATGACTCCTGTCATCAACAAGGTCAACGAAAACGCCGTCAGACCATTCGTTGCCCGCCAGATCGACTACGTGGAAGCCTACAACCGCGCCATAGAACCGATTCGCGACTTCATGTTCCTGCATACCCGCAAGTCCGATCTCGCCCTGTTTGCCAGCATCGAGGGCAGCGCGAAGCCGCAGACTCGAAACGAATACAGCACCCTGGCACTGATCCCCGCCTTCATGACCAGCGAGATTCGCACCGCCTTTCAGATGGGCGTCATCATTTTCCTGCCTTTTTTGATCATCGATCTGGTGGTCGCCAGCATTCTCATGTCCATGGGCATGATCATGCTGCCGCCCGCGATGATTTCACTGCCATTCAAGATCCTGCTGTTTGTCCTGGTTGATGGCTGGAACCTCGTGATCAAATCTCTGGTTACCAGCATCGGCGGCGTCTCATGACCGAATTTACCCTACTGCAGCTGCTGCGCGAAACCATCTACCTTTCTTTCATGCTTTCGCTGCCGTTACTCGCCATCGGCACGGTCGTCGGCGTGCTCGTCAGCATTGTGCAGACCGCCACTTCGATCCAGGATCAGAGCCTTTCATTCATTCCGAAGCTGCTGGCGACCGCTCTCGGACTGGTATTTTTCGGTCCCTGGATGCTCTCCATGGTCATGAATTTCGCCACCCGTCTGCTCACCTCGCTTCACACCTTCGCGCGATAAGTCATGACCGAGGCGTTTTTTCTTCGGGCCGTCGGCACCTTTCTGATTTCTCTTGTCCGCATTTCCGGTGCCTTGATAAATCTGCCCGCTTTCGGCGAGGGAATCGTGCTCAACCGCGTCAAGGCCGGGATCGCAGCACTCATGAGCCTGCTGATACTGCCTCACCTGATGCGCACGCAACCACTGCCCAATCTCGGCATTCTCGATTACGGCGTCATGGCTTTCAAGGAACTCGTCCTGGGACTGACTCTCGGCTTCATCGTCATGATCATCATCGACATGTTGAAGTTTGCCGGCGAATTGATCGGTATGCAGATCGGCTTTTCATTTGTTCAGGTTGTCGACCCTGAATCAAGCCGTGGACAGGCAATCATGGCCGAGTTCTTTCAAATTCTCGGTGTTCTCACTTTTCTGATGATGGATGGGCATCTCATCTTTCTCGGAGCGTTCATGCAAAGCTTCGACCTCGTGCCGCTGGCCGGCATGGCCCTGAACGCTTCAATGGCCGCGGAAATCGGCCGTCTGACGGCCGGGGTGTTTCTCATCGGCCTGCAATTATCGATGCCGATCATCGGCATCATTCTCATCAGCGATGCGGCTCTCGGTATCATTGCCCGCACCGTTCCCCGCATGAACGTTTTTCAGGTCGGTTTCGCGTTGAAGATCAGTCTGGGCCTGTGGGTCATCACCCTGATTCTCCCTTACCTTGCAGACACGGTGCACAAGCTCTTCGAGCAGGGTTACCAGCACATCGGCCTATTTCTACGCATGATGAGCGGCGCATGAATTTCCTTTCACACTTGTCGGCAAAAGTACAAGATATTGCCGATCGCTATTCGCCATTCATCAAGCGCAGCCGCTTGCGCATGCGCGATCTTCCGTTTGATCTGCAGTTGTTCGCCGGAGAGAAGACCGAACCCGCAACCGACAAGCGGCGCGAAGAAGCGCGAGAAAGAGGTCAGGTTGCCAAATCACAAGACGCGGAAGCAACTGCCGTGCTGTTTACCGCGCTTGTTTGCTTGTACTATTTCGGCCCCCAGATGTTCGGCGTCATCACCGACTTCATGCGCTACTGCCTGACGTTCGCCGCAGGCACGGTACTGCAGCCCGGCACAACCACCATCGTTCTGCACCAGTTTCTCTGGGTGTTCGTCAAAACCATGTCTCCCATTTTCATCGTCGTCGCCTTTACCGCCATTGCAGCGAACCTCGCTCAGGTTGGTTTTCTCTTCTCGACCGAGCCGCTGATTCCTGATCTCAACCGCATCAACCCCATCAACGGACTCGAGAACCTCATCTCCTGGAAATCGGTCGCCGAGCTGGTGAAGTCGATTTTCAAGATTGCCGCGGTTGCCTACATTCCCTATTCGACCCTGCATGACCAGATGCCGTTCATCCTCAGATTCATTCAGCTCGATCCGTTTCCCGCCATGCGTTTTCTTCTCGAAATCACCTTCTGGATGGCCATGAAGATTCTTCTGCTGCTCGCTCTGCTCGCCATCGCCGACTACTTTTTCCAGTGGTGGCGTCTCGAGGAAAGCCTGAAGATGTCCAAAGAAGAGATCAAGGAAGAATACAAGCAGCGAGAAGGAGATCCGAAGGTCAAAGCCAAGATTCGCGAGAAGCAGCGACGTATGGCACAGGCACGCATGATGCAGGAAGTGCCGAAGGCGACAGTGGTCGTGACCAACCCGACACATCTTGCCGTCGCGATTTTCTACGATCGCGACAACTCGACCAGTGCACCCCGGGTTGTAGCCAAGGGAGCGGGGTTGATCGCTCAGAAGATCAAGGAAATCGCCAAAGAGCACGACGTGCCCACCATCGAGAACAAACCTCTGGCCCGTGCCCTACACGATAAAGTCGAGGTTGGCGAAGAAATACCCGTGGAATTGTGGGAAACGGTTGCTCTGGTTCTAGCGGAAGTGTATCGCATGAAGGGCATGGTGTAATGATTCATGTGAAACCGAAAAATTGTGCAAAAATTTCCTCTTTTTTTCCCTGTAGCGCATCGAGTATAATACGCGCACGAACCGCTGAGGGGAAGGAATCTACACTGTGGCTGAAGTACGCACCAATTCTGTGAACCTAGTGCCCTTCGCCGACATCCTGAAAAATCGGGATGTCATCTTCTCCTTCGGCATCGTCAGCATCATCATCATGATGGTCGTGCCCCTGCCGCCTGCCATGCTCGACGTGCTGATGGCCCTCAACATCGCGCTTGCCGTCACCATTCTCCTGGTGACCCTTTATACGAAAGAAGCTCTCGAGTTTTCGGCGTTTCCCAGTCTGTTGCTGATCGCCACGTTGTTTCGTCTGGCTCTCAACGTCAGTTCGACACGTCTGATTCTGCTCGGGCAGGGCAATCAGATCAGTATTGTTACCGCATTCGGCAACTTCGTCGTCGGCGGCAACTATGTCGTCGGGTTGGTGGTGTTCGCCATTCTGGCCATCTTCCAGTTTATCGTCATCACCAAAGGTTCCGAGCGCGTCGCCGAAGTCGCCGCTCGCTTCACCCTCGATGCGTTGCCCGGCAAGCAGATGGCCATCGATGCCGATCTGAATGCCGGCGTCATCGACCAGGATGCCGCACGCATACGCCGCCGCAACGTGCAGCGCGAAGCTGATTTTTACGGCTCCATGGACGGTGCCAGCAAGTTCGTCAAAGGCGATGCCATCGCCGGCATCATCGTGATCTTCGTTAACATTCTCGGCGGACTGGTCATCGGAGTGCTGATGCGCGGTGAAAGCCTTGCAGATGCAGCTCAACTCTACATTCTGTTCACCGTCGGCGACGGTCTGGCCGCCCAGATTCCCTCATTCCTCATCTCGACAGCTACCGGTATCGTGGTGACACGGTCCAGTTCAGACATGAACATGGGCGAGGAACTCAGCAGCCAGCTTGGCGCACAACCCAAGGTGCTCGGCATCGCGGCAGGCATGATGGCGTTTCTCGCCATGATTCCGGGGTTGCCCAAGTTCAGTTTTGCCTTGCTGGCAGGCATATTCGGAGCGCTCGCCTACATCATCAACAAGACCTCGACCGAGCAGCAGCAGGTCAAAGAAGAAGAGGCAAAGGCCCAGGAGCAGGCAGCCGCAGCCCCCAAACCGGAAGACGTATCTTCGTTGCTGAGCGTCGACCCGCTCGAACTTGAGATCGGCTACAATCTGATTCCGCTGGTCGACACCAATCAGGGCGGTGACCTGCTGAACCGCATCACGCTGATTCGTCGGCAGATGGCGATTGACCTCGGGCTGATCGTGCCACCCATACGCATCCGCGACAATATTCAACTGCATCCCTCAACCTACCTGGTCAAAATCAAGGGCGTCGAAATCGATCGTTACGAGCTGATTCCCGACCAGTTTCTGGCCATGAACCCAGGCACCGTCACCACCCCCATCGCCGGCATCGAAGTTCGCGAACCCGCCTTCGGCTTGCCCGCCGTCTGGATCAACCAAAGCATGCGCGAACGCGCCGAACTGGCGGGCTACACGGTGGTCGACCCCTCGACCGTCATTGCCACGCACCTGACAGAAATCGTACGACGCAACTCCCACGAAATTCTCGGCCGCCAGGAACTGCAATCTCTGCTCGACACGGTGAAAAAGTCCTACCCGCTGATCGTTGACGAAGTGGTCCCAGGCGTTGTTAACCAACCAACATTACTCAAAGTTCTGCAGAACCTGTTGCGCGAAGGCGTACCGATTCGCAACATGGTCACGATCATGGAATCTCTCGCCGATTGTTCCGGAGTCAAGGATGTCGATGCGCTGACCGAAATCGTTCGGCAGGGCTTGGCACGGCATATCTGCAAGACACTGGTCGATGAAAACGGCGTCCTGAACGTGATTTCCCTCGACCCGAAGCTCGAACAGATCCTGACCGGCAGTCTGCAGAAGATCGACGGAGCCGTGCAGCTCGCTCCTGATCCGCAGATCGGCCAGGCCTTCATGAACAAATTGAAAGAGAAAGTGGAAGAAGTGATGAATGAGGGTCGCACCCCGATTCTGCTCTGCAATTCTCCGCTTCGCCTGAGTATCAAGCGGCTGTCGGAACGCATTGCGCCGCGTCTGGTCGTTCTCGCCTACAATGAGATTCCCACCACCCTGCAGGTGCAGTCGGTCGGAATCGTCGCCCTTGAATTGAGGTAACCATGCCTGATCAAGCAGCCGCTCTCCGCCAGCTCAAGGAAATGATGGATCGCCAGGTCGCGGAACAAACGCCGTCTGGCGAGTCGTATCTCGCGACGTTACCAACGACCACCCCCTTCACGACCATCCTGCTGCTCATGCCTGAAGAGCAGAGCCAGAGCCTGCCTCCCATGCAGAAGTGGCTGCCTCGTTTCTTTCAGAATCCGCGCAAGGCCTGCCTGTGGGACGAAGGCGGGTTTCTGCCGGCTCGCCTTGCTCTCGGCGAGCAGCCCGGCACCAACGTGCTCTCACCCATGCAGCAGATCGAGACTCCACACGGCCCAGGCTGGGTCATTCCGCGCTTCGGGCGTCTGGGCAGCCTTTCCGGTGAATCCGAGTCTGATCGCATTCGCTTTTTGCGGCAGGCCCAACACTCACTCAGCACCATTCAGGAACTCTGGATCACTCTTTCCATGAGTGAAGTCTACGAGCGACACCCCGTCGTGGCGAGTGCCGATCTGGCGGCGATCATGCTGCCGTTTCACCCGAACTCGCTGCTGCGCGGCTACGAGATTGTTAAAACGCTGCACCTGGCAAAATTTCCGAACCCGATCGGCGTCCTGGTCGAGCAGGCCGGCGCCGGGCACTCAACGGAAGATCTGTTTCAGCGACTTCAAGCCACCGCCAAACGCTTTCTCTCTCTTGACCTGCAGTTCGGTGGGGTGGTACATTCACACGAACGTCTCGATGCCGATATTCCCGCCACCCCTCTGCAAACCATGATCAGCGCGTCATCACCTTTGCCGCGCACGTTTTTGACGCAGTTTGCTGATCACCTGCTGTTTCCGCACCCTAACCTGACCGGAGGCAATCATGGCTGACACTGCCCCACGCCCGATTGACAGCGTGATTGCCCAGACCCGCGAACGCATTCAGCGATATGTGTTTCCGCGCCTCGAGTCTCGCAAGCCGAAAGTCCCAGGGAAGAAAATCGCTCGCACGGTTGCTGTCACCTCGGGCAAGGGCGGCGTCGGCAAAACCAACATGGTGGCAAACATGGCCATCAGTCTGGCGCAGGCCGGCAAGAAGGTCATCATTCTCGATGCCGATCTGGGTCTCGCCAATATCGACGTGGTGTTCGGCATACGTCCCAAGCGCAACATTATGGATGTCATCTCGGGTGCGTACCGGCTCGAACAGATCATGATTCAGGGCCCGTGCGGCCTGCAGATCATCGCCGGCGGGTCCGGGATCGCCGAACTGGCACATCTCGATAAAAAGGGCGTCGAAAACCTGTTCGAGCAGATGAGATTTCTGGAAGACCGTGCCGATTATCTGTTGATCGACACTGGAGCCGGCATCGCCCCCACCATCATTTCGTTCTGCCTGGCCGCCGATCAGATCATCGTCGTGACCAACCCCGAGCCGACAGCTCTGGCCGATGCCTACGGCATCATCAAGATCATCAGCCAACATCGCGCCGACGCATATCTCGGCGTGCTGGTCAATCGCGCCGAATCAGAACAGGAAGCCGACTTCATTCATGAGCGCCTCGAAAAAGTCGCCGGAGACTTCCTGCAGTTTCCCGTGCGGCGTTTCGGATTCGTGCCCCAGGACAAACAGATGTATCTGGCGGTTCGACAGCAAACGCCCCTGCTCCTGTTTTCGCCCACTTCGGCCGCCTCAAACGCCATTCGCCGCGTCGTGCATCAGATTTTCGGCATGACGCTGACCGAAGAACTGCCGCAGCAGGAAGGCATCTCAGGCTTCTTTCACCGTCTGAACACGTTGTTTCGCGGAGGGCCCGTCGAATGACCCTGAAGCGATACACGGCCGACAGCTTTCTCGAAGCCTTCCTGCAAGCCCAGGAAGAACTCGGCGAGGACATGATCGTCGTCACCTCCGGGACGGTGCAACAAAACAGATTCGGCGGCATCTACCGCACCACCGTCTGGGAACTCACGGCCATGCCCGGCAAAGCCAAGGGCACGACCAAGCCGACAGGATCGCTGAACGCCCCTGCCAAACCAGTCGTCTCCGAAGAGATTTTCATGCCCCCGGCCGAACCCGTGAAAAAGGCGGCACGTTCTGCAGCGACACCAGCGGCGTCAGCAGGCAGCCACTCTTTGCACACTTCCTTCACCGCGATGAATAACGCTCCCGAATCAAACAAAACCGGTACTCTTCACCCGGGCTCACATCAGAGTTCGCTTCGTGGCATTCACACGATC
Organism: uncultured bacterium; assembly: GCA_964472075.1. GTDB lineage: Bacteria > Muiribacteriota > Ozemobacteria > Ozemobacterales > Ozemobacteraceae > CAYYIY01. The sequence goes on along the minus strand of CAYYIY010000006.1, from coordinate 2,212 downwards.
CGATCAAATCAGATCGGCGATCACGAACCACAACTGCAACGCCAGGACAGTGATCAGGAGAATGCTGCCAAGCTCCAGGCCATGTTGGGAGAAATTCTGAAAAACAGGCGAGACCCCGCTCCTGCGCGCCCAACGGAACCGGCCATGCCGAAGCGGACGGCACCAACCCCTACGACTCCGACGCCCCTGACTGCCCCCTCACCCGGCATCCGCCCCCCGCAGGTCGCCGCATACCAGAACGTACAAGCGGCTTCTTCTCTCGCAACGGTTTCAGAGCGTGAAGAAGCCATGACGATTCCCGATCTCGAGAACAAGATCAACGACATTTTCCTGATGCTGCGTCAGATCAAGAGTTCTTCCGATAAGGTTCTGGGCACCCCGTCATGCAGCCTGCCGGACGGTCTCAAAGCCCTGCGTGATCGGCTTTCTCAACAGGAAGCCCCCGACGACTTCATCGACGAAGTTGTCGAGCAGATGCGCGAACGCTTGCCCCTGCAGGCGCAGCGCAACCCCGCCCTCGTCTGGGATCAATCCTGCAACTGGCTGCAGCAGCAGCTTCAGTTCAAAACTCCGGTGATCAACAAGTCATCCGGAGGTCCCACCGTTATCGTGCTCATGGGCCCGACCGGAGTCGGAAAAACCACGACCATAGCCAAACTGGCCGCGTCATTCGCTCTCGACGTTCAACAGCGAAAGAAGGTGGCGCTGTTCACCATCGACACCTACCGCATCGGCGCCCCTGCCCAGCTTTCCCAGTATGCGCAGATCATTGAAGCCGACATGGAGATCCTGCTCATGCCTGACGAGGTCGCCCCTGCCCTTGCCAAGCATTCCGACAAAGACATCATTCTCGTCGATACAGCAGGCAGATCACAGAAGAACCACCGCGAACTGCAGGATATGAAGCAATTTCTCGACTGCTTCCCCGCTGCCGTTAAGTTTCTCGTTTTGTCCGCGACCACCAAGTTCTCCGATATGGTCGAGAATGAACGCCGCTTCGGCGAACTCGGCTATGATCACTTTATTTTTACCAAGACAGATGAAACAAATTCGTTCGGCGGCCTGCTGGCTCTGATGTATCGCAGCCAATCTCCGCTTGCCTATCTGACTCACGGCCAAAGCGTCCCTGACGATTTTCGCAAAGCCGGTTTCGAATTCTTTCTCTCACAGATGCAAACCGACTCACCTCTCCATCAGAACCTCTGATGCCGACCGGGCCGCAGGCACGATTGTCGGGGCACTTCGCACCGACAATCGTGCCTGATCAGAAGCACGAATTTCCAAGGCTACGGAAATCGCCCCCGGACTGCCGATATGGTATGATACGGGCCGTGCGAAAGAACCCTCTTTTTCTTTCGCCGGTGTGGGCTTGCTCTGCTGCCGGTATCTCGAGACGGCATCAGACAGGATTCATGCGGCTCTCCACTGCATGAACCACCCGGCAAAGGTGAAGAGAGTCTGAAACACCGGTAACTTGTACCTCGGGGATGTCCGTGGATATAGATTTTTCCCAATACATGGGAATGTATGTCGATGGTTCTCGCGAAAACCTCGACATGATGGACAAGCAGCTCCTTGAGCTGGAGCAGGACCCGACCAGCGTTACAGCGGTCGGGGAGATCTTTCGCGCCGCTCATACGCTCAAGGGCATGTCCGCAACCATGGGCTTTGAGAAAGTAGCCCATCTCACGCATGAGATGGAAAACATTCTCGACAAACTGCGCAACCGCCAGATGACTGCCAATCAGCAGGTCATCGATGTCTTGTTCGAAACCTTCGATGTGCTTCGCATTCTGGTCAATGACAGCATTTCGGCAACCGACTCAAACATCAACCTCGAAGCCATCATCAAGAAACTGAACGATGTTTCGAATCAGACCACCGGCACGGAGAAAGTCGCCGAGGCACAGAAAGTTGTCGCCACTGCCGTGCCGGCTGCCGCCGCTGCTCCGCCGCCGGCCGCTGCCGGCGGGGCTCTGTCGGCTATGTCCGACATCAGTTTCAACGAGTTTGAATACCAGGTTTTGCTCGAGGCTCAGCAACGCAACCAGGGCATTTTCCTGATGCAGGTCAAGCTGGTCAACGATTGTCTGTTGAAGGCACCGCGCGCGTTCATGGTGGTCCGAAATCTTGAAGAACTCAAGTGCGAAATCATCAAATCGGTGCCCGAAGTTAAAGACCTTGAAGAAGAAAAATTCGACCTGTCATTCAA
>CAYYIY010000005.1:134383-165125 GCA_964472075.1 uncultured bacterium | reverse complement strand
CTCGATCTCGAGACGAGTGAGCACTCCCTGCCGCAATGGCGAATCGTTGAGCGATACCGGCGAGAAAACAGAGTTTCGAGAGAACGAAATGACCCTGACGAAATCGCTAGAAATCGAGGCTTAGTTCTCCGCTATAGCGACGATCTTCGCGGTCACCCGGACGATTCCCCAGCTCTTCGGAATAAGTGGCGAAGTCAAATCGGGCCACACGAAAGCGCATCGTGCACCCAGCCGTGAGATACCCGGCGCGCACGCCGCCGCGCAGAGTCAGCCAGGGGCGCGGCTTGCCTTCGACGCCCAGGCGCAGGTGATTGAGCATGGCCCCACCGCCGGTGAAATCCCAGAGGTCGGCGGCGAGTACCAGCTTCTGCTTTCGTTCAGGTCCGCCATTCAGGGGTTTAATGGCAGTGCCGAGGCAAAACTGACGCGGCAACCGGCCGACGAGCGGGTCGAGTTCGGTTTCGATGACATTGTGTATCACCACACCAATCGTCTGTTGGAAGGAGTTATCGAGCACCCAGAAGGTGCCCGCGTCGAAGTCCATGCCGGTTCCCTTGTATTGAGCATCGCGCAAGTCGCTCTCAGACAGTCCCGCAAAATCCCGCGGATCGTACTCGCGATCGATGTATCGCCGCGAAACAAACTTCAGACTGCCGCCCCACCAGCCGAGCGCTTTGTCCTGAAACAGGTTTTTCACGCCCGGAATGGGCCGCGAGATCGAACCGGACAACACGGAATCAACGGTTCCCTGCGCCTTAATACGCGGATTCGCCGGGCTGTTTACCCCGATCGAGGTCGTACTCTGATACAGAAAACCGGTGCCGAAACCTTTTTCCCCAAGGTAGTATGCCAGATTGGAAGCCTGCAGACGGGCTCGTTGTCCCATGACATCGCGCAAGAGAGCGTTGTTTGAAGCGCGCGACTCGGGAGTGTCCTTGTCGGATAATCCGCTGGTCTTGTTTTCGACGCGTCGTAGATCCTGGTTCACTTCTGCGGCAACGTCAGCCACGGCAAACAGGTTTTCCCGATTCTGGAAGAGGCCCGCCGGATTGCTGTACAGAGCCTGCTGATCATCGGAAAGAGCCACCGAGCACCCGCCCATGCCGCGCGTGCGCACCGTCTCGTAATCGAGCGCCGGAGAGTCGAACGCACTTGCCAGCATGGCCTGAGCCGCGAACAACAGACAGAGCAGGCCGTGACGCCAACCGTACCGGTGAGATGCGACGTTGTTCCGTAACACCTCAGGCTGCCGCGCTGCGATATGGTTGATCATGGAGCATCAGCTCCGTCGAGATCTCGTACCGCGGCCGTGAAACTCGCTTCGTTGACTTCGTAGTACAGGTTAACAAGTTTCAAACGTTCGACCAGATCACCGGTAGCCAGAATGGTATTGCGATTCGACTCGGAAAACGCTCCGGTCATCGATGTGTCGCTGACCGGAGTGAGAAAGGTCCAGGTCGTACCGCGGCCGTTGAACCCTTCGAAGAGGTCGACGAACGCCTGCTCCAGCGTCTCGGCCGTCGCCGCCGGACCCGAAACCAGCAGTTGATAGATCTGGGGCCAGGTCATGACCCTGGCATCGTTCACGGTGTAACTGATCTGGTCGGCATAGTCGAAACGGCCGTTGCGATTGGTATCAAACTTGTCGAGCAGCAGCCGCGCGGTCCAGGCCAGTGTCCAGAGTCCGCGAGCCAGGCGGTCGGCGCGAGGCACCGAAGGCGATTCGCGAAGAGCGGCAATACCTTTGCCGAGAAGATCGCGGTCGGAAATCATTCGTCCAAGGCCTAAAACAACCGGGGCATGGTCGTACGGACCCGTGCCGTTCTGCAGAATGTCGAGAGCCGTCAGCAGATTGAACCCGGCAGCCCCGGCCATCGCTTCTCCGCGTCCGATGCAGACGTCCGATGAACGATGTCCTTCGGCATGCAGCGCGTTGAAGATCTCCATGGCACGGCCAAAGGCTCCCGAAGCCAGAGCCAGTTTTCCTTCGGCGATGCGATCTTCAACGGGTCGAGTGACCAGCGAGGTATCGATCGTGTCGAACACGTTGCACCCCGACAGCAGAATCGCCGCGCCGAGCACGAACAGCCAGGCGGTCATCGAACGCCGGCTCAAGGGCACGTTCAGCCGAGGCAGCTCTTCCTGTCTTCGTTTCAGTGACATGAATCCATTCCGTGCAACCAGGTGCGAACCGACATCTGTCGGATCAATGACACGAATCCACATCATTCATCGGCAGTTCATCAACCAGTCTGAACGATTCTGTTTGCGAAAACATTTTTTCTCCGGCGTGGTAACATGAAAGCAACAAGGGGAAAGGGAGGTTTTTCATGCACTCCATTCGATGTTCTGTTCGATTCTGGCTCGCACTCATGGTGATTGTTCCGGCTTTCGCGGCGACAGTGTTTGCCGCTCCGTATGCTGACGGGAACGTCACCCTCGGCGACGCCTCGCCAATCGCAGATTCCGAAAAAGCCCCGACCACCATCGTTTCCGCCCCGTCCATCGGCTTTCCGGTCAAGATGGCGACATTCAACATCGCACACGCGCGCGGCGTGGAAACCGGCGGGCTCGACGAAGTGGCCAAGTACAAGTTCCTTGACGGCATCGCCGACCTGTTGAAGAAAGAAAAAGTGGAAGTCATCGGGTTCACCGAGATATCCGGAGGGCACAACCTGCGTGCCAAGTTTCGCGACCAGCCGGCGTATCTCGCGAAGAAACTCGGGTTTCACCATTGTTACGGAGAAAACGTCAAGAAAGGCCCGTTCGGCATTCTTGCCACGCAAGGGAACGCCATCATGTCGAAATACCCGATCCTTTCCTGGAAGAACCATAAGCTCTACCGCAGCGATGCGAAGCACGAGCAGCGCGCCTGCGTCGAAGCATTGCTCGACCTCGGCAAAGGGAAACGACTGCGCGTGTTCTGTGCTCACCTGAGCACGATGAAGGAGGAAAGCACGAAACAGGTCGACGAGCTTTGGGAGATGATTAAGGATTCCACGGAACCGGTCATTCTCATGGGCGACTTCAACCTGCGACCGACACACGAAGCTATCGTCAAGCTGTCAAAGCTGATGAAAGACACCACCGCCAATCTGAAAACAACACACCACGGTGGAGCAAACGTCAAGATCGACTATCACTTCGTGCTCGGTTCCATCTCTTCCGGTCTCGCCTATACCGCCGGCGAAAAGGAAGGTTACTCCGACCATCTGTGTGTGGTGAACCAGTACTGGCTGAAGTAACCATCCTCGATCGAGTTTTCAACGTTCTCTCGGCACCCTGCCGTATCTCGGCAGGGTGTTTTCTTTCGACCTCGGGAGCAGAGCATAGCCATTACACCGGCAATGCTCCGTTAACAAATCTTCGAATTCAACCGACGTACAATCGCAGCGTAAAGTGGCATGCGAGGCTCTTTCGCATGCCGAGTTCATTGACGCTTATCTTGTACGTTCTTATAATGGAATCATTATGAATCGACTATTCATCGGTTTCTTCGCGATTCTCGCCTTCGCTCTTGCCATTGGGTGCGGCGGAGGAGGATCAAGTCCGACCAATGCCATCATCGCTCCTCAAATTGTCTCGATTGCGCCGATCAACGGGGGGCCGGGAACCATCGTCCAGATTCAGGGCAGCGGCTTCGGCAGCGTTCAGGGCGCGAGCATGCTCAGCTATGCCGGGGTCACCGTCATCCCCAACAGCTGGAGCGACACCGTCATCACCGCAACGATTCCCAGTAATGCCACCAGCGACGGATCATTCGTCATCAACGTCAACGGCCGCGTCTCAAACCCCAGCACCATCTTCACTTTAGGGAACCCAACCATCTATTCGATCAGCCCAACCTACGGGAACCCCGGAACGCTGGTAACAATTTACGGCGCGAATTTCGGCACCCAGAACGGTGATTCGAGAGTAACCTTTAACGGCCAGACAGCAACAATCAGTCTCTGGCAGTCAAACCAGATCACTTGTACCGTTCCGACTTCTCTTACCGTTTCCGGTGACGTTTCCGTCGTTGTCTATGCCAACATCAGTCGGCCGTCGAACACCGTCTCGTTCAATGTCACCATTCCGACCATTACCTCGATTAACCCGACCATCGACAACGTGGGAGCGGTGATCACCATCAGTGGTTCAGGGTTCGGTGCCACTCAGCAACAAAGCATCGTTACCATCGGCGGCACCCCGGCTAGTATCGTGTATTGGTTCGATACGTTCATTCAGGCAAGAATTCCGACAGGCGTAACCGCGGGGGCGAACAACGTCATTGTCACTGTGAATGGCCGTTCTTCCACGCCTTCAACCGTGACCGTTGCCGCACCGATCGTGAATACGCAGTCCGCTGTTGCCAGCAAAGGCCAGCTGCTGACGCTGAACGGACTTTACTTTGGAATCACGCAGAACGAGGGAAACGGGACTATCACAGTACAAGGTGCCGGAACCGTTCCGCATTTTTCCTGGAGTGACACAGCAATCTCTTTCACCTGGCCAATCGACAATGTCATCGGGACTCAGCAGATTCCCGTCACCATCACCGTCGGTGGCCTTTCAACCACTGTTCTGATCAACGCCGAGTAGGGGTGTACTCCGGCTTTGCTGCATTGTTCAGTCACACTTTCCTTAACACACAGATCCGCGAGTTTTCGCCCATAAGGGCGGCAATCATGTAAACAATGATCATCAGTGCGTCGCGCCGCACCGATCTTCCGGCCTTCTTCGGGGACTGGTTCATCAATCGCTTGCGGGCCGGATTCTGTAAGGCGAGAAATCCGTTCAATCCCCAACAGGTGAGTCGTCTGGAACTGACTCCTGAAGCGGTGGACGCCTTTGTGTTCTGGACGCGAGACCCGCGCCCGTTTTCCCACGCGCTCGACGAACTTGATTCCCGGCGCTATCCGTATGTGTTTCTGGTAACGATCACGGGCTACCCGAGGGAACTCGAAACCGCGACGCCCGACCTGGAAACTGCGACGAACGCCGTTCGTGAACTGGCTCGACGTATCGGCCGCGAGCGAATAGCCTGGAGATATGATCCGATTCTCATCTCAAACCGTACCGACGCGTCGTGGCATCTCGAAAATCTGCGGCGACTCGGTGAGAGAATCGCTCCGCATGTAGATCATGCCATCATCAGTCTGACCGACTTCTACCGAAAAACCGGGCGACACCTCAAAAAGCTCGAAGAGTCAGGTTGGGTGTTTCAACGCGAGCCTGAGAACGAACCCGCGTTTGCCGGGTTTGTCCAGAAGGTTGCAGACATCGGCGATCGCTGCCAACTTCGTCTGCAGACCTGCTGTGAATCATCACCCGTGTTCGAACAGTCGGGTATCTTGCACGGGGCCTGCATCGACACCTCCTGGCTCAATCGCGCACTGTGGCTGCATCTCGATACCGGCAGGCGCGACCGCGGACAGCGCCCGAACTGCGCCTGTGCGCCGTCGAAAGATCTGGGCAGCAGCAATACCTGTCGACACGGGTGTCTGTACTGCTACGCGACACGATCGCACGACTCGACCCAACAACCTCAGCACGATCCCGACAGTGAATTTTTGTCATAGTTCTCAGTGAGAACAGAATGTTGGCAGGCTGAAGTTCCCTGTTGTATTATCGCGACATGCGCAATCTGCTGACCCGGCTTTTTCTTGTCATATCCGTCGTTTTTCTTTTTCCGATCGAGGCCTCGGCCTGGAGAAAGTGGGAGCACATCAATCCCGCCGATCTCGAAGTACGCCTGGTCGCCGATCAGCCCGAGATTGTCGCCGGCGAAACCGGCACCTTTACGCTGATTCTGCGCAACCGCACCGATAAGCCCGTGTCCATCGATTTCGCCACCGGACAACGCTGGGATCTCGCCGTCTATCACGGAACCATGCAGATCTGGCGATTGTCGAACGGTATGCGCTGGCTCGAATCACCTCATTCGATCTCGGTTCGCCCCGAACAACCCGAGATCGTCAAAATGTCCTGGACTTCGATCGATCGTGTCGGCATGCCGCTGCCGCAGGACGTGTATCGCGCTCAGGCGCTGGTAATGTGTTCGCCTCGTCATCTGGTCTCGAACATGTGTCAGTTTCGTCTGCTGCCCCCGAAGAATTCGGGGCAAGGAATCACGAGAGTACAAGTCGGGAAACATTTTGAAATCGTTCTGCCGAGATTTCTCGATGGTGTCGAAGTTGATTGGCGCCCCAGCTATGACTATAACGACAATCGCGTGTCTGAAATCGAGTATCGCAAAACCGCAAAGGACACCATCTGGACATTAAGAGCCGATCGCCCTGGGCACGTAAACCTGCACATGTACGGATTTGTCCCGTTCCGCGAACAGATGCGCTCGAAAGAGCGCCGATCCTACCGCATCGAGGTCTTTCTCAATGAGTAAAACCAACACCGAGAAGCCGGCTTCAGGTCGGGCTCACACCGCTAATCCGGCCGGCAAAAAGAACATCGAAGCCCTGATGATCGAAAAAGGCATCATCAGCGCTGAACAGCTCGAGAAGGCCAAGAACATTCAGGCGCAGACTCTCGAGCGACTCGAAGACATCATCGTTCGTCTCGGTTTTCTCAGCGAGAAAGAGATTCTCGATCTCTGGGCCGTCTTTCTCGATACCTCGGTGGTCGACCTGACCAACATCAAGGTCGATGCGAAGATCCTTTCGCTGATTCCGGAATATCAGGCCAAACAGTACAAAGTCATTCCGTACAAACGCGAAGGGAACAAACTCACGATCGTCATGGCCGACCCATTTGACATCATGGCCAGCGACATGATCGCCTTCCTGACCCAGTGCAAACTCGAGGTTCTAATCGCCTCGAAGGCACAGATCGATTTTGCCATCAAGCAGCTCTATTCCTGGGAAGGCTTCTCAGTCGCCGGCGAAGAAACCCTTCTCACGCGTATGGATGAGCAGACCCCGCGTGATCCCGGCACGGAACTCGCCCGCCGCACCTCGGAAGAAGGGCCGGTTGTTCAGTTTCTGAACGCGATTTTCAAGCAGGCCATTCTCAAGCGAGCCTCTGATATTCACATTGAACCACGCGAAGACATTCTGCTGGTGCGTTTTCGCATCGACGGTCTGTTGCACGATGCCATGACCGGTCCCAAGAGCCTCATGGCACCGCTCGTCTCACGTGTGAAGATTCTTGCGCATCTCGACATCGCCGAACGCCGTATGCCGCAGGACGGCCGCCTCAAGGTGAAAATGGAAGGCAAGGAAGTCGACTTCCGCGTCAGCACCGTACCAAGTCTGCTCGGGGAAAAAGCCGTTCTGCGCCTGCTGCAACGCGAATCGGCCTATGATCTCGACAATATCGGCTTCCTGCCCGACGATCTCGATCGTCTGAAGAGCACGCTCGATGAACCGTACGGCATGGTACTGCTGACCGGCCCCACCGGCGCCGGCAAGACCACGACGCTGTTCGGCATGCTCAAATACTTCAACTCGAGCCAGATCAACATCTTCACCATTGAAAACCCGGTCGAATACCGCATGGACGGGATCACGCAGGTGCAGATCAACGAAAAGATCGGACTCGACTTTCCGCAGGGCTTGCGCGCCGCACTGCGCCAGGACCCCGATGTCATTCTCGTCGGTGAAATTCGCGATCTCGAGACCGCCGAGATCGCCTTCCGCGCTTCATTGACCGGTCACAAAGTACTATCGACCCTGCATACGAACAACGCGGCAGCCACTATCAACCGTTTGATCAACATGGGGGTGCCGGCCTATCTGGTTACCGCCGCCTTGCGAGCGGTCATCGCCCAGAAACTGCTGCACCGCATCTGCCCCAAGTGCCGTACGGAATACCGCCCGTCTCAGAAAACCTTTCAAAAACTCAAGCTGCCGCCGAGCAAGACGATGTCGACGAAGTTTTATCGCGGCACCGGATGCCGGGACTGCAACATGACCGGTGCGTACGGTCGGCTCGGCGTTTTTGAAACCATGATCATCACTTCCGCCGTTCGTGATCTGATCATGGAGGGCGGTACCGAAATGATGATCAAGCGTTGCGCTCGACTCGGCGGCATGAAGACCATGCGCGAAATTGCGTTGCAGAAATGCTTTGAAGGCTTGACCACGCTCGAGGAAGTGCTCTACTCAACACCCAGTGATGATGAGCCGATTTACAGCGGCATTGCCGCCGGACCGGGCGGCGGCCGACCGCTCATCATGCCCGTCGCCATGCCGGCAGCCCCCATGACCGGGTCTGTCCACCCGGAAGCATCTCACCCGGTAGCGGCTGAAGCGATCGACGCCAATGATCCGCTCATGCGGCAGGCGCTCGACAAGCTCGAAGAAGAGTTTCTCTTCTTCACCGATGAAGAACTGATGGCCCGTCTGCAGGTGCCGCTCGGCCAACTGCAGGAAATGGCCCTTTCCGTCGGTGTCGAACGCACCTCCGACTATTTCCGCAAGCGATTCGGCAAGCTGCCCGAAGAGATGTCAGAAGACGATCTGGTCAATCTTATTCGCAACGTGCAGGAAAAACAGGGTCGCGTTCCCGAATTTCTCTTCGAGAACGAGGCCTCGGCGCGGGCCCTCGCCAAGGCCATGACCTCCGAGGCAATACGCCTGCTCAGCGAACGAGTCAGTGAGCCGCAAAAGCTGCCAGAGCACTTCACCGAAGACTTCTGCCGCGAGTGCGGGCTCGACATGGCTCTTGATTGGACGCACGGCAGTCGACTGAAGCTGATCGATCTCGTTCTTCCCGGCCAGTACAAGCCGTGGCAGTTCGGCGAAACCGAAGCCTGGCTGGCTGACGGCGACATCGGCCAGAAAGTGCGCGAAGCCCTCGACTGGCTGATGACCACTCGTCTCGGGTGCAGTCGCGGCGACCTGCCGGCCATGCTGACATCAGATGTGGTGAAGGAAGCCGGTCTCGGCGCTCTGCTCGAGAAATTCGGCGGCTCGGTCTATCGACTTGTACAAACGGCTTTTCCCGGAATCTTCATGCCGTGGCAGTTCCCGGAAGAGGAATCTCTGATCTGGTTCCGCGAAGATCGCAACGAGATCGCTCAGGCCGCCGTGCGCTGGCTTGTCGAGACCCAGATGAAGATCACGGCCGACCAGATTCCGGCCCGCATCGGTCTCAAAGACTTTCACGGAGCCGGTTTGTCGAAACTGCTCGACCTGTTCAATCAGAACCTGTTTCAGGTGGTCGACAACGCATTTCCCGGTCGCTTCAAGCCCTGGGAATTCGCTGAGCAGGGCGACCTGTGGCGCAACAGCTCGGCTCTCGATACCGCCCGAAAAGCCGTGGGCTGGCTGATTCAGGAACGTCTGCAGTGGGAACCCACCGCCGCCATCTCACAACTGACCAGACGGCATTTCCTGCAGCAGGGGCTGGGCTTCATGCTCGGCACCCTGTTCAACCACTCACCCCTGTATGCGCTCGAGAACACGTTCGAAGCACTCAAGACCAACGAGATCTTTCAGAAATCGCTGATCGCCTTTTCACAGGAAGTGCGCGACCTGTCTTCGAAATGGGCTTCACTCGCCGAGAAAATCGCCCTGAATCAGTTCGGCAAGGCTCGCTTCAAAGTGGCTCTGCCGAATCTGAAGGTCGCGCCCATCCTTCCCGAAAACGAGCGCATCTACTACAACGCCTCGAATCAGATCGAGTATGTGCCGCAGATCATCGTCACCAAGCTGAGCGCCTATGATGATTATGCCGACTTCGCCAACTGGGTGCCCTACTGCGATCGGCTGATCTACTGGGTGCTGTTCGATGATCGCACCGAGCCGTATCTCGGGCCGTCACACCCGAAGGTCAAATTGATGTTCTCGGAAAATCTGGTGTCAGGCCTGCGCAATCGCGGCATGCTCGATGTGGTCGAGAAGATTCATACGCTGCGCGGCGGGTTCGAGCGCCTGCTCGACCGCAAGGCACCTGCCATCGGCTGATCAGCATCATGCTTGTTTTTCAACAATCTGAAGCTGGGACTATTCGCGATCAGAATCAGGACATTCTGCTGTCTCGCGAAGACCAGGGGATCTTCATCCTCGCCGACGGCGAAGGGGTAAACGGCCGACAGGTCGCGACACAGGCAGCCGAGAGACTGTCGTACGAGTTATTACGTCTCAAGGCGCAGCCCTCAACGACGTATGCGGCCAATGCGTTGCCGCGGCTGCTGCAACAAACCGCCCGTGAACTGCAACAGTCCAGGTTACAGCAGCCCGAACTTGTCGGCACATCGGTCTCTTTGGCCGTGTGTTTCATTCACGAGGCAAACCTGCTTCTGGCAACGACCGGCAGGGCGGGAGCTCTCGCCTACGTGAGCGGTACTACGCACTGTCTTGAACCACGCGGGATTCCGCCGCTCGCGACCACCGTTGGTGACGATCGCGTGGCCGGTATGATCGCAAACCCGGACGCTGCGATTCACGGCAGTGTCTGGCAATCCTCTGAACAGGAATCCGCTTCCGAAGAAGATTCGGCAATCACACTACTGGGACCAACACCACTTCAGGTCGGCGACTGGATCATCCTCTGTTCACAGGGGCTTCTGATTTCGCAACCGCTGTCAGAGATGGCCTCCATCGCTCCCGCCCTGCATGAGGATGCGGAGACTCTCGCAAACGCCCTGTTCAGGCGCGCTTCGGCGCGTTATGACGGCGATGATCGCTCGCTGGCACTGCTGCGATTCCTGCCAACCGATCTTCAGCGGCGGTTTCCGCCCGAGAAGGTCGTGAGCGTCGATTTCGATCGTCACTGGAAGGTGCCGATGTGGGTTCCCATGGCCGTTCTCAGCACTGCCGCCGCCCTCGGATGGTGGCTCAAGAAACGCCTGTTTGAATACGTTTCACCGGAATGAACACGATCGTGCGTCAGATATCATGGAAAGGTCGGAGGTTGATGGAAAATGAGTAATGAAACCGTTTTCCGCTCTGGTCTGGAAGGCAAATCGGATGTCATCGTCACCTTTGAAAAGTCCGAAGCCGCCCTCGAGATCGTGGTGGAGTCAAGCGTCAAAAAGCTGTTCGGACGTCACATTCGCGAACGGGCGGAAAAAGCCTGCCGTGAGTTCAACGTCACCAAAGGAAAACTACAGATCAAGGATGACGGCGCTCTCGATTATGTGCTGGTGTCACGTATCGAGGCGGTTTTTCGCAAGGCGGGCGTGTATGCGCCGGCTCCGTTCAAGGCTTTTCCGCGACCGGCCGGCAGCAAAGAGCGACTGCGCCGGAGTCGCCTCTATCTTCCCGGCAACCAGCCCGATCTCGCCGTCAATGCCGGTCTGTTCGGCGGCGACAGCAACATTCTCGATCTGGAAGATTCCGTCGCCCCTGATCAGAAGCTCGATGCCCGCATCCTGGTCAGACGCACGCTCGAAATGGCCGACACCTTCTTCCCGCAGGGTGAAATCATCGTGCGCATCAACCCCCTGCACGGCCCGTTCGGCCACGACGACCTCCGCGAAATCGTCCCCGCGGCACCACACACACTGTTGATTCCGAAGTGCGAATCGGCGGACGACATCAAGGCGATCGAAGCCGTCGTTGCTGAAATCGAGAAGGCTTCGGGCATGACCGTCGGTCGAACCCTGTTCATGCCGCTGCTCGAAACCGCGCGCGGGGTCATGAACGCTCAGGCAGTCGCCTCGGCCTCGGCCCGCAACGTCGCGCTCTGTTTCGGGGCCGAAGATTTTACCCGCGATCTCGGCGTGCCGCGCACGGTGACGGGAACCGAAACCCTGCAGGCCCGAGCCATGGTCGTCATGGGCGCTCGAGCCGCCGGACTCGACGCCATCGACACCGTGTTCAGCGATGTCGGCGACGAGAAAGGTTTGTTGAATTCGGCTCTCGAAGCCAAAGCCATGGGTTTTGTCGGCAAGGGCGTCATTCACCCGCGACAGATCCCGGTCGTGCATCAGGCCTTTCAGCCGTCTGATACCGAACTGGAAGACGCCAAGAAGATCGTTCTCGCTCTGCGCGAAGCCGAAAAGACCGGCAGCGGCGTCGTGGCGCTCGGCTCCAAGATGGTCGACGCTCCGGTTGCGGCGAGAGCACGCAAGCTTATCGATATGGCCCGCAAAATGAACCTTCCCGGACTGGAGGAATTCTGACCATGAACTGGACCACAAACTCGATCGGACGCAGGATTCCAACCGAAATCGAAGGTCGCAAGCTCGTCCCGTATCAAGGTGCATTCGCGCATCGGCCCACCGGACGCATTGCCGGGTGCCCGATTCCAACGACCACGCATCGAGGGCGTATCGACAAGGTTGTCACCACCTGGGATGCCCTGCTCGACAAGCTTCCTCTTAAAGACGGCATGACCATTTCCTTTCACCATCATCTGCGCAACGGCGATCAGATCGTCAACGAAGTGGTCAAGCGTCTGGCGGCACGCGGGTTGAAAGACCTGGTCATCGCTCCCTCAGCCCTGTTTCCCACGCATGATGAGCTGGTACCCCTGATCGAATCAGGCGTCATCTCGCACGTTGAAGGTTCGATGAACGGCCAGGTCGGCGTTGCCTGTTCGCGCGGCAAGATGAAGCGCACGGCGATTCTGCGCTCGCATGGCGGGCGATATCGGGCCATTCAGGACGGTGATCTGCACATCGACATCGCCTTTATCGCGGCACCCACCGCCGATGAATTCGGTAATGCAACGGGCGTTCACGGCAAATCTGCCTGCGGACCCATGCTCTATGCGCTGCCCGACTCGCTGTGGGCAGACACCGTCGTCATCATCACCGACAACCTGGTACGCTACCCCTGTATTCCGTGGTCGATTCAAGGCGGCAACGTTGATCACGTGCTGACCGTCGACTCGATCGGCGACCCGAGCAAGATCGTGTCGGGCACCACGAAACTGACCAAAAGCCCCACGCAGCTTCTCATCGCCGAAATGACCGCGCAGTTCATTGAAGAAGCGGGCATCATGAAGGACGGCTTCTCGTATCAGGCGGGGGCCGGCGGCATTTCTCTCGCCGCAACGGTGTTTCTGGCCGAGCGTATGCGCAAGAAGGGCGTCAAAATGTCCTTTGCCCACGGCGGCGCCACCCAGATGCTCGTTGATCTGCTCAACGAGGGCCTGATCGGTCATATTCTCGACCTGCAGAGCTTCGATCTCGGAGCGGTCAAATCATGTCGCGAAAATCCCCGACATGTCGAATCGTCACCGCACACCTCCTATAACCTGCATGCCCACGGCTGTCTGGCGAACATGCTCGACTGCGCCGTTCTGGGAGCAACCGAAATCGACCTCGACTTCAACGTCAACGTTAACACCCACAGCGACGGCATGCTGTTGCACGGCATCGGCGGACACACCGACGCCGCATCGGGTTCGGGCTGCTGCATCATCACGGCTCCCTCCTTCCGTAAGCGCATGCCGATCATTCGGGAAAAAGTCACCACGGTCACGTGCCCGGGTGAGGCCGTCGATGTCGTCGTCACCGAGCGAGGCATCGCCATCAACCCGCGTCGCGAGGATCTGCTCGATCGGCTGAAAGGATCGAAACTTCCAATTACCACGCTGAACAAGCTGATGAATGACGTGCACGCCCTTACCGGGATTCCGGATCAACCCAAATTCGGAGAGCGCCCGGTCGCGCTCATCGAATGGCGCGACGGAACCATCATTGATGTGGTTCATCAGGTTCTCGACTGATCGCAAAGGTCTTCTCAAAACGGGTGTCGATGAGCGGCACCCGTTTTTGTTTGCGCTGGTTCGCCGATGTTTGTTCTTGTGTCAGCCCCGAGTACATCAATGAAAGCCGAAAGCCAGGCGATTCTGAAGCCCGGTAAAAGGAGCCGATCGAACCGTTGGCGTTTGTTAAAACCCAAGAAGCCGAATACGAACGGCGGCAGCATCAAAGCTCGATTGTGTTCGTTTCCTCAACCCGAAAAAACGAAGGGGCCCCGAAAACAGGGCCCCACGAGAACAGGAGGATGGAGGGAGGAGAAACAGGTCTATCCGAGCAACTGAAGCACACGCGAACGCGCGGCATTATCGATGCGGAAGGCACTGGTCGCTGCCTGCCCCTGCACCTGACTATTCGTCAGATTCACGATCTCACGGGCCATATCAGCATCGGAGATACGACTGTCGGCCGCAACGGTGTTAAGCACTTCTTCGGTCAGCTTTTTCACCTCGGCGGCAATGCCGTTCTGAATGGCACCGAGAGTCGAGCGTTGCGTGGTCACGCGATCGAGAGCCTGATCGGCGAATCCGATGGCATTTGAAGCCCCGCTCTGAGTGCGGACATCGATCTGCGTCAAGCCGAGATTGGCCGAATCAAAGGGCGGAATCGTCAGCTGACTGCCATTCTGCATTTGCAGATTCAGCGAGCCGTCGAGCAGCTTTTTCGTGTTGAACTGCGTGTTATTGGCCACCTGATTCGCCTGCTGATTCAGCTGGTCGATCTCAAACTGAATGTTACGCCGATCGCTGTCGGTCAGGGTTCCGTTTGCAGCCTGCACCGAGAGTTCGCGAATACGCTGGGTCATCTCGCCAATCGAGCTGATCGCCCCTTCGGCAGTTTGCAGCAGGGAAATTTCATCCTGCCGATTATTGATCTGCTGATAGAGGCCGCGCGTCATCGCTTCAAGCGTCATCGACACGGACAGCCCGGCCGGATCATCTGAGGCAGCGAGAATCTGTTTGCCCGTCGCCACACGCGACAATGCCTTGCTTTCGCGATTCTGGGCTTCGCTGATCTGATTGGCACTGAATAGGGAATTGGTGCGTGTAACCATCATAACAGCCCTCCTACTTCAGAATATAACCTCTGAGAGAGGGAATGTCCACGCAGAAAGAAATCGGCACACCTTGCGGGGCATCCACAAACAAAAACAGACATCAACACACAAGTAATTTCTCGAGTCTCTTTGGTCGGAAAGATGACAGCCCGCTTTTTCTGATGATACGAACCGAAGTTTCACGCCGTCCTGTCGTGATCTTTTCCGGTGGTTTCGGGAACCAACAGCCAGTTGTCGGCTGCCAGTTTGGCCAGGATAGCCCCCAGCGGTGCAGTTAACACGATGCTCAACGTTGCCAGTGCAAGAATGGTTTCTCCAGGTCCGGTCGGCAGTCCGATCGTTTTCATCGCCAGAAGAGGAGCGGCGCCGATTGCCGCTTGTACGCTTGCTTTCGGCAGCCAGGCAGACGCGACGACCAGGGTTTCTCCGGCCGTGAACCCGCTGCCCCACAGGGCAACCCAGACTCCGAACGATCGTGCGCACACGCCGAGAACGATGATCAAGACACCAGCGACACCGGCTTCCCAGGCGACCAGCGGCTTGAAGTCGGCCCCCACGACGGCAAACAGGAGAATTTCCGCGAAGATCCAGATTTTGCCGAACTTCGAGGCAATCTCGTGCGCCAGTCGCTCTCGATAGGTCAGGATCACGCACCCGATCGCCATTGTCGCTAAAAGCCCCGAAAATGGTGTCATGGGGCCGACCGTACGCTCGACATGAACCAGAAGCAGCGATAAACCGAAGATGGTAAGTGCTCGTTTGGTCGCCCGCGGATTGAAACGTTCGAAGATGTTGTACAAAACGATACCAACGGCAAACCCGACGAGAAGACCGTTGATTAAGGCAACGGGGATTTTCGCGAACTGGAGAATCCCTCCGGCTTCCTGATGCGCATACATCGAGATGAGAACGTTGCAGATGAGAATGTTCAGAATATTGTCCAGGGAGGCTGCGGTCAGAATCAGGTGTGGAATCTGTTTTTCGGCACCACGTTTCTCTTCAATGCATTGAATCATGAATGGAATGATGACCGCCGGGGAAACGGCAGGCAGAATGAACCCCAGAGTAAAAGCCGAAAGCCATGAAAACGACAACGCAAGGTGAGCCAGGCAGGCTACGGTGATCGCCTCAAACAATGATGGAATGGCGGCCAGCAGTAACAGCCGGAACCCGAAGCGGCGAATGTTCTGCAAATGGATGGAAAAGCCGGCCCTCAGGAGAATCACCACCAGAGCGATCAAGCGCAGATCCGTACTGACCGCGAGCAGGTTCGGGGCCAGTTGATCTCCGTATTGAGGCCCCAGAAGAAATCCGATCAACAAAATGCCGATGAATCCGGGAAGACGTATTTTGCGAAACGTCCAGTCTGTGAGCATGGCAAGTATCAGTATTTTCGCGAGACTGACGGCCACGGTTATCTCTCCTTTCTCAATCGACTTTCGTCGAAAACAAAAAACTCCTGCCTGTCGGCCGCGCCGGCCTTCATGCAGGAGTCATCAGCTTTTGAAGCAATTCAAGGGGGACTCCATCCCCCATATCGTCATTGCCACTCTACCAGATTCAAGGTTGCCGGTAAAGCGATTTTCAGTAGGTCAGTGTCTGCTCTTCGATTGGCTGCGTCGAAGACCCCGGCATGACCTCGTGAAGCGTCACGTCAGCCGAGCCGTTGTTCGTTCCAACCTCGGCAACAGTCGACGGTTGAGATGCCGGCGGAACAACCTGATCCGGAAGCTCCGTGACCGACGAGTCTTCAGGCGGCAATTCGCGAGCACGTTGCTCCGCTGACGACGCCAGTTCTTCGGAAGTCGGCAACTGAAACACCAGACCTTCGCCGGCAGAAGTGGCCGTGGTTGCAGGTGGATCCAGGACTATGGCAGAAGCAGGGAGATCGGGTTCCACGCTTTCTGCGGGCGCTTTGCCCGGCAGATCAACAACCGGTTCCAGATCAGTTTTGTTCGCGGGTTTCTTCTGACCGGGGATCATCCATTCAGGGATTTCCAGTTCGAAGTTTCCGCTCCGCGATTTCACGATCACATGCGGCAAACGTTGAATCAAGGCCAGATCTTCCAGCTTGAGGTTCAACATGCCTTTCCAGGCCAATTCTCCGAGTTGGCTGGTTCGGACTTTCATGGTCGCTTCACGACCGCTCAATACCGGCTCCAGTTCAGAACCAAGTTCCAGGCGAATACCGGTATTGATCTTGAAGCCAAGCGGACTGTACAGCAGGAACAGATGCACCAGGATCGCCAGAAGGACTACGCCGACGATGCGCACATTCGGAGAGAGCGGCATCATGTCATGCAGGGCGCGTGACAGAAGAAAGAAACCGGTCAGAACAAACGCCGGCCCATACCCGGGATCAAGCAGAGAAGCAATCGTCACCAGCGAGTAGAAGATCATCGTCGGAAACGATTCTTCATCGATCAGGGGCAGCGCCAGCAGATTCGGAACAACAAAGATGCCGCCGAGCAGCCACAGCAGATACTGATCTTCGGCAAAGATGAACCGACTGGCCATCGGCATCAAGCCCGTATACGCATTGGTCGTGCTTTCAGGGAAGATCAGCAGCCCCATCAACCCGCACAGAACCAGCGTCCATTGGAAACCACGACGAAACAGGGCGTGACAGGTGACAAAGACCAGCAGCATCCAGGTATTGAGTCCGACCGCTCCCGCTGCCGCCAGAGCTGGTACGATAAGAATCCCGAAGGCATTTTTCAGAAACGATCCGCTGAACGCCGTGAAGAAACCGGCAAGGAACAACAACTGCAGGAGCTGCCTGAGTGTGAGCAGCGGCTGCATGCCGAACGCAAAGATCGCCAGGAGCAGCAGGCCGGGCAAAATCTCTCGACTGCGAAACACCCACACGGTCATCATGCCGAGCAACAGAAAGAAAACGATATGATAGATCGCTTTCAATCCGGTCAGAGAGGCGGAAGACTGCGAGACCAGATAAGCCAGATACTCCGGCATCACCGTCCAGCCGAGGTTGATGTCAAAATCGCGTGCTGAGACGAGATCCCAGTAGGTGCCGGCCGGAAACGGGCAGGAGCGCGTGTAGAAGAAGAGCACCAGAACCGTCGCGACCAGCGCCAGAATTCTTTCCCATTCGGGAAGAGGTGCAACTGAATCGTGATCTTCAGCGAACCCGCGATCGCGATAGTCTCTCACACCAGTTTCTCCGGTTTGATCGGCATGACGCGAATACGTTTGCCGACGGCATTGAACACGGCATTGGCGATGGCCGGAGCAACACCCATCAGAGGCACTTCGCCGAAGCCTTTGGCTCCGTATGGGCCCTCGCGATAGGGGTGCTCGCAGATAATCGGTTGAATGTCGGGAGCATCGAGTGTGGTCGGCAGAATATAGGTGGCAAAAGCATCATTGAGCATCTTGCCGGAAGCATCGTGTCGAATCTCTTCGGTAGTCGCATATCCGACTCCTTGCAGAGTACCACCTTCGATCTGCCCCTCGACCTGTTGCGGATTGATGGCTTTGCCCATCTCATGCGCGGTTGTGATCTTCGTGACCCGGACTTCTCCGGTTTCCGTATCGACCTCGACCTCAGCGACGTTCGTGGCAAAGCTGTAGACGAAATACGCGTTTCCCTGGCCGGTGGCATTATCAAAGGAGGTATCAGGCGCAATATACCACCCGAAAGCCGACGGCATCAGACGTCGCTTGTACATTTCAGCCACGAGCTGCTGGTATGGAATCCGTTTTCCGTATGGATCAGCAACCGTGAACGCCTCTCCATCGCGCAACTCAACTTCTTTCGGCTGACGCCCGAGCAGCTCGGCGGCCAGCGGCAGCAGACGCGAGCGGAGATCCTGGGCGGCAGCGACCAGCGCGTTTCCGGACATGAAGGTCGTACGACTCGCCACCGTCGGGCCGGAATCGGGAACATACGAGGTATCGGTCTCGATGACATGTACGAGTTCATACGGAACGCCAAGAGCATCGGCAGCGATCTGTGCCAGAATCGTTCTTGCGCCCTGACCCATTTCGGTGTTGCCGACCGCGCACTGAACCGAGCCGTCTTTGGTGATGGCCATACTGGCCCCTGCACGATCGAGGTGCTTGCCACCGGCGCCAAGCCCCATGCCGTAATACACCGTCGAGATCCCGATGCCTTTGCGAACGGTTCCCGTGCGCTTTTCGGGCGGCTGCCACTTGGACGACCACTCGGAAGCGGCAACGGCTTTGTCGATCGTTTCCATCAACCCGCAGGAGTGATCGAGCACCTGAGATGTAGCCGTGCTCGTGCCGATCTTGAGACCGTTCAGTCGACGAATCTCGACCGGGTCGATTTTGAGTTCCGTCGCGATCTCATCCATCAGAGACTCGCTGCCGAACAGCACCTGGGGCGAACCGAAGCCGCGATAGGCACCACACGGCACCTTGTTGGTATAGAGGGCCGCGGTATTGATGAGTACATGGTCGCACACATACGGCCCGAGCGCGTGAACCGTGCCGCGCCAGAGAACAATGGGACTCAGCGTGGCATAGGCCCCGGCATCAACGTAGTATTCGACAACAGCGGCCTGCAGCTTGCCCTGCTTCGTCACGCCGACCTTGAACTTCATCAAACCGGGATGACGCTTGGAACTGGCGATAATGTCTTCTTCGCGGCGGTAGATCAGCTTCACCGGGCGCTGCAGCATCGCAGCCAGCAGTGAGGCATGACCGGCGACAATCGACGGAAAATCCTCTTTGCCACCGAAACCACCGCCGGTGGTGGTTTGTACGATACGCACCTTGTTGCGAGGCAGATTGAGAATAGCACTGACGGCATCGAACACATAAAACGGACACTGCATCGACCCGTAGACCGTCATCGTGTCTTCAAGCCCCGGAACGGCCAGCATGCCTTGGGTTTCAAGGTAGGCGTGTTCCTGATACGGTGTTTCGTACTCGCGCTCGAAAATGATTTCCGCATTCTTGAGCGCTTCTTCGGCCTCACCTTTCCTGATCGTGAAACGTGAAAAGGCGGTGTCACCGCGATAGCGCTTCGGCGCATCGGCAGCCAGAGCCTCGCGAATCGTGAGAATGGGCTTGAGCGGCTCGAGATCGAGCTTTACGGCAGCCGCGGCTTCATACGCCTGTTCCGGTGTTTCTGCCGCCACCAGGGCAACCGGCTCTCCGTAAAACTGGACAAACTCTTCGGAAAGAAACGGCTGGTCATCGAGAACCAGCGGGCAGATGTTCTTGCCGCGAATGTCTTTGGCGGTCACCACGGCTTTCACCCCGGGCATAGCCTTCGCCGCCGTTGCGTCAATCCCCTTCAGTCGCCCATACGCGATCGGGGAACGTACCGTCGCGGCGTACAGCATGTTGGGAAACGCGTAATCATCAACGTATCGGGCACGACCGGTGACTTTATCCCAGGCATCTTTTCGGGGAACGCTTTTGCCGACGACGGACATGGGTGGACCTCCGACTATGGAGAGTTGTAAACACAAGCAGTCTACCATAAAAGCCGAAAATCCTTCCACGCTCTTCGATGCCTGTGATAGCCTGTCAATACGACGGATTTCATCCGTATCCAGGAGGTTCTTCATGACGACAAGACAGGGTAGAGCGTTCATCGTCCTCAGCCTGTGCCTCTGTTTGGCACTTTGCTCAGGTTCGGCTTTCGGCGCGCTGAAAGAGCTGAAGGAGAAGGACATTGAGGCGTTGCGCATTGTCAGCCAGGCGAATCTGCCGCATAAGATTCTGGTGGCAAGCCAGGTGCATGCCAACCTCAAGTTCCTGTCGTCGCTGATCCTGACCGTCGCGCAGATTCACGACGAAGACAAACTCGGTCCTGAGGACAGCTTCAAGGTCTGCATCATTCCGGCTATCGGTGAAAAAACCACCGGACAAACCCCGCTTCGAAAAGCTGTTCCGAAAAAGATCTTCGAAAAGTTCGTCGAGTACATTCCGCAGGAAACCTGGAGCGACCCCTGGCTGCAGGATGTAGGCGAAGTCGCGATGGTCAAGGTCAAAGGCGACCCGAAGCCGCAGCTGCTGATCATCGATTCGCTTCGCGGACAAGGTCTCGCCGGACTGCCGGAGTTTCTCGCCAAACTCTGGAACAGCTACTATCTGAAAAATCCCTCTGACCGAGGTTTGGGCGGAGACAACGGTGGCAACATCGAAGCCACGCCTGATGACATTCTGATCATCGGCACCCGCAGCTCGCAAGAGCTGCGCAATCTCTTTGCCCGTCACGGGTACAAAGATCGCATGGCCGTCGTGGACACCGACTGGTTGGTAGTCGGCCATTGCGACGAATATCTTTCCGCGGTTCCCAGCGACCGCTGCCCCGACGGCTACGGACTGGTCAAGGCCAACCCGAGACTGGCGCTTCGTCTTCTGGCTGACGCCACGCGGAAAGAGCTCGAGAACGTGCGCCCGGCCGAGTTCCGCAATCGCTGTCTGGCCATCTTCGATTTTCTCGAAGAAGCTCGACAGCGGGCGAATGCACGGAAGGGGGAAACGTCCGAGCCGCTCACATTTGCCGAACAACTGCTGGTCTATCTCGAAAACGTCGACCCGCAAACCGGGAAGGTTTCAGAGCAGGCACGCATTCGCTACGGCAGCGTCTGGAACCGCGCGTTTCAAAAGAATCTCGGCGAACGCGATGTCGACAGTACGAATGTCGAACGCTTCATTCGCGCCAATCTGGCGATCGCCAACCTCATCGATACGAATGTCGATCTCGTATGCGACACCATCAATCGAGTTCACCAACGCTCCCTCAAGACCCCTGTCACCGTACATTCCTTCCCGATGCTGTTCGAACCGTATCACAAGGCCCCACAGTATGGGAAGATCCGCTTCGTTTCTTCGTTCCCCGGCGTGGTTAATCAACTGGTGCTGCGCAAGCATCTGCTGATTCCCGATCCGCTCATCACCGCGTTTCGTCAGCAGATTCGTATCGTCGCCAAAGAGCTTGGTATGAAGCCTCACTTCATTGACGACATGTACTATCATCAACTTCTCGGCGACGTTCACTGTGCCACAAACGTGTTTCGACTGCCCAATCGCTACATCGTCAAACCCGCAAACCTTCCCGCGATCTGGCAGCCGAACAGGTAAGACGACCGGTCCCGCACAAACGCCCCGATGTCAGGCATCGGGGCGTTTTTCTTTCTGCGAGCGTCGAACGATTTTTTCGACAACGGCAATCAACGGAACAGACGGGCCTCAAGCCAGCGCTGATACTGTTCCATGAGCCACCACAACGGATCCATGCCGGCGTAGAAGATCAGAAGAAAGCCAATGCAGAGATAGGGTCCGAAGGGGATCATGTGAGAAAACGGCCGGTACTTTTTTCCGTAGACGAGACGATTGATCACGATCTGACCGATACCACCGATGGTGCCTAGCATGCTTGCAATCACAATGATGCCGACGACCGGCTGGTACCCAAGCCAGGCGCCCATCGTCGCCAACAGCTTGATATCACCGCCGCCCATTCCTTCCTTTTTCAGGATCAACCAGGCCGCAGCACGCAAAGCCCACAGGAAGCCGCCGCCGAGCAGGAAGCCGAGCAGGCTGTCTCGAAACGACAGATAGTATTCCGGACGCACACCCCCGCCGTAGTTGATCCAGAGCGCGATGACCCCGTGATACAGCAGCCCAAGGTAGAACCCATTAATCGACAGCTTGTCGGGAATAATGAGATAGCGATAGTCAACAACGGTGATGATCAGACAGGCGATAGTAAAGAGCCATGAAAACGCGGCTTTTGTACCAATACCAAAGTACCAGACACTGCCGAACGCCAGCAATGTCGAACAGGCGGCAAAAACATAGTCCTGACCGATGCCCGCGTTATAGCACCCACGCCGCAGGCCTCCGGTGCAGGTATGACACTTGAGATACCGCGGATCGAACGACTCATGCCCCGGCCAGGCCCGAATCGCCCAGGTGACCCGCGGGCCGGCCAACAGGCCAAGAACGGCAGCGACCAACGCCGTGATGATGTTTCCCGGCTGCAGCAGTTCCACCGCCCTCAGGCTCCGGTCCAGCGGTTCTTCACGAATACCTCGGCCAGAAGCTTAAACAGCAGCTTCGCGGCGAAAAAGTCCGAGACGATAGACCCGGGAATCGGGCACAGTTCCATGATATCGATACCGACAACCTCATGTTTGCGAATGACCGCCTGCAACAACTCGAGTGCCGGGTACCAGGTGAGTCCCCCTGGTTCCGGCGTTCCGACGCCGGGGCAGACAGACGGATCAAAAGCATCGAGATCAATGGTGATGTAGACTTTCTTCTTCAGCGTCTTGAGCACTGACGGAACCCACTCTTTGGCCGGCCCCTGCAACTGGTGGGCCCAGAAGATCGTCTTGTGCCGAGACTTGCGCACAAACTCCATCTCTCCCGATGAAATGTTGCGAATCCCAACCTGCGTCACCGGGCAGATATCGAGCACGCGCTTCATGACGCTGGCATGGTTATACGGGGTATTCTCGAACGACTCACGCAGGTCGGCATGCGCATCGAGCTGCAATACGCTGAATTCCGAGCCGTATTTTTTCGCCATGGCACGCACCGGGCCGGTGGTAATACTGTGTTCACCACCCAACACGACGGGAAACTTCCCGTCTTTCAGAATGCCTTCAACCGCTTTCTGAATGTTCCTGATGGTCACTTCAGGGCCACGCATATCCGGTTCGAGTTCAGGCAGCGTGTGGATGCCGGCACTCAGAGGTTCACACCCCAACTCGAGATCGAACAGTTCAACATTACGCGAGGCGAGAATCATCGCCAGCGGGCCTTCACGCGTACCGGCTTTGTAGGAAGTGGTGCTGTCATAAGGCACCGGCAGAATGACCGCATGCGCATCGTCGTAGCGGGTGTCTTCTTCCGGCAAACCAAGAAAGTTGTAACCGCCGCGAAAGTGAACCGCATCGAGCGCCATGCCGTGACCTCCAGGAAGGGATGAATGAGACGTCATCATAGTGGAATCCGGGAACGGTGGCAACCGTTGTGCAATTTTGGTAGCATGGAATGAAAGCGACAGGATCTCACTTTTCGTATTCACTTCGAGCAAGCGAGGCGTTCACATGAAACCTGCGATGAAATATGCCATTTCTCTGGTCGGCGCTCTGTTCCTCATCACGCTGTTTTGCACCTCTTCAGGCGCCATTACCAAGCAAGAAGCCATGCAGTTGTACAAAAAGTACAAGGAAGACAAAGCCAAACAGGGATCAAGTGATTCCTCGCAGACTTCTTCCGAACCTTCCGGCGAGGAAGGCGAGGAAAAAGAGGGCGACAAGCCTGAAAGCGAATCAGAATCAGGTGAATCATCCGAGTCCGGCGATTCGTCAGGAAACTCTTCCGGCGACAGCGGCCAGATTAATGTCAGCTCCGGCGAAAGCGGCTCATCCGAATCCGGGTCTTCAACGTCAAGCTCCAGCAGCCCATCTCACACACCAACCTCCGGCATAGCCGAACCCGCCGGCAGCGATGACACCCAGGCAAAGGTCGCCGGCCCCGAACCCGATGACCCCACCGACAAGCGCTATTGCGAAGGCCACATGAAACTGGCCCGACGACATTTCAAGAACAATGATCTGAACCGCGCCATGGAAGAGGCGACGCTGGTCATCGAACGCTACAGTAAGCATGCCGAGGCGCGATTTCTCAAGGCCGTCATCTTCGCCAAACAAAAGAAGTTTATCGAAGCCTGGCGCAACATCGAGGTCGCGCAGAAAACCGACGGTTCGAACCAGCGCATCAAGGACTTTGTGGCCAAGCTCGAGAAGGCGTTCCCGAAGCCGTCCGAGTTGCCCGAAGAAGTCAACATCGCCGTCCGCCCTGATCCCAAGCACGGTTCCGCCCTTCTCGTGAACGCCATTGAAGCGACCGTGGCCGACAAAGCTCTTTCCGGCAAGATCGAAAAAATCAGCTGCACCGATCCGACCGATGCGAGCGGCCATCTGAGTGTCTCCATCACCTTTACGGCAACCGATAAACTGGACGCTTCCACGCTTCAAACGAAATTGAAGGAAGTCGGAAAACTCGAAACTTCCGACCCCAAGGTCGCCAGCGAAGGGAAACAGATCACGCTCACGGCGCTTGTCCAAGCTCTTCCTTTTCAGAACCCTGATCTGAAGCCCATTGATAAACTATCGGAGTTTCTCAGAGAAACCAGCGAAGAGTGCGATCTCAAGATCAACAAATCGCAGGAAACCGACCCGGACAGCGACAAGTTTCAGACCGGCACCTATACCATCGTTGCCCGCGGCTGGACACAGATCAATGACTTTCTCCAAAAAGTTGGACAGCACGCGGCCTGGTACATTCCGAGTGACATCGGCCCGACGGAAATGAATCAACAGAGTGTCTGGAAGGGCGATCTGAAAATTCGCTTCAAAGTTCAGTAGATCAGATATCTTCCCAACGTCTGATCACGATTCGACGAGGTGTCTTTTTCGATACCAGACGTCTTCGTTTTTCGGCCGGCCCGGAAAGTTCACGTTTGAAAAGCGGTGATCATTTTCTGAAAAGCCGACTTTACCGAAAATGCACGGCATCAGAGCTTTCATGCTCAATGCGACGGCTCACAGGCTTGAGATCAAGATTAGGTCGACACTCGCCGGTTCCACGACACCGCCGTGAATTTCGTTTAAGAAAACCGGATTTGTGCCGAAAAGAGGACAAAACCGTTCTCTTCGAGGAAGATCTGCGTGAAACCGACCGTTCGAATTCTGTTTGGGATCTGCGCTCTTCTCATCGGGTGCCTCAGTTTGGCGAGCGTCAATGCTTTCAACCGCAGGGACCTCGTACTCGTGAACATTCTCTGGCCTGTCGTGAAAGCGGGCCTGACCGCTCACCAGAACGATCGACCCCTGATTCCGGCCATATTGCAGGCCGCAGCCGGAGGCGCGATCATGCAACACGGCCTCGAGCTGGCATCTGAATGCCACAGCAATCACCCAGGCGAAGTCTGGCGCGCAAAACTGATGTTCAATCTCGGAGCTTCCATTGCCGAATCAGCCGGAGAGCGGCGATTTCAGTTCAAAATGGATCTCGGCCCCATCTGGATGTTCGCCGACCATGACACGATCCGCTTCAAACCGGCCATTCATGGCATTATCGCACCTCTGCTCAATCTTTCTGACGGAGCCTCGTTCGATCTCACCAGGTCGCTGAGATACGGCACGACCACGTTTCGCCGCAATCCGAGAAGTGACGGTACGCTTACCAGCGGCGGCGCTCTTGCCTACAGTAATGCCAACAACATCATCACCAATCCGGCAGGCTCTCATCTCGGTCACGAATTGGTACATACGTTTCAATATCGTCGCGATGCTTTCCTGAGCGTACCAATCACGAGTTTCTCTCCCCGGCTTCAGAACCTGCTGCCGCGAAATGTGTTTGATGACACCGGATGGGGTGTCAACTGGGCGATTCAGAGACTCTGGGCTGACGCCGTCGGCAAAGATCCCGACTTCGAGATCTACATGGAAAAAGAAGCCTATTACCTCGCCGACGGCGTCCACTTCTGAACGTTTTCGCCATCGTTCAGCCAACCAAAGAATCCAGCGAGAGGTTCCGGTTTCCGAGCTGAGGGGAACCGTATTATCGGGTCATTCAGAGAGAGCGTGTGTGATACAATCAGCCATCGCTTTGAGATTTCCGTACGGGAACGGTCGATATAACAGCGAGGCAAATCGCACCACATGCTGTTCACGCTGGTCAGGCATAAAACGCGCATCCTCTGGAACCAATTCACGGCCTGGAAGGGGAAAGTCGCCGGGCCGCTGATCATTCTGTTCTACCTGGTCTGTTCGCTCATCATCGGCAGCGGAATCGCCGAACTCATGGGTCAGGCAAAAACCTGGTTTCCTCAAGTCTTTCTTCCGTGGATCGCCTGTTTTCTTCTGATATACGGCCTGATCACCGTCTTTCTCTCAGACCTCATCATCGGTCACACCCTTAACTGGGGCCAGATGAGCACGGATCACCGGCTGTTGATCACTCTTCCGATCACTTACCCGACCCTGTTGTTTCTCAAGCTCTATGAACGTCTGTTAACGGATATCACGGGGGTCATGCTTCTGGGCGGCAGTTTCATCGCTCTCACCACCATGAGCGGCATCACGTTTGCCAATGTTGTTCTTGGTTTGCTGTTGTTTGTCCAGGTCGAACTTGTCATCGGCCTGTTGGTCAATCTCGCGTCGGTGGTCATCCAACGCCTGCTGCCACCTTCGGGGGTCGCCAACACGTTTTCGCTTCTCGGCTATATCAGCGCCGTCGTCGTTCTTCTTCCCTACATCTGGTTCTCAAACAACCTTCCCCTTGCTCTCAGCACTCTCTACGACTTGTACACCAA
Organism: uncultured bacterium; assembly: GCA_964472075.1. Classification (GTDB taxonomy): domain Bacteria; phylum Muiribacteriota; class Ozemobacteria; order Ozemobacterales; family Ozemobacteraceae; genus CAYYIY01. The sequence goes on along the minus strand of CAYYIY010000005.1, from coordinate 138,080 downwards.
CTGGGGCAGCCGGCTGGAATGGATTCTGGCACCCTTTCTTTTGGTCTCGGGCCTTCTGACCATGCCTTTCGACTGGATTCATTTTCTAAAATGGCAGGGAGCCTGGATCACCTGTCTCGCGGCCGGAATGATCCTGTACAATCTATTCGGGCAATGGCAATGGCTGACCTGGACGCACTCCGGTATCGGTCGGCGGCGACATCTCGAGCTGCAGATGTTTTCGGGCATTTTTCGCAAAGAGCTTCTGCTGCTGAAGAGCGACTTCAATCTGCTCACGAACGCTCTGCTGCTGCCCTTTTCCATCATCTTTCTCGAGGTCTGGGTGTTTCGTGACTACATCATGACCGGGAAACTCGAGCCGGCCATGAACGCAATGAGTGGAGCCATCTTCTACTTCTGCCTCTTCGGACCGCTGAACACGGTTGGCAACGAACGCGGAGCCATCGCCCTTCTCGAAAATCTGCCGCTGGGAGTCCGGCGCTGGCTGTTCGAGAAAACCCGCTTCTGGAATCTGATCGCACTCTCTTTTTTTCTGCCTGCCTCTCTCTGGATGGGCCACGAGCTCGGCTTGTCGCTCTCGAACATCGTCCTTCTCGCCACCTGGACCCTTATTTACAGCCTCGCCAGCATCTGGATCGCCATCAGTTTTTCCGGGCTGTTCGCCAACTTTCAGGCAAAGGTGTTGCAGCAAGGCTCAACGATTTCCGGGAAAGTGATCGCAGCCCTTGGCATGGGAATGCTGATAACGGCAAAATCACTCACACCAAGATCCGTGATCACCTGGATCCTCTTTCTCATCATGGGTGTCAGCCTGAGAAAAAAGGCCGTCGAGGTTCTCGATGCGCGTCTCGACAGCGAACGGTATCATCAGCCTCCTTTCCGACCTCTCGATGTGCTTCTGTACTGGCTGTTTCTCGCCGGTCTGACCATATCGCTCGGGTCTTTGCTATACCGATTTTCAAACCCCTCCGCTCACGCCATGATCACTCAAGCACTCAATTCCATGTGCGCCATCGGTACCATATTTCTGCTGGCTGCAGTGCTGGTCGAACATCGCAACGCCCGTCTCGGCCTGTCTTTTGCCGATTTCGGCCTGAGACCAGGAACCGGGACCGCCGTCCTCCAATCGGTGGTCATTCTTCTCGGGATCGGTTTGTTCCTGTTGTTCGGAGTTCATGACGCCACTCCATATCTGACCACATGGTCAAGTCCTGGAATTTCTCAATATCTCCTATTCGATTCGCCCTGGTGGTTTCACCTCCTCTGCCTGCTTGCCGGAGGTTTTCTGCTGCCGCTGGTCGAGGAAACCTTTTTTCGAGGCATGATCATTCCCGCCGCTCAAACGTTTTTTTCCTCGGACAAAACACAGGTTGCTGCGCTTCTCGTGAGCGCCGCCGGCATGACGCTGATACAGCCGACCTCTTACATGAGCGCGGCTTTCCTGCAGAGTCTGGTGTGCGGGTGGTGGTATCTGCGCTCCGGCTCGATCATTCCAGGCCTGCTGCTTCGCGGCGGAATCGCAGTGATGCTCATGGTACATTGTTATTTGCACCTGCCACCCTGAAATTCGATAAAAAATTTCCTTGCGTAATCTGGAAACCCGAATACTTTCTTCGACTTGTCGACACAACGGAGGTGCAACGCATGAATATTCGGGTTCTACTGATCATTTCACTCTTTTTCATCGGTATGGCCGTGTACGGAGAATCGACCGAACCTGAGGTCGTGCCCGCGACGACAGAGACGAGCGTCGTTCGCAATGCTGATCAAATCCGAGATTCTGTCGACGCCGATGCTTCGTTTGCCCTCGCCGGGTTCAATACGACATCAGGGAAGTTCGACCGCAACGCCGACGGAAAGATCGATCTGATTGTGGTCGATCGCAATGCCGACGGGCGCGGCGATTACTGGGCCACCGATCGCAACTTCGATGGTCTGATCGACGATTATCAGTATGATCGTAATTTTGATGGGCGCATCGACCAATGGGAATACGACACGTTTCACAACGGCGTCCCCGAGAAAATTTATGTCGATTCAAGCGGCTCAGGCCGGCCTGATATGTATGCCGTTCTCAACCCGTACACTCGCACGTATACCTGGTATGGAAATCTGAAAGCGCTTTCCGGCTCAGGTTTTTCATCCGGGATTCGGCCGCGGCGCGGCCTGAAAAGAGGACGCGGCGGAGATTCAGAGTAGCCGTTAGTACCCCTGACAGATAAACCCCCGGGCAACCGGGGAAATTCAGCTCCCGCGGGCTCATTACATTTGCAGCCGGGGGGCTTTTCTTTTTCGCTTCATTCGTTTCACACGATTCCGTGGAATTTTTATATAATAGAGAGATAACGTAACCCTTTGTCTGACCAAGGAGGCCGCCATGAAACACAAACATCTTCAGCGTATCGCCACCGCGTGGGTGCTCCTCTTCGTCTTTTCGACCCAGCTTGTGTTTGCCGAAGTCGTACGTTCAGACGGGCAACCACGCGCGGTCAGCACCACCATCACCAAAGAAGTGGTTCGTACAGATGGTCAGCCGCGCACCGAAACACCCGCCATTTCCAAAGAAGTCGTGCGCACCGACGGCCAGCCCAGGGTGACTGTTCCCGGCATCAGCAAAGAGGTTGTTCGTACAGACGGCCAGCCGCGGGTCACCACCCCGGCGATCACGAAGGAAGTGGTTCGCACCGATGGCCAACCGCGAGTAGGAACACCGACCGTCACCAAAGAGGTCGTGCGCACGGATGGGCAGCCCCGCAGCACAACAGCACCCACCATCAATCCGTTTGTCGGAGAAATTGCCGTCGGCGTTTCGCTGCTGGTCACCTATGGACCGCAGATTATCGCTCTGGCCGCGACCGTGGCAACTCTTGCCGCCGCGGTTCACACGATTGGAGCGGCGGGAAAGAGTTCTTTCGATGTGGTGAAGAGCATCGGCACCAAGCTCAAGAATCTGCTCTCGCTTCTGCTCGGGCCTCTCGGAATCAGCACCGGCATGACGAAAACCGGTGTCGAAGATGTTTCGGCACATCTGCTCAATGTGACCAAATTCGTCTCTAACAGCATTTCAACTCCGGTCGACCAGATTCAAGGCAAGCTCGACACCTCGCTGGCGCTGTCCCGAGATGTCGAAGCTCTTTCGATGCGCGGCAAGAACATGGCTGACTACATGAAGAACCTCGCCGACCAGACCGGATCAGATCTCAAGAACATCACTGCCGGCGGCGAAATTCAGTTGTTCCGTGACGGCACGAGGAAGGTGGCTGATCGCCTCGGTCGCCAGGCTGCCGATATCGGTGGAGCATTTGACCAGACCATCACCAATTCGCGCACGACCACCTCTCAACTCGAAGGCATCAAGGCCCAGATTGAAAGTGCGTTACAGGCAAGCGGTCGACCGGCCGGTGAAGTCACTCTGCACGATCTGCAGATTTCCGGAGCTGAGCTGAGCAAGAAGCTCATCGAAGCACGAAAGTACATGGTTCAGTCCGACAAGGCTTTGGTTGCGGCTGACAAGAGCAATTCCAATCTCCATGTCGAGATCATGAGCCTACTGAACGGAATCAAGGGAGACCTTGAAACCTATGCCAAAATGAACGGCATCGATCCTGACAAACTGACTCGCACCATGCAGGATCCGTCTCTGCAGAAAAGCCTCGAATCCGCGACAGTGCCGGCTCTTTCTGCCGACAAAGCGGGG
>CAYYIY010000005.1:0-134373 GCA_964472075.1 uncultured bacterium | reverse complement strand
ATCAAAAGTACCAGCTGACCGACGAGATCAGCTTCATGGTCGACAAGGTCGACAGCATGAAACAAAGCTCATCGCGCTCGATCGCTGCCTCAGCCGCGGAGCCGACTCAAAACGGTCCTGCAGTGACCCCTTTGCAGAACCGCGAAAGCACCACAACTGCCAATCGTCATCAGCAGAAGGTTCAGGCTTTCAAAGCCTACATGGAGACCCTGGCTCGCGAGCCGGGGAATGCCAAAGCCATCGATTCAGCTCTGAAATCCTTTGAAAAAGCTGAACAAGCGTATCGAGAGTCTCTGGAAAACGACCTCAAGCGCTGAGCATTCTGATTTTGTACCGGTTGTTCGCCCCACGGCGAGCAACCGGTTTTTCTTTTCACCCCCGCCGGCCAGAGACTCTCGCTTTTCAGAAACTCGTTCTTTGAGTTTCGTTCTGACCAACTCTTGCCGTCCCTGACATTTTCACTGTCCGCAAAACGCCACTTTCACCTGACATTTTCACTGTCCCGTTAACCACTGACATTATCATTGTCCGTTAACAGGGGGGCGCCCGAACCTTGTGGTATCTGGTGAGCATTTGATATAATTGGAACAATCGGCATTCCGAGCGGAGGTACATTGATGAAACGGGCATTCACCTTGATTCTGGCAATGGTCTTCACCCTCAGCACCATTGTTCCTTCCTTCGGCGCGGGCGCCTTCGAGTCTACCTCCAGCGGAGTGCGCTACGTGGTGCGGGATGCCAACGGCAAGATCGTGCAGGCATACAAGCCGACCTACGATGCCACAACCGGCAAATATGTCGTCAAAGACGAAGAAAATCGGGTCATCGCCCAGCAGTCGCTGGCCCCAGAAGCCGGAATGGGCCAGATCAAGATCATTGCTCCCGTCAGCGGCGACACGCACAGTGTCATGTCTACCGACTTTTTGGGCAATCAGGTTCCGGTGCTGCGCGAACTGCCGGCCAACGACCCACGGTACATTCAGCTCAAAAGTTACATTGAAAGCGATGCCGGTCTTCGCAAGATTGTCGCCATGCAGGTGCAGGCACGTAACTACAAGATCGACACCCTGCAACAAGAACTCTCAGCCGGAACCCGAGACCCGAAACTCGCGGCCTGGCTGGTAAACGATCTGAAAAAGCCGGTCTATCTCGAAATCGGAGATTCCGGAGCCATTTATCACGACCCGCGCGGGTTCATTATGGCGGAACAGAACGCCAACGGTCAGGTCGTCAATCGCGACAACGCGTATGCCAACCGTATCGTCGTGCCATCGAACAGCGAAGTCTTTGCCGGCATGCAGGATTCAGCCGCCGCTTCGGTCATGGCCCATGAAATGGGGCACATGATCATGGATCAGGTGTATGAGACCCCGAATTATCCGAAATCCAACTATGCCGGGCCGCATAGCAAAGACTCGATCACTGACCCCGGGTTTGCATATCACGAAGGTTGGGCCGAAGCCATTGAAACGCTCAGCAACAAAGATCGCCTGTACTCTTCAAATAACTGGCGAGTTGCCAGTCAGCGCAATGTCGCTGAGAACAAATACGTGTTCAAGAACCAGGGGGTTCTCGAGGGGCCGAACGACGGCATATTGAAGAGCGGAGCACAGATGCTCAGTACCGAAGGGGTCAATGCCTCTCTCTTCTACAAGATGCTGACCGACAACCGCATTCAAGCTCCCTACTCCAAAGTACTGCAGGTGTTCGAACAGTCGAAACCGCAGAATTACAATGAGTTTCTCAAGAGCTACATTGAAAAGTTCCCGGAAGACCGCAGTCAGGTCATCAAGGGATTTCTCGAAAGTACAAAGTATGCAACCGTCGATTCCACGGCTACAGCCCGTTACAAGGCGTTGCATGATGCCGAGGTCGCTTACAAGAACGCTGCCAGTCCCGAATTGCGTTCACAGCTCGAACAGCAGTATCAGCAGCAGTTGAGCGAGTACAATCAATGGAAGGAACAGGCATACAAACAGACCGTCGTTGATGGAAAGATCGACCGCGCCCTCGATCAACAGGCGTCGGCGGTCATGGCCTACTCGGACGATACCAGCAAACGGTATCGCAGCATCAAGCTTTCGGAAGTGGTCTTGAAAGGCCAGAAAGCTCTCGGCGTCGGCGTAGAACGAGCCACGCAATCAATCAAGCAGTCGTTCAGCGTCAAGAATGTCGCCATGACCGCGGGTACGTCGATCGCCATCAACCTCGCCAGTCAGGTGATCAACGGCGAGAAACCCAGCTTCAAGAAAGCCTTTCAGGCCGTCGCCTCGCTGCAGTTCGTCGGCAACGTCGTGGGTTCATCACTGGGTGCCGCGGCCGGCCACATGGTAGCGCCCCTGATTCAAACGTTTGTTCCCATTCCGATCGTCGGCACTCTGGCCGGAGCGTTGTTACCAACCTTTGCTTCGATCGCGGGTGGTCAGTTCGGCGGGAACCTGGGTGCCGGAGTCGGTTTCAAGCAGGCCGTTAAAAATCTTGACTGGGTCGCCATCTCCGGTCAGGCAATCGGGTCGACTCTCGGAGCCATGCTCGGTGCCATGATTCCCGTGCCCGTTCTCGGGCCGATGATCGGCGGTATCGTCGGTGGTATTCTCGGCGAGAAGGTCTTCAAGGGCATCGCCAAGCTCTTCGGATTCGGAAAAAAGCAGGCTCCAGCCTCAACACCGATCGCCACGTCGGCTCAAAGCCCGTTTGCCGCGTATCAACAGCCGCAAACAACCGCGGCACCCGTTCAGACTGCCGATCGCAAGTCCAAGTCAGATCCGTCGAACGAACGGTTAGCTGCCTCCATCGACAGAATTCCGTATGAGCAGATGCATCCGAATCTGCGCAAAGTGAAGGATGCGTATGAAAAAGCGTATCAAGACTACGTTCAGGCTCTCGGTTCCGGCAACTCCACCGCCGTACAGTCCGCACTTTCTGCCTTCCGAACCGAGAAAGACCGTTATCATCGAGCCCTGGGAGCCTATTTGAAGTAGGTCATTCAAAGCGACACGCACGAAAGCAGGTCATCAGCACCTGCTTTCGTTGTTTTGGACCGTCATGTACAAAACGAATCGTCCTTGTTTTCTCAAACGCCACTCTGAGGTATCATGAAAAAGCGAAGTTTTCAGGTTCAAGGAGAAAGTAGTATGAAGACACGATGGTCCTCTGCGCGATTTTTCGCTTGTCTGGCTCTCGTTCTGGTTTCAATGTTGTCCGCATCGTCCGCCTGGGCCGCCGCTCAAAGCCCCGGCGTCGAAGAGGTCTTCGATCGGATGAACGTCGGCGCTGCCGACCCCAATGCACAGGTTCGTTTTCTGCCCGAGAACGTGAATGCGTGGTATGCTCGCTGGTACGTTCTCGATAACGCCAAGAAGTCCATCGACATTACCTACTTCATCGTCGAACCGGACATCTTCGGCATGAGCATGCTCGGCATGCTGATGAAGAAAGCCCGCGAAGGCGTTCAGATTCGGATCATGATGGATGCCCGCGGCACCAAGGGACTGGTTCGCAAGTTCATCGGCCAGGACATCCTGCAGGAGCTTGCCAAGTTCAAGAACGTCCAGATTCGCGTGTTCAATCCGGTCAGTCAGAAGCTGGTCGCCCTCTTCGATGATCTTCGCTCGATCATGGCCAGTAATCATGACAAGATCGTTCTCGTCGACGGCGAGTATCTGATCACCGGAGGTCGCAACATTTCGAAGAATTACTTCGTCGACCCGCGCGATCTCGCCACGGTGTATCGCGACACCGACATCCTCATTCGCAGCCCGATCGTCGCCGCTCAGGCACGTCGCGCCTTCGAAGAAGAGTTTTCCTCAGGCGGGAACTTCAAGATCGACAAGGATCTGTTCGGCAACGTCGACGACATGCATCGGCATCTTGACATTGCATATCAGGCCATGCGCCGTTATCTTCTCGGCAATGGCTTGTACAAATTGCCCGAAGGCCACAACCTCTCCAAAGAAACGGTAAAACTCGTCGAAAAGTATACGAACGAACTGGCCCAGTACAAGCAGTTGCCCGGCTATGCCTCGTTCAGACTGTTCCAGGGAGAACGCGCGTATCCGACCCGGATTCTCGACAAACACTCTCGCAATGGGAACCGCAATGAAATCACGCCGAACATCATCGCCCTGATGGACGCGGCAAAAGATGAGATCCTCATTCAGAACCCCTACGTAGTGTTGACGCCCGAATCGCATGCCGCTCTCAAACGCGCCAATGATCGCGGTATCAGAGTTGTCATCCAGACCAACAGTCCCATGAGTTCGGACAGTCTGCTGACACAAGCCATGTTTCTCGCCGACTGGAAAAACATTCTGAAGGAAATGCCGAAGGTCGAGATTCACGCATACAAGCTGACGAACAAACTGCACTCCAAAGTGTTCGTGTTCGATCGCAAGATTGCCGTCATCGGAACGTACAACATGGATTACGTCAGCGAGCAGATCAATTCCGAAGAAGTCGCGGTCGTCAAATCAACGGCGTTTGCCCGCCAGGTCGCCGCGAAGATTCAGGAAGATATCAGCAACTCGTATCAGTATAAGATTCAGGTGAACCCGGACGGCCAGGTTAAGGTGCTCTTCGGGCCCGAATCTCATTCCGACCCCAAGGTTCTCGGTCGGTTGCAGATGCTGATGAAGCTGCAGTGGCTGCGCCCTCTGATCTGATCGAATTCCGTAGACGCACGAACCGCCCCGAGTCATCGGGGCGGTTTTTTTGCGTCTGTTTCAGCAGATAGTACTAGTAGATGAAAGATGATTGTCTTTGTTAAAGAGACTTCCAGAACTTTAAAGCGTCTTCACCATCATCATAGTAATGAGCGAGACGCTTCTCGAATCGATAGCCGTTGCGCGAGAACATGTGCTGAGAGGCCAGATTGCTGACTCGCACTTCGGCACAGCACCGCTTCATGCCGCGATCGCGAAATTCCTGTTCCAGAGCCAGCAGCAACCGCGAACCGACACCTCGCCCCTGATAATCCGGATTCACGGTGATCTTGTATACACGCCCGGAAGGAACACGAAACCCCCTGATCAACCCGATCACGGAACCCATGAGCGTCCGCGTTTCATCACGCATCACCCGCACGAGACAGCGCGAAGAACGCAGCAGATAGCGAAGCCGCCGCGGCGAGAAGATATCGACCGGAGAGTAACAGCGCTGTTCAAGAGTGAACAGATCACCGACATCGGAAAGAGCGGCGGGTATCACGCAGACAGTGGTTGAATCCATGGGAGGAAAAAGTATACCTTTGTCCGTATGAGCGAGCAACGGAAAAACCGACGGATCCTGATTGCCGCAGGCGGAAGCCCCGATCGGCCTCCTCCCGGCTCCCGCTGGGATCTGGTCATCGCCGTCGACCACGGCGGCGATCTTCTACGTGCCTGGAACATCGATGCAGACACGGTTATCGGTGACCTGGATTCACTCAGCCCCGATGCGCTCCGACATCACCTGGAACGAGGCGCTGAAGTGGTCCGTTTTCCACCCGACAAAAACGAAACGGATCTGGAGCTGGCTTTGCGAAGTCTACCTGACGACGCCTCATGTGAGGTCTATCTGACGAATCTCTGGGGTGGACGCTTCGATCACAGCATCATGAATCTGCTGATGATGTCCCGATTTTCCTCAAAAGGCCTGCTCACGTTTCCGACTACCGACGGCATCGGCGGGATCATGAGTCCGGGAACTCTCATCGTTACCGCGCCGCCGCTTCTCGGCACCGCCCTGATCGCGCTGTCGCCCGACGTGACAGAAATCGTTTCTCAGGGTGTGCAATGGCCTCTGCAGGGCGAATCGCTACGGTTCGGCGAAAGTCGCGGTGTCAGCAATCGTCTGGTCAGCCCTCCCTGGCGACTGTCACAGAAAAAAGGCACGCTGCTCTGGCTGATCAGCGGGGTTTCTCGTGCAGATGTCGAAATTGAATGGCTTCCCGCAATGATTTGAACTCGGGTTGATCGGGGAGCGATTCCGGGGCAGGCAGCAGATAGGTAGGAACCACCAGATTGACGATCTCCCGGCGCAGCAGGTCGAGCCGTTCGAACGGCAGGCGCCCTTCCCGCAGCAGACGAAGATCAAGCATGTAACCGTTCATGGACACCGCCGGTGCGCCGAGACTGACGATTTCCACCACATCATTCTTGCCGGCCGCGGCAAGCAGGTTTCTCATTTCCTCGGCCTGTGATGGCGGCACCTGCAGTCGGCGATAGGCCAGAATTCGCGAGAGCGGCGGCATTCCCAGGGGGTCGACAGGCCATTCATCCACCCAGGGGGCGGTATTCCACATGGTTCCCTGGTCTGAGACAAGCAACGTTTCACAGCGTCGGTTCTGGCGCAGGAACTCCCCTTCTGACGGCAGAACCGTCACGTTGCCGGCCGCGTCTTTCAACATAATGCGATACGCCAGCACGCCCGGTATGGGAATCACCGCTTCCAATGCGTCTTCAGCGCGTTCCAGCGGGAAAAAGCCGCCGGCGCCCATGGCTCCGAGCTGGCGACACACCACCCATCCCTGAACGCTCCCCGGCGATCTGTCAGCAAGAGCCGCGAGTGGAAGGCGAACGGCAAGAGGGCCGGGGACATCTTTTCCGATTGGGGGAGCGAGCCCGCCAACGGAAGCGGTTTCGATGACTTCTTCCGGTTCTTCGGCGAGCGTCGTATCGGCTTCAAGATCGAATGGGCCATCGGCGTCTTCGGTCGCCGAAGCGTTGAGGACAGCAGCTGAGGTCGCCGGATCGCCCGGCGATGACGGAGCGTCAGCCGCGACAGAAGCCACCCCGACAGCACCAGGGACCTGAAGAACAGGAGGTGCTGCCGCCGTCATCGGTGGGGCTGAAGGCGGAACGGGTGGGGAGATCGGAACGGAAGGTTCGACCGGTCGCAGGAACGTGCCGCCTCCGCCGTTACCGCTCGAGATCACGATCCCGCCGGCAACAATGGTCGGCCCCGACTGGTCGAGCGTAATCACGGTTCCTTTTGAAAAATCGCTCAGGTTCCCGCTGCTGTCGGTTGAGGTCAGCCATGTCGTATCGGCCGCTCGCGCCAGAATCACGTTCTGCCCCGGCTCGAGATCGATATCGACCGAGAAACGTCCGTCCGTACCAGCTGTAGTAGATGCAATCTGGCTTCCGTCGCGAAATAGAAGCACCTTTAAAGGTCGACTTTCATGGGGCGCATCGGTTACCGCCTGACCCGTCACGGTGACTTTCGATTTGTTGACCGGCCTGGTAAATGAAGCCAACGTCGGAACCGTCGGCGAGGTTCGATCGACCACGACAGCCAGCTCGGTTCCCGTGCCTGATACGTTGCCAAGCGGGTCGATTCGGCGCGCGGAATACTTGTGGGTTCCCTCCGTAACATCCGTCAGCGTGATCGTCCAGGTATCGGCATTGGCAGACACGCTTGTGGTGCCCTTCACAGCTCCGCCTTCCAGAACTTCAACCCGTTGCGCGCCGGTTTCGACCGGCAGAGAACCAGTCAGTACCACATTCTGCGATCGACACGGCGACGGCGGACTGACGGAGCTGATCGTCGGTGCGCCATCCGCGGCCGCATCAACAACGAAAGAAGTCTGAGCGGTAGAAGAGTTGCGGCCGGAAGCGGGTTCGGTGTTATCTCGGCCGGTCACGCTCACCACATAGGTCCCTCCCGAAGTGCCATTCGGAACCGTAATCTTGTATTGGCCGCTGCTGAAAGGCGGGCTCGGCGTTCCAACCGGGGTCGGCGCGGGAATGGCTCCGGGACTGACGGTGAACTGGGGCTGTTCGCCGAGTCCTTCCGAGGAGGTGAATTGCAGAATGACTTCATTGGTTCCCTGATTCGGGCTGACGATGTTGCCCGAAGTCACGGTCAACGTCAGAGTCGGCGGCGTTCGGTCAACCTTGATGGTGCCGTTGGCGGTTTCGTCTCCAGAACTTGTTGCATTGGGAACGCTGGTCTCGATAACAGAGACCGAAAAGGTGTTGTCACCCTCTTTCACACCAGCTGCCGACAGAGAGAGGGTCGTGGTCGTCCCATCGGTATTCGAGGTGCCGATTGCGGCTCCGTTGGCTTTGAATGTTGCCGCATACGGCGATGTATCACCCTGCCATGTCGCTGAAAGCGTGATTTCCTGATTGTTGTTATACGTTTTGTTGAGATCTGTCGGGGTGGTCACGGTACATTTCAGGTTGCGGATATCTGCCGACAATGCCCCGGCCAGCATCAGGAAAAGCACGATCACCAACCCACGTCTGATCATGCGGCCGTTTCGCCAAATCATGATTCGGCCTCCTCCGGGTCCGGTTTCTCGTGAATCACACCGGACCCCCCTTGATCAGCGGCTTTCGAAGCATTCGCCGCTGCATACACTAAATCAGGCGGTGTTTCGTTGGTCGAGGTCGGTGCCGGTTCGGCATCGACTTCCGGAAACGGTCGTGTTCGCAGCCGTGGACGATACGCATGGCGAGCACGGCAGACCGATCGATCACCCGGTGACGGTCTTCCGCCGCCGAACAGGACCGGTTTCCGCCCTAATAATGTATTCTGCCGGTTCGCGATTCCCTTCATGGGTGGTTCTCTCCCCAATCTTGAGACCCTACTTGATTATACTTGTCGTATCTGGGGGTCTTGGCTGAAAAAAAGTTTGTTTGTACCCTTGCGGGTTGGTGCTGGAGGCTGCTACAATCATAAAAGTATCTTCCCGATGGGGAAGGCGTTCTTCATCAGTTCCCATAAGCTGGGAATAAGCTCATAAGGAGGGCTAGATGAACCGAGTATTGAGTATTGTTTCCCTCGTTGTTTTCACCGTATTGCTGGCGATTTCGCCTGTCTGTGCCCAGGAAGCCCCTGACACCGACAAACCAGCTGTCACTCTTCCCCAGCCGCTGAAAGAATGGACCTTCGCGGTATTTCTGAACGCTGACAACAACCTCGACCCGTTCGGTGTTGAAGATCAGACGGAAATGGCCAAGATCGGTTCAAGCAACTGGCTGAACATCGTCACCCTGATCGATCGCGAACGCGGCCCCGCCCAGTACAACTACGTTGAAAAGGGCAAAGTGACCAAGATCAAGGATATGGGCGAGCTCGACATGGGCGATTACAAGACGTTCATCGAGTTCGTGAAATACGTCAAGGCCAACTTCCCCGCGAAGAAGTACATGATCGGCATCTGGAACCACGGTTCAGGCTGGAAGGCTGCCGGCAAGATCGTCCGCGGCGTTTCGTACGACGACTCAACGGGCAATCACATCACCACGAACCAGTTGGTCGGCGCTCTGGGCGAAGCCAAGAAGGTTCTGGGCAAGAACATCGACATTCTCAACTTCGACTGCTGCCTGATGCAGATGGCCGAAGTCATTTACGCCTGCAAAGACAGCTGCGATTACATCGTCGCCTCTGAAGAAACCGAACCCGGTAAGGGCACGCCGTATGACCTGGCTCTGGCGCAGTTTTCGGCCACCAAGGCCGTCGAGCAGATCTGCAGCGACTGGGTGAAGGCATTCGTCGATTCTTACAACGGCGGCAGCCAGGGCTATGAAGCCTGCACGCAGTCGGCGGTCAAGTGCAGCGAATTTGCGAAGCTGAACGATGCCATCAACGGCCTGGCCAAGACCATCATGGCCGGCAAGTACACCGCTCAGATCAACACGATTCTGAACCAGGTGCAGAAGTTCGCCGATCCCGATTTCATCGATCTCGTGCATTTCGCGCAGCTGCTCAAGGCCGCGGTGAAAGACGAAGCCGTCCAGACCGCCTGCAACAAACTGTTCGCGGCTGCCAAGCTGTGCATTGTCGCCAACGCGAACGCGATGAGTTCCATGAAAGATGCTCTCGGCGTTTCCATCTACTTCCCGGATTCGACCTACTCGTTCGTCGCCGGGTATAAAACGCTCGATTTCTGCAAGGCCGGTCTGTGGGACGAGATGGTCGAAGCTCATCTGAAGGCCAAGGCTGCCGACAGCATGACCAACGCGGTCGAGAACGGCGACACGCAGACGCTGCGCGACTTCGTGGCCAATGCCGGCGCTCACGACAAATCGATCAACCAGTATGTGGTCGAAAAACTGAACTTCCGTCTGCATTCTGAGGGCGGTCTGAACAAGACCGTGACGGAAGAAGCCGCCAATCTGGTGAAAGAGCTGTCGACCAAGTAATGAACACCGTGCCGGGGTTGTGAATGCGCAACCCCGGTTCTGGTTGGAACAGACTTGCATCTGTACCAATTGCATGATAAGATTCGGACCATTGATTATCGAGTGTATCCGGTTTCAGTATTCAATAAGTGATGACCGGCCCATTTCCAACGGGCCTATAAGTATCATAAGGAGTATGTAGGATGAAACGAGTATTGAGTATTATCGCTGTTGCTCTTTTGGTCGCGGCTTTCGCCTCTCCTGTGAGCGCCGCTGAAAAGGAATGGACCTGGATGGTCTTCCTGAACGCCGACAACAACCTCGACCAGTTCGGCGTTACCGATCAGAACGAAATGGCCAAGATCGGCTCGAACGATTATTTGAACATCGTCAGCCTGATCGATCGCGAAAAAGGCCCCGCCACCCTGAACTACATCGAAAAGAACAACATCGTCCCGATCGCCGACATGGGCGAAGTGGACATGGGCGACTACAAGTTCCTGGCTCAATGGGCCAAGGACATGATTAACAAGTATCCTGCCAAGCACTATGCTCTTATCATCTGGAATCACGGCTCCGGCTGGAAGAACAATCAAAACCAGGTCATCAAGGGCATTTCCTACGACGATTCGACCGGCAACCACATCACGACCGAACAGCTGGGTTTGGCGATGGCCGAGATCAAGGCTCACCTGGGCCGCAACCTCGACATTCTTTCCAATGATGCCTGTCTGATGCAGATGATGGAAGTCGCCTACGCGGTGAAAGACAGCTGCGATTTCTTCGTCGCTTCGGAAGAAACCGAACCCGGCGACGGGTATCCGTATGACGGCATTCTCGCCACTCTGAAACCCGGCATGACTCCGGCCGAATTCGTGAAACCCTGGGTTGCCGCCTATGCCGCTTCCTATAACGGCGGCACGCAGGGCAACAGCGCCTCGACCCAGTCGGCCATTGATCTTTCCAAGCTCAACGATGTGAAAGATGCGATCGACGGCTTCGCCAAGGCAGTCATTGCCGGCAAGTACGGCATCCAGTTCAAGGATGCCCTGACCAAGGTTCAGAAGTTCTACTATCGCACCAACATCGATCTGCTGCACCTGGTGCAGATCCTGAAGCCCGTCATCAAAGACGAGGGTTTCCAGACCGCCGCCACCAAGCTCGAAAACGCTCTGGGCGCTGCCATCGTTGCCAACGGCACCACCGGCGCCACGATGCGGAACGCCAAGGGCCTGGCGATCTACTTCCCGGCGACCTCTTACAGCTTTGATGCGGCCTACGCCAAGCTGGCCTTCGCCGCCGACTGCCTGTGGGATGAAATGGTTGCCGACTACTACAAGAAGATCACCCCTCCGCAGATCATCGCCGACCTCGAGAACAACGATGTTTCCAGCCTGCGTGACTATGTGGCCAACTCCGGCGCCCAGAATCGCGAAGTCAGCCGCGACCTGATCACCAAGCTGAACTTCCGCGTCTTCGCCGAAGGCGGCATGCCGGTCGCTACCCAGGAAGTCGTGAAGACTCTGGTCAACGAACTGTTGCAGAAGTAAGCTCGCGTTTCAAAACCCTCGAAGGCTTCGGCTTTCGAGGGTTTTTCATTTCTCGTTCGAAAGGATTTCTGATGACGATCAATGAAGCACTTGCGGCACTACCGGACTGGACAAAAGAGTTTCCCGGGGCGATCACCGTCTGCGATACGCAGGGTATCATTCTGGCCATGAACGATCGCGCCTGCTCCACCTTTTCAAAATCTGGCGGCACCACATTGATAGGAAAAAATCTCCTGGATTGCCATCCGGAACCCGCGCGCTCAAAGCTGTTGCAGCTGCTTGCTCACCCGGTCAATAACGCTTACACCATTGAGAAGCAGGGCACGAAAAAGCTGATCTATCAGGCTCCCTGGTATCGTAACGGAGTGTTCGCCGGTTTGGTCGAGCTTTCCCTTGTCATTCCCATCGATATGCCTCACTTCGTCAGAAAGTAATCGTGATCCTGGGCGTCTGTGCAACAACATTCCGGTTGACACCAACGCCCGATTCACCTGGCGGACATACGTAGCATCTTCTGTCGGTTTGCTCTCTGTCTTCGCAAACCTTTCTCGAGCAGTTCCAACATGATCATCAATCACCACGGCTTTTCATACCGTCCACTTCGCACGAGAAATACTCAGATGAGAGCCAGATAGGTCACAGCCCATGGTCGACAAAAAATACCTACGCGGTCAGGCTCTCTTTGCTCCTGTCGCTGCGCGCGAGAAACTCTTCCCTCCGACAACGGTCGTTCAAACTCCAAGGCGGCAAACCGATTCAAGAAGCCCGAGCGCTATCGTCCATCAAGAACGTGATCACACGACCACCGATCGTCCTAGAAGAAATAGTCGCTTTTCAGCCTGCTATGCTGAAAAGCGACTTATTATCTTCCAGCGATTCCGTTCAACATTACTCAATCAGGATTGCGGAGCTTTCTCCTGTTGGGATTCGAGAGCCTGAATCCGTTCGCGAAGTTCCACAATCCGCTCCATCAACTGCTGTGCTTTTTCCTGATCGGCCTCACTGCCTTCCTCATTCAGACGACGCAGTTCAGCCTGCAGATTTTTCAACTCAGCCTTGAGAATCTTCAATTCGCCATCGGACTTTCCGGGTTCCGCTGCGGCAACCGCCGAAAGGAACAGACCGGAAACGAAGAACAGAGCCAAAGCCAAAGATACGAACCGGTACATTTTCATGTGACCCTCCCGTGAAAGTATTGGCGGATACTCACTACTCAATACTTCGCCGAGAGGCAAACGGACTGCCTGGTTTTCAATGAACGGGAATCGTGACCGGAAGACACTTTTACCGTATCATCACCCGGACGCATAGTCAATCATCTTTACCCTGTTTCAACTCGGACTTTTGACTCCTTTTCACAACTCGGACAAACATTTTTTCCAACTAGGACTTTTACTCTTGACGAGTCAGACTCATCTGTGTAAACTTTTTTTGTTTTGAAGTCGATTTGTGAAAAGTCGACGGCCGAAAAAATTTTACATATGGGGAAGAAAAAGAAGATGGCTACTGAAAAGAAGACGGTCAAGAAAGCTCCGGCGAAGAAGGCTCCCGCCAAGAAGGTTGCGGCGAAGAAAGCCCCCGCCAAGAAGGTCACTGCGAAGAAGACCGTCAAAGCCGCGAAGCCGGCCAAGAAGATCGTCAAGGCGAAACCCGCCGCCAAAGCCAAGGTTGCGAAGAAAGTCGCTCCCAAGACCAAGAAGACCGCTGCGAAGAAACCTGCAAAGAAGATTGTGGCGAAGAAGAAGCCTGCGATAGGCAAGGCGAAAAAGAAGGTTGCGTTAAAAACCAAGAAGCTTGTAGCGAAACCCAAGGCGCTACCCAAGCGGCTACCCAAGCCCTGGCCGATCGCCCGCATTCGCTCCCTGATGGAAGCCTGGGGCATGAGTCAGGTGGACTTCGCCATTTTCGCCGGCGTTTCCTACGACTCCGTCACCTCCTGGTGCCGCGGACGCCGCCACCTGGTCAATCGCGCGACCGCCGAACATCTCGAGAAGGCTGAAAAGATCGCGCACAGCCGTAAGTTCAAACCCACCGGCGGCAAGCCCTGGGCCGGCTTCAAGAACTACATGAAGAACGAGTCCACGGTGAAGGTCGATACCGACCTCGAACTGAAGACCTTTGACGGCACCTTCAAACTCGAGGTCGTTGAGACCACGCCTGGCAAGTTCCGCAATGCCACCAAGAACGAAAAGGTGGCCATCAAGATGTCAGGGAAGAACGGAAAAGTCGCCCTGCACATCGGTCGGCAGAAGATCGATTTCGACGGCGTGCTGCACCACATGGGCGGCGCACCGGCTCTCGAGCTGATCGCCTCTCCGAAGGACAAGGACTTCCTGGCCGGCCGCGCGGGCTGCATCACGTTTGTGGCAGGCCTGTTGCGCATCGGTCTGTGGAGCACCGGCGGATATCCGGTTCGCATGGTCGGCGTTCCCGCGAAGTAAACTCTCGCACATCAGGCACGGTCGAAGCAGTTCGACCGTGCCTTTTCATTTTTCAGGGTCGAAATGCAAACTGTACCATTTGATTACCGTTACATTGCAGCACTGATAGCCGTTGCGCTCATCATCTTTGGAGCCATGTTCGATCTGAGCGGCAAGAAACAGCGTGAAGTCGCACAGCTGAATCAGGAACTCGATGAACTACGACAGCAACTCGATAAAATGAAGTATCTCTTCGACGAACGGGATCGCGCCCGTCAGGAGCTTTACATGGTGGAAGCCGAGCATGAAATGTTGCGAAAGATCGCCGACCACGAAGAGGAGCAGAAATGACAAAGACCTTTTTCGTCCTGCTCCTGTCAGTGTTCCTGCCACTGCTCTGCGGATGCGAGCTCTCAACCCGTTCCGCACTCGATGAAAGAATCACAGCGCTGAAATACGAGATTCGGATGCATCAGCTACGCCTGGTCGAGATCGATAACCTGAAATCAGATATCGACAAGATTCGGCGGAAAACGCAGGAAACGCGAGCTCGCAACAAGAAGTTCGTCAACGATACTCCCGGACTGCGTGACAAGGTGAAGCGCCACTATCCTGAGGCCGAAGCGCTGAAACCGTAAGCCTGCAAAATACCAACGAGAGACCGATATGCAGGACAGCCCGAACATTCAAACGTCCGAGCTACCCTGCATTCACACGAGCTATTTTCCACGCATCTGCTGATGCAGTTCATGCATCGTTCGTGCAGCCTGTCGAATCTCGTCAAAACTGCCCCGCCATGAAACGGTCAAAGCGGTCCCGTCGGTTTTCATCGAGAATCCCTTCAGTAACTGCATCATCGGCTCCTGCCCGTTGAAGCGTAAGGCAAACAGGGCCTTGAACCCCTCGATCGCCTGTGATAGCAGCGTCGCCGTTTCGGCATTGATGGCGTTCAAGGTGTAGCGGCCCAGCACCGTTTCGTCCTGTACCCACCAGCGCGCCATGGCCGACTGGCACTGTCGGAGCACCGGGCAGCGCGTCGTCTGTCGATACGCTTCGGGCACCTTCACGGCATTACAGAACCAGAGCGTGCCGGCCTCGTTCCCTTTCAGCAGCTCATGTCCGGCTTTGAGCGACGGATGCGTTCCGGCAAAGACCTCGAGTGCTGCCAGTACGTGCGAACGATCGGCACCAATCAGAATGGTTTCATCATCGATGAACGTACCGGTCACTTCGATGTCTTTTCGCATGCAACGCATGTTCCAGGAGTAAAGATCGTGACCCGCCTCAGACACTGTCTTGACCTCGGGTCTCTTTTCGCGCAGGAACGCCGTGAGTTTCTGACGATCGAGATTTTGCAGATAGATGATTGCCACGCCGACATCACCTTCATACTGGGTGGACCAGACGGTCACTCCCTTGAGATCTTTGCGCGGGTCCAGGCCGGTTTTTTCGATAAAAGCCTGCAGACGCTGCGCAGAGCGTGTTTCCTTTCCGGTCATGAACGGGCACTCTGACATCAGGGGGAGCGCGATCATCTTCTCGACATCGGCATGTCCGACCCAGACGGCATTCTCAGCAATGTGCGCCGGGTTCGCCGGTCCTGCCCAACCGGTGCATGCCAAAGCCACAATCAACAATACCGTCATCAACAAACTCTTCTTCATGTTCCCTCTCCTTTCCGCTTTTTCGCAGCTTCTACGGCTGCGTCCGTTCCATCGCATCGGAAATTCTGCCGCCGGCCACCACCATGTCGTCCATGTAGAGAACGGCTGATTGTCCGGGGGTCACCGACTTTGCCGGTTCGACAAACTCGAGATTCCAGAAACGATCGTTCACGTCGATTAACCGCGCCGGCACCGGCTTTGAACGATGTCGATACTGCACCAGATATTCGCATCCGCTCTGAACGGCTTCCGGTGCCAGCACATTGAGGCGGCAGACTTGCAGCCTTTTACAGACCAGTTCGTTTTCTTCACCGACACAGACGACGTTTCTGCGAGTGTCGATACCGGTCACGAACAATCTTCTGCCATGACCACCGCCGAGTCCCTTGCGCTGGCCGATCGTGTAGCCGAGATACCCCTGATGTCTTCCGATGACCGTACCAGTCGTATCAACAATATCTCCGCTTTGAAAGCCGGGGTGATCAGCAGGCAAATAACGACGCAGGAACTCGAGATAGTTGTTCCCGGGAATGAAACAGATTTCCTGTGACTCCGGCTTCGCGGCATTCTCGAGATGGGCGGCGGCGGCAAGCTCACGCACTCGAGCCTTCGTCAGGTTGCCGAGCGGCAGACGCAGATGCTCGATCACGGATGCCGGAACCGACCAGAGAAAGTAGCTCTGATCTTTCGCCGCATCAAGCCCCCGAAACAAACGCATGCCGGCTGCCGTCGGTTCGGTTCGCGCATAATGTCCGGTCGCAACGGCATCGCACCCAAGTCGCTGTGCTCGTTCCCACAGGTCGGGAATCTTGACCGTCGCATTGCAGATGACACAGGGGTTCGGAGTTCGACCGGACGCATATTCGTTGATAAAGTCCTCGACGACCTCAGAGCGAAATCGATCGGTCACGTCGTAGATGGTATGCGGAATGCCCAACCCGGCCGCGACCGCGCGAGCCATGGCAACCCCTTCGAGACCGCAACAACTCTTCGGCCCGCCCGGAATGTCGCCATAGCAGAAGGTTTTCAATGTCGCGCTCATCAACCGATGCCCCTGTTCGAGCAACAGCAGAGCAGCAACGGAAGAATCGACGCCACCGGAAAGCGCGACCAGAATGGCGGACATATCGATCAGTGGAACACTTCGCGACGTTGAAAAATCAGCAACGCCGTTCCGAGGAAAAACGCCGCCCACCCAAGACTGGAGAGGAGGGGTTGATACACCTCGGGGCTGTCAAGATGCAGGCTCTGAACAATCAGCCCATTGATGGTTTCGATATCGAACAACCTGGACAAATGCCTCGAGAAACACCATTCCACCGGCCCGGAAAACATCGATTCGACACGCCTGATCGCGGTGGCAATCAAGACGTAGGTCTCCATACTCATCAGGGTGATGAGGCTGACGAAGGCCATGAGAATCGGTGATTCGAAAAACAGCGAGAACAGAATGAAGAACCCCACGACCGACAGGTTGGCCAGAAACGTGATAAACAGAAGCCGTAAGGCCGGCATGGCACCGACCAGCTGCAGCGAGGTCGAGCGGTCTTTCATGACCTGCGCCATGGCTTCAGCCACCGCGGGGGAGTTGCCGACCATCTGTTGCAGACCTTGTGTCGACGGACCAGTCGTGACCGCACGAGCGACAAAGAGGCTGAACTGCAGAAACACGCCCCCAACGGCCAGAGCCGTGATCAGAAACAACATGACGGCCAGAGTCTTGGCGGCGATGACCTGCCACCTGGCAACAGGGGTCAGAAGCAGGGTTTTCATCAACCCCTTCCCGGACTCGCCTGAAAAACTGTCGCCGATGACCAGGGCGAGAAAGAACGGCGAGATCAGAGCAAAGAGTTTCACATGACCTGCCAACAGCTTCTTTACCCCTTCCACGACAAAAGAGAACTGGACTTCTCCGAGACCCCAACCCTGATACTTGATGTACACCAGCATGGCCATAAAGCCGGTCATGATAGGCAACACATTCAGCGCCAGCAGAAACAACAAGGCCTTTTTACGCGCGAGCACCTTGACCATCTCGAATCGCAACAGCACCAGAAAGCGTCGCATGATTACTGTCCTTTCGTCTCGGTCAGAGCCAGGAACGTGTCTTCGAGAGAAGATTCGCGGGGAATGGCCGCCTGCACCGCGACCCCGGCACCAACCAGCGTCTTGATCACTTCGGCCGAGTTTCCGGGAGCGAGGGTCAGCTCGAGGCCGCGAGGAACATCATTGACCGACTGAACAGCGTTGATCATCTTGAGCAGACCGCGAGCACGCTCTGTCTCGGAGGCAGGCAGACGAAACTCCCAGCACTCGACATCGCCGCGCAGAATATCTTTCACCCAGCCTTCGCGCACGGTTCGACCGCGATCGATGATGACCACATAGTCGCACAAACGCTGGATCTCATCGAGCAAATGCGACGACAGAAAAATCGTCACACCGGTCTCGGCGTGAATCTGCTTGAAGATGTCGCGCATCTGCGCTCTTCCCTGGGGGTCCATGCCGGAGGTCGGTTCATCGAGAATCATCAGCTTCGGGCGGTGCAGAAGAGCGCCGGCAACGCCGAGACGCTGCTTCATGCCTGTACTATAGACACCGAATGGTTTGGACGAAGCTTCGGTAAGCCCCACCTGGTCGAGCACTTCGTGAATTCTCCGGGTCGACACTGACTGATACAGATTCCCGAACCAGTACAGGTTGTCGAACCCGCTCATACTGTCGAGAAAAGCAGGTTGTTCGACGAGAGTTCCGACCTGTTCCATGGCTGCCGTTCGCGCGCCCGGCATGGGCATTCCGAGGACTTCCATGGTCCCGTCCCAGGCGCGGGCCAGCCCGAGGAGAATACGCAGGGTCGTCGTCTTTCCCGCTCCGTTGGCACCGAGAAAACCGGCGACCGCTC
Source organism: uncultured bacterium (assembly GCA_964472075.1). GTDB lineage: Bacteria > Muiribacteriota > Ozemobacteria > Ozemobacterales > Ozemobacteraceae > CAYYIY01. The sequence goes on along the minus strand of CAYYIY010000005.1, from coordinate 115,728 downwards.
CTTCCGGGATGCTGAAATCGATGCGTTCAAGGGCCTGCTTTCTTCCAAACCATTTTGACAACCCCTGAACGCGTATGGCAGATGGTTTGACTTCAGGCGGCATCGTACAACTCGTGATATAACTCGCGACTGAGAACCTTGAGCACGCACGTCACCGGCACGCTGAGCAGCATGCCGAGCAACCCGAAGAGACTGCCGCCGATGATCAGCGCCAGAATGACGACCAACGGGTGCAAACCCACACTGTCACCGACGATCTTCGGCTGCACGATGAACCCATCGATCGCCTGGACGATCGAGAGGGCGATCGCCACCTTGATCATCAGCACCACGAATTCCCAGGTCAGCCCGGTTTGAATGACGGCGATCAGCACGGAACAGACAACGGTGATAAAGCCTCCCAGATAAGGAATGAGATTGGCGATGCCGGCCATCGGCCCCAATAACACGGCAAACGGCAAGCCCGACAACCAGAGTCCGAGGGTTGCCAGAGTGGCGAAGATCAGGCAGGAAACGATCTGCCCGCGAACATAACTGCTGAGCAACGAATCGATTTCGCTCAGGATGCGCTCGACGGATTCACGATAGACGGGGGGCACCAGCAGGATCCCCTGGGCAAAGAGCAATTCAAGATCGAGCAGCATGTAGAAGGTCAGCAGCGGAATGAGGAATAAGCCCATCACCCCCGAGAAGGCCGCCGTCACCCAGGAAAACACCTTGCGCACAACGCCCATGAAAACGTCTTTCACCACAACAACCGCTTTGGCAGCCAATTCCCGCACACGATCGTTGTTCCAGGCCACGCCCAGATACTCGCTTACCCAGGGAATCTGCGAATAACGATCGTACAGTTCCTGACATCTGGCCTTGTATTGATTCGTCATCTGCTGCACGTCGACGGTCTGCAGGCGAGAAGCGAGGTCATGGCCTTCGGAAACGATGTTGAGACCCAGGGGGACAAGAATCAAGATCGAGAGTCCGAGTCCAAGAACGAAGAGACTCAGAACCGCCCAGGGTCGCGGCAGATAGAGATAGCGGGCGGCATGAATCAGCGGATTCAAGACATAGGCCAGCACCAGCGAAACAAGGAAGGGGGCGATGACATCGGACAGTTGCCAGATCAGCCAGAGAACGATAATGCCCCCCAGCAGAATCAGGACATTCTTGGCGGTTGCGGGGAGTTCGCGGATAAACACGTGGCGAACCTACATCACCTTGCGAAGATTGAATCGCGAGCCGTAGAGCTTCATGATCAGTTCGACTTCGCCATTGCCGATGTTCATCTTGCGGGCGATCTGCGGAATGGTAACTCCCTGCTGCGAAAGCGCCAGCACGTCATAGAAGAGCGTACCAGGTGCCGGAACATCTTCTCCCGTCAGTTCCTCGGGGAGGTCGGTCGGCAAAGGCGGAAAATCGGCCTCGACCTTCGGCTCGTTCTTCGGTTCGGAGCGCGGCTCGAAAAGCGGTTCGAGCCGACGGGTGTCACCGGCAACGGCGGCCGCTCGCTGACTGATGCGCTGCACTTCCTGTAACTGCTGCTCCGCCTGTCGGACAATCGCCTCCAGGGTCGGTGGAAGATCAGACACGGCTGCAGATGAGGCCTCACGCTCTCTTTCGCGGCGCAATTCCCGTGACTTGATGTCGACGACCTTTTCAGAACCGGCATTACTGAAGGGCATCTCCGCAATCGGCACCACGCGTGAAGCCGTCTGCCGAGGGACTTCACGCATGTCGGGTTCCGGGGTGGAACGCGGAGCGGCAGCGCTCTTTTCCAGGGTCCGCAGGCGCTGTTCGAGGGTTGAAAGACAGCCTTGCACCGCGGCAATCGCTTCCTGAATGTCGTGTCGAAACTTGAGATCACGCGAAGGATCGAGCGGAGATGCAGGATTCACCTGTGGTTTGCGATTCACGAGTTCGCCGAGTTCGTGGGTGAGATCCTGGGCTTGCAGGACTTTCTTATCTACGATTGGCAGCAATTGGCGCAGATCTTCTGTTTTGGTATCCAGGACTTTCAGGTTATGAGCCATGGTCAATTCCATCTGCTCGAGTGTCTGGTTAAGTGACAGCTCAAGCGCTTTCATCCCTTCCTCGACCCGGCGAATCTTGCGCTCACCCAGTTTCTTGCCGATGAAAAAGCACAGGCAAAGAGCGGTCAGCAGAATCAACAAGACTTCGACATACAGCATGTGCCGCCCCTGGGGAGAAAGATGACACATTATATTCACCGCTTCGGTCTTCCACAAGACCACACCTCAGGAACTTGACGATTTTTTTCGCTCGACTATGCCGACTGTGATACGATTGCCCCATGTCACGCGGGAAGAAGCTGCTTGGACTGGCGCTCAGTCTGCTATTTCTCTGGCTGGCACTCCGCAAGGTAGAGTGGCAGCAGATTCCAGCCATCCTCGCGCAGGCACGATTCAGCTTTCTGCTCGTTCTGGCCGTAACCCTCGTCGGCGAAGCGGTCAGTCGAGCCTATCGCTGGCAGGTCATTCTTCAGGAACGCCGACTTCCCTTCGGGCTTCTGTTCTGCGGCCTGTCACTTGGGTATTTTTTCAACAATCTGTTTCCCGCTCGCGCCGGCGAATTCGCGCGGGCGGTCTACATTGCCAGACGCACCTCGATTCGAGCCTCAGAAGTCTTCGGCTCGGTCATTCTCGAGCGTTTTCTCGACGGCATTGTCGTCATGGGATTTCTGCTGATCACGCTGACCTGTTTTCAGGTCAGCTCCGCGATTCGAGCAGGCGGCATTTCGGCCTTTGTTTTCTATATCACCGTCTTCATTTTCATGGTTCTGTTTCAGTTTCAGCGAGCCAGGGTGGAATCTCTGCTCGGTTTCGTCCTGAAGCCGTTTCCCGAAGGGTTGCGCCGGCGCGTGCTCGGCATACAACACACCCTCGCCCAGGGATTCGCTCTGCTGCGACAACCCTGGCATCTGCTCCACGCGACATTCCTGTCATTCATCGCCTGGGGCATCTCACTTCTCACTATCTGGTTTTGTCTTCAGGCGGTCAACATCAACGTCGGCTGGCAGGAAACCATTCTGCTGATCACCGTGCTCTCCCTCGGCGCGATGATTCCATCAAGCCCGGGAATGATCGGTCTGTATGAGTATCTGTGTGTTCTGGTTCTTTCTGAGATGCTGCACTACCCGCATGAAGTAGCGATTACCTTCGGCATTTTAATGCATATCATCGGCATGCTCTTCTACACCGTCATCGGAACAGCCATTCTGTTTCGCGAAAATCTTGCCATCAAGGAATTCGAAAAGGAAGACTCTGATACTGATGAGACCGTGATTTCCGCAACCGTGGAGATCACGAATCAGCCGCCGTCTCCGCCGACAACCGTCTGATCGCCTGTTCGGTTCGCAGGTGAGTCACGGGTTGCAGCACGCCGGTACATGGCAAGAAAAAACCAGACAAGCGCTGTCAGCAGCGATGCCAGTGAAATCCACGCCCCTCGCTTCACTGATGCAGGTGAGAATTCGAAACTCACTCGGTGCAAGCCCTCTTCCAGAGCAAGCGTACGCAAGAGACCGTTCCCCGTCATGATCGTCACCGGGTTTCCGTCGACCGTTGCCTGCCACCCGGGAAAGTTTGCATCAGCAAAAACCACCCAGGCACCCGCCGAAAGTTCAACCTCCATCGTCTGTTTCGCAGGTAACCATTCGATCACCTTGACACGCAGTTCAACAGATGCTGTTGCCGACAATCTCTTCGGACTTTCCGCCTTGCCCTCGATCAATACGATCTTCCTGTGATCGGTTGCGGGCAATTCTTTCAATACCGCCGTTCGATCGGGAAGTTCGCGTGCAGACGTCACGGCATAGAATCTCGGAAATGCTCGAGGATTTTCGTACAGAATCCAGTCAGCGGTCTTCAGCCGCAGTTCAAGCGAAGCGGGGGTGGTAGCGGCTGCTCGCGGGTAGATCCAGTATCGAACATTAAGAAGATCAATCAAAGGAGAGGGAGTCAATCGCTCAAATGAAAAGACCGGCTCACGCGGCCTTTTTCCCTGAGCCGTATTGATGAACTCGGAATACGCGGCCCAGACAAGAGTGTCATACCCGGAAACGCTTTCCCATCGTTCCGTAACCACATCGTTCTGCGCCAGATACAAGGGCGTCGCCACCCGAAATGGTACGGGTTGCTTCTGCAGAAACTCCCGGATTTCAGGGCCGAAGCCTCTGATCGGATAGGGAAATGTGAACTGGAAGAAGCCCCAGGCGTTCCACAGGAGATCGCCGAGCACGACGAAAAGCAACAACCCTTTGCAGAGCGATATCTTCAGATCATGTTTTCGACAGAGAACCACGAGGGTCAGCAGGAAAAGAATCAGCAGTGATTGCCGGCAGGCGGATAACACACCGAGATACGAATTGCGTATGAACTCTTCCGTCATCGTTTGAAACAGGTCAGGTTTGTCGGCGATGGTCGCGAATCGGGAAAGGAGCTGCCGCCAAACCTGCGGCACCTGATTGACACCATCGAGTGTCGGAAGATACGTCGCAACGCAACCAACCGTGATAATACTCACACTGATCCATGTCCATGCGCATCGACGGCTGTTTTCGCGGCCAAAGAACTCGGACATGCCAATCGCTCCGAGAGCGGTGACCGAGAAGCATACCAGACCGATGAATTTCGAATATCCCCGAAAACGTTGCAGAACGGCACATGATTTCACCAGGGCAAAGGTAGGCAGATACGCTCCCAGAGCGAGAATCAGCGCACTCATCGCCAGGACGAGCAGCGGCAGCAGATATCGGCGACGAGATGCCGTTCCGGCGAAGGGTAAAAATGCCCAGGGGGTCAGGCCGATGTACGGGCACATTTCCCAGTGCAGCCATCGCCCCCAGTACGGCTGAATGACGTTGTCGCCAAGAAGTCCAGGGGCAAAAAAACACAGAAGATTTTCCGGAGGCAGAGAGAACAGGGCGCAGAACTCTCGAGCCCATGTCTCATCGAGAGAGACACGATTGGTCAGTCCGGCAAACTCCAGCAACGGCAGCAACTGTATTGCACCCAGAGCGCATCCTCCGAGGATCATCACTCCCAGAAACTCCAGGCAGGCACGCACACCCATTGCCGCAGATGCGGCAAAGCAGGCACGCCCGGCCGCATAGATCCCGACCCCGACGGTAATGAATGCCTGTTGCTGCGGATGCCCGGCAAGAATCATCATGGCAAAAACAGCACTGCTCGCCAGGATGTTCAAACGTGAGCCGGTACGGAAAAATCGTTCAACCAGGGCAAACAACGCAGGCGCCCAGCACCACACAGCAACGTCAGAGTGGTGTCCGGCGAACACACGATGCACGAACACCGTTGAAAGCATGAAACTGATTGCACCGATCACTGATTCGAAGCGACATACTTCGATCTCTCGCAAGTACCAATACATGAACACGCCGGCCAGCAGCATCTGAATCGCCAACACAAGATTCAAGGCGGTCGGAAGCGAGAAACTGCCGAAGAGCAGCAGATTCAATGGATAAAAAACGGCAGAGATCCCTCCCCCGAGAAACGGCATCCCTCCGAGCGCAAAAGGGTTCCAGAGCGGCAGGCGACCTGCCTGCAACTCATCACTCAGAAACCCGCGCAGTGCCACAAACTGGAGTCGGGTATCCGCCAGCGGATGACTCAGGATCTCCGTTCCCCCCGTTGCCAAAACCGGCAGGAAGAGAACAACCAAAGGAAGCAGCAGCAGAAGCAATGCTTGCAGGAGTCTCATTTCAAACGCCGTCGGCCTTCACCTCAGAAGCCTCGGTGGAAAAGGCCCGCGATCATCCGTCGCAGCATCGATGTTCCACCGGCAAACAGCATACGAAGTTCGTACCGGGTCTTCAATCCTCTCAGCCGCTTCCAGAGATATGAAGGGCGGAGATAGAAGATTCGATTGGCTTCGGCTCGCAGTCGGTCGAGGTCGGCCGCCGACAAAAAGTCCGATGTCGAGGAAGCGACAATTCCCGATTGATCCATGACGGCGAGCGGGTCATCAGACAGCTTGCCCGCTTGTTCCAGTTCGGCACGCATTGGTGTCACATGCTTCGGCACGAAGACATTGAACGACGCAAAGTCGCAGTCAAGATCAATCGACAGCTGAATGGTCCGTCGGCAGCCGGCCTCATCTTCTCCGGGAAATCCCAGGATGAAAATACCGACCGTTCGAATGCCTGCCTCACGACACAGCCGGAATGCCTCGCGCACCTGAGGCACGGTAATACGCTTGTCGACACGGGTGAGGATATCTTCACCGGCGCTTTCCACGCCGAACATGATGGTGTGACAACCGGCTCGTTTCATGTGCCGCAGCAGGTCGGCATCCACAGAGGTTGCACGCATGAAGCAGGTCCAGGAAAACGGACCACACGCGGTCATCGCCTCACACAGACGAACAGCTCGTCTCTGGTCAGCTGCGAAGGCCTGATCCTTCACAAACAACTCACGGATGCCCAGAGATCGAAGATGGTCAAGTTCCGGAATCACGTTTTCAACCGGTCGTTGCCGAAAGCCCATGGTTGCATACAGGCAAAAACGGCAGAAAAACGGGCATCCGAAATCGGTCAACAACGTTGAGAACGGGTGATGACGCGCAAATGGAAATGTATAGGGCAATCCCAGAAACAATTCGTGGCGCGGGACCGGGATCTCAAACTCCCCGCGGCGCGGCCCTGCATCAGACGCAAAGGTCGTGTCAGCTTTTCGCCAATACACATTCTTTGCCTGTTCCGGTCGTCCCTCCAATACGTGCAACACATCGTCCGTGGTGAAGTCATGAAGAGCGGCATCCAGCCATGGCACAACCTCGAAGACACGACGATTGAGAAACAAGTCACCGATGCCGATCAGCAGTATTTTGGGAAAACATCGCCGGACTTCTTCCATGAAAGGAAAGTCTTCCTTCCAGGAGGCACTGCCCGCAAGAAAAACAATAGCATCAGGCTGCTGACGCTTGATCTCGGATAAAGCCGCCGTCGGTGTCTCAGCCTGAACCATGGCATCAAGAATCGCCACCTGATGTCGCCGGCCGATGATACCACTGAGAATCAGCAGATCAACCGGATGCTCGGCATAGTCGACTTTGGTGACCTTGCTGCAAAAGTAATCCCGCGTGTAAAACAGCCGCCCCGGTGGATTCAGAAGCAGAACGTTCATGGCCGAAACACACGCAGTTCGCTATCGGGGGTGAAGTAAACCATGGCACCGATTTCGTGAATGGAACTAGAGAACGCGATCATTCTCTCTCAGTCGCCCGGTATGTTAGCTCAATTCAGAGGCATTTGCCACCTCGCAGGGATCTCAAAACGAGCACTTTTCTTTGTCGAGACCCGCAACATCGGCTTCTGAAGCAGATGAACCGATTGCCCCGCTAAGGTTTGCCGGAAGCCGTGCCGATAGATTGACCAGCCCACAAGGAGGTGCTCGTCATGGTATACGGCAAAAAACGCGAATCCAAAGACAAGAACAGAGGAATGTTCCTGTTTTTCCTGTCCGGAATGTTTCTTCTGCAAATCACCTTCGCTTTCACGACCCATGGCGATATCGGCCCTCAGGCTGCATTGAATACCTCCTGCCAGACACCAGCCAGTCCTCTCTTGATGGGTCGCATCGACACGATTATTTCCGCACCCAATCAGACGGAAACTCCGCAGACTCACCAACTTCCCGTCAGTCAGGCTCCCGCAGACGCGGCGAAACCTCGCCTCGCACAGATGCCGACTACGGAACAGGCAGCACAGACATCATCAAAAGCGACCGCCAGTGAAGGGCGATTCACGGAATACACCGTTCAGCGCGGCGACACGCTGGAAGGGATTTCGCGCAAGCTCTGCGGGAGTACCGGTCTGGTAACGGCTCTGGTGCGCCTCAATCGATTGTCGAACGAACGAAGTCTGCAGTGCGGCGCTCGCCTTCGTGTTCCCCGAACATTGATGGCCAAAAAGTAACCACACGAGAAAAACCTTACGGGGAGCATATAGACGCCCATGAGATCTCTCAAACTGTTATGCATCGTCGGCTATCTGCTGTTCATGGGGCTTGCCTTTGACAACACGATCGTCGATGCACTGGTTTTCTACGTTTCCGACGAAAACGGCGCTCCGGTCATGAAAGCAGGAAAAGTGAAAGTCCGACCTCTCGCACGCAGCGGAGAGGTGAACACCGCAGAAGAACCCGTGGCCGCCGTCCAGTTCCAGTCACAACCGGTCAATCAGATGCAGCAGGCAGCGGGAAACCAACCGGCACTGACCATGCAGATGGCACAGCCGCGTGAGACCCAGACAACCGTTGAAATGAAGCCGGTGACGCCCGCAGCCGCCGGAAAGGCCGTGACCGTGACAAATACGGCAGCAATGCCGGTTCAGGCATTGGCGAATACGGGCGTATCAAAAACCATGACAGCAGTCACCGCCCCGGCAACGGTATCGACGAAAACCCTGTCGACTCCGGTTGCGGCACCCCAGGCCGCTCCATCGACTCCCCGTCTGGCGGCACTAGTGAAGTCTTCCGAACCCATCGCCTCTGACGCATTTCCCAACGCGACCAAGTCTGCAACCAACTCGGACAATCCAGCTCAGACACTGGGTGCAAAGAATCGCAGCGAACTGATCGCCAAGCTCGAAAGCCTGCGCCAACGAACGAAGACCACCTACGCGACCGTTGCACAGCCTGAATCAGCTGCCGCACCAGCGAGCGAACAGATTGATTTTGCCGCCGATCTCTCCGGGAATCCGGAAGTTCTCGCCGATTTGCCCCCTGCCGACACTTCCAGTGGTCAGACCGATTCCGCCGTCAGCGACAGCGGTGGTCCGCTTTCGATTGTCCAGGTGATCAAGTCGCTGCCGCTGAAACCATGGGAGTTTGACGCCGGTCTGAATCGGTACGTCGTCCGGTATGATCAGCAGACGACGGTGATTCTCACTCTGCGCCCGGCCCTGCAGCGTCTCGTCGAACAGACGTTTCGCAGTACGTCCTGTCGGCTCGGTGCCGCCGTCATCCAGGATCCGACCTCCGGAGCCATTCTGGCGATGACCTCGTTCGATGGCCAGACCGCGCTTTCGCCTGTCAACACCGATTATGTGAACAACAACTGGGCCTTGAAAGCCACGTTCCCCATCGCTTCGATCTTCAAGATCATTACGGCAGCAGCTGCTTTTGACAAGCGGCTTGCCACCCCCGACACCCGCGTGAAAATCGGACGCAAGGCCATCATCGAGCTCTGGCGCGCCTTCGCCAAATCGCACAACGGCACGTTTGCCGCCATCGGGCGCAAGGTTGGTCGGCAGATCATGCAGGCAACCGCCAATGCCTTCGGCTTCAATCAGGCGTTCTACTTTGATCTGCCGGTCACGCAATCAGTCGCCCAGATGCCTGACGAACTGAGCAAGCTCGGAGAAGCATCGGCGGGTTTGAACAAGACCTTCGATGTCAGTCCACTGCATGTTTCATCAATTGTTTCAACGATTCTCAACGATGGAAAGATGATGAAGCCGTATCTCGTTGAAGCGATCATGCATCAGGGCAAAGTCGTGTTCCGACGCAAGTCGTTTCAACTCGGACGCCCGGTCACACCCGCATCGGCGCAGCAGATCGTGCGCATGATGAAGACCACGACGACGGACGGCACGGGGAAGAAAGGCTTCAACGGCTATTTCGATTGTCCGGTTCTGGCCTCGCAATGTGGTGGCAAAACCGGAACGCTCACCGGAGTCAACCCACACCTGCTGTTTACCTGGTGGGGTGGATTTACCCAGATCGGCAACCGATTGCTCGCGATGACCGTCCTCGTTGGACAGCCGCCGAGCACCAGTCGCACCAAAGCACCCAGCGTTGCCGGACGCCTGGCCTACAGTCTGCTCAACAACAAGCCGGCACCGGCTGCGGCTCCTATCGTTACCGCCAGTCGCAAGCACTATCGGCGCAAACGCTGACCAGGCAACTCGTACGTAACACAGTTTCGACAAAAAAGCGGGGGCGAAGAACCCCCGCTTTTTTCTTCATTCAACCGTCACCTGGAATCGGTTGTCGATTTCGTCAAGTTGGCTGCATCGAGCAGCGCCAGCTGTCTGCCGAATCCTGAGTCGGTCGGTAACAGCACGATTTCCCCGTCTCCTTCCACCAGCCGTTGTGCCTCGAGAATCTCAAACAATGCCTGTAGAATGTCCGGGTCCTGGCTGATTTCCCGCAGGGCGTCACCGACAATCTGCGGTCTCACGGCAGCGGCTCTGGCAAACTCACTGGCCGCGGTATTTTCCGCCGTACTGGTGATGATATTCACCTGGTTGGTGCCATCCTGCTTGATCGCCGAGGTCACCTGACGCAATCGATTCACGACCTTTTCTTCAATCTGAGCAATCATGCGCTTGTCACGAAAGTGCACCTTGCGAACATAGACGGAACCCAGTCGGTAGCCCCATTCACTTGATTGCGGCGAAACCTCGTCACGAACCGCCTGACTCATCTGATGTCGATCTTCAAGCATATCAGCCAGCTTCATGTTGCTGAGACAGCGAACGACGGCACTGCGCACATTGGCAGCTAGCGAAGCTCGCGGGTTCGTATTCTTGAACAGGAACGCCACCGGATCCGTGATCAGCATCTCATACCAGATACCGATCCCCATCGGCGCTCCTTCCTCGGAGTTCACCTGCTGACTGCGCAGATATTCCTGATCAATGCGAACATCGAGGCGAATGCAACTGCCGGCCCAAAAAATGTAAAAAGCCTTGAGTCCGAGATGCCAGGGCAGAAAGTACAAGCCAGGTTCCTTCAAAACTCCGACCACCTGACCCCAAAGCGTGAATATCAATGCCTCACCTTCACGAACAATCGTGTAGAACCCGAAAGCCTGCGCAATACCAAGGAAGATCGGAATTGCGATATAGCTGCCGATGAAAGCAAAAAAGAACCCCAGAATGAAGTTTTCCATTACTTGCCTCCCGACAGGAACACTTTACGCGCCTTGTTAAAGAGGCTTAGGCGCACGTTTCGAATATACGCGGCCAGAACTCCCGAACCGCTCTTCTTGAGAGCCGCCAACTGCTGGGCCATGGCCCGCAAGGGTTCCACTTCAGATTTCGCTCGCAACGTCTCGATTTCGGTTGCCCGACGCGATTGTACAATCTTTTGATCAGCCGAAGCCTGAGCCAGACTTATTTCTGATGATACTTCATTGTGTGCGGTATTGATCGCCGCCAGAGCTTTTTCCACCTCATCGGGCGGATCGATACTGGTGATTAAAGAAGCTTCCAGCGTGATGCCGTAGCGCGCCGCCGACTGCTGACATTCGCGCACCATGTGTTCATTGATTTCGTGAAGATTCTTGCGCAGATCATTGATGGAAACGGGAATAGCCCCACCCTCTTCGGTACGCTTGGCCTCATAGTTGGCAATGCGTTCACGCAGAACCGAAATGAAATACCCCATCAGATGCACGAGAGGGTTTTTCAGACCAAACAGATACGCGTAGAGATTCTGCTCACTGACGCGATAGCGAATCTGCCCGGTCAACGCCACGTTGAGTTGGTCCTTGGTTACGGCCTCAATGAATTCACCGTTATGGTTTGCCGTCGGATCTTCAGGATCAAAAGCCATATTCAAGGTCTGCGTGGCAATCGAAACCTTGTGCACCTCTTCCCAGGGAAACTTGAAATATGGACCGCCGGGAGGAATCACAACGAGCTGTGGATACGAATAACGCTCACGTTCATCATCCACGAGGTTGATCGACACCGACGAGTGCAGCGTCGTTTTGCCCTCGATGCGCTGCGCCCGGCCGAAAACGGTTTTCACCGCGACCTGACCCTGTTCGACCGTATAGATACCCGACCAGAGATAGTTGTACAAAAACCAAATGACGAAACCAAAGATACAGCCTGCAAAAAAGCCGCCCATGTTTTGTCTCCCTTCAGAAAACGGTCAGTTCATACCCGCGTTCGACCCAGCCGGCGACCCCGGCATGGCCGTTCAACTCCTGATGTTCTTCAAGTTGCAGTTCGCGCGCCACTTCGATCGGTGAGCGCACGCATCCCTTGCCGGCGCATCCCGCAGCGGCCGCCTGGCACACCCCGGCCAGCAACCCGGCTTCACGCGCGACCTGAAAGGCCTGCGCAAAAACCCGATACTCCGGGTTTTCAAGCCACGTCAGACAACGGGTTCCCAGCCCCTCGAGCAGCAGCCGCACTTCATGTCCGGCGCGGTGCAACTCATGAGCGTACCAAAAAGCATGCGTCAGACGACAGTCATCATCAGTAAAGCAGACAAACAGGAACTTTCGTTTCACTCTCGCGTCCTTTCGAGCCGACATTATCGATGGTCAAATTCCAACTTCGGTCAACCACATTATCTCACGACTCGACCAGCAGACAAAACAGCTAGATCATGGTCAGTCATTCCGTTACAACTCTCTATGGATGCTTCTCGACTGCCTGACGGCGTGAAGGGGCGAGATCGACGGCGCGATAGAGAGCGGCTCGTTCTTCATCGGTAATGAGACGCGACTGTCCCTCCGGCAGATCTCCCAGCACGAGGGGGCCAAACCTCTCGCGATGCAGCGTTTTCACGCGTCGGCCGAATACCTCGAACATCCGTTTGATCTGCCGCTTTCTTCCCTCGCGCAGACAGATGAGGTATTCACCCGGTCTGATTGCCTTGATGCGACAGGGTGCGGTCAAGCCGTCATCAAGTGATACGCCGTGAGCAAATTGCTTCAATTCAGACGCCGACAACGGCGCGCCGACAATCGTGACGCGATATTCCTTCTCGACTTTACGGCGCGGGTGCAGCAAACGATTGGTAAGTTCTCCATCGTTGGTCAGCAGCAGCAACCCGGTACTATCATAATCAAGCCTGCCGATCGGGTACAACCTCGGCTTTGTCGGAATCAGCCCCGCAACCGTCGGACGACCATGCGGATCTTCAAGGGTCGTCAGCACGCCTGCCGGCTTGTGCAGCATGAGAATCACAAACTTCTGTTCAGCGGTCTGAGGTGGGCTGATCGGGCTGCCATCGATGGCCACTTGTACGGTATCAGGATCGACAGACAGACCTGGTTGATCGGCAATGTGCCCGTTGACCGTGATGCGGCCTTCCCGCATCCATTCTTCGATGGTCCGACGTGACGCAATTCCCCAGCCGGCAAGCAGTTTCTGCAGTCGCACCAAATCGGCCACGCCGGTCAGAGACTCCGCCAGGCCGTCACTTCGAACGTCATCACGCGACCAACAGCCTGATCACGATAGGTACCGCTTTTGAAAAACGGGTCCTTCAAACCGGCAGACCTTTCCAGCATCGGAAAGAGATCACTGAAGATCTGGCGACTTTTCAGCGTCTGCCCCCCAATCGCCACTCGCCCGGTTGAATCGATGGAAAAGGAGGTCAAGCGCAATCCTGTTTTCAGATCGTTGTCGGTTCGATTCCAGGGAAAGGGGGATCGGATGATGCTTTGAATCGTCTCGTACACCCGAGCGGCTCCGGGAAGAGTCGAACGTACAAGTGATATTCTGATCTCACCTCTTCCAGGAGAGTGTTCTCGGTAGGTAAAAGATTCGATGCTGCGATGTTCGAGAGGCTTCATTCCATCGATGAACTTCGACAAATCTGAGGCATTCAACTTAATGGTATAGACCGCGCCGCCACCGACATCCTCACAGGAAATTACTTCCCCGATCTGTGGAACACCGTCGATATCGGCCGGGCGTGCAACCTCGCCACGATCACCGACCGTACCGCCCGCACGCGTGAGAACCACCCGGTATGGTCGATCGGCGGATGGTCTGGACGCGTTATCCTGCCGCATCCGGAAGCCGTTCTTGTCGGCCAACGGTCGCAACAACGCGAGTTCACTCTCTTCGGTGTAATCGACGGTCACGGTCATGCAATCGAGTTGCCAGACAAACTCCATTCCGGCATAGAGAATGGGCGGCCAGGGTTCGCTGACCACCTTGAGAATCTCGGGCCATTGCAACTGATTGGGCGCGAGTGCCCGATTAAGCATCAAGGCATACGTTGCCCGGAAATTCCATACCCCGTCAGCCTCAGGCTTAGCAACGACTTGTACAAGCGGCGAAAAGCCGATGGTGTAGAACTGCACCAGTTCCTGCGCTCGTATGAGAGGCAAGGCGAACTGAATCTGAACCTGCGGTTGCGCCCCCTTGACGGGTTTTACCGATATATCGCGAATGGTTCCGCGTAACTGAGACACGCGCAGCAGTCCGATGAATTCGTCAAGAGGAGGTCCGTCTGGAGCGAGAGACAGACCGAGCGAATACATGTCGCTTCCCGATATCACGCTCGGAGTCAACGAGACAAACGCGCATCCACCTTTGCGAGAAGCGCTGAAGTCACTGAGAGCCTGCAAATCGGCAGCCAGAAGCTGAAACTCGGGCCATGACTCTTTTCGATACTTCATGGCCAGCAAACGGATATCCTTCCCCGTCGGCTGATTTTCGGCCCCCAAAAAGAAGGGAACATCTTCGGTTAGACGCAGCATTTCCTCAAAGGGGGTGGTGGTCTCGGGTGCGGCACCCGCTTTCAATTCCGCTTCCAGATCGAGAATGATCGGCATCGATGAAATGCGATCGTCAAGATTCAGTTTAGTCGAGAAGTCGACCGGGGTCACGGTCCAGGTTTTTTTCAAGGCCTGCCAGAACGCGATGAACACCCGGTGGGTTTTGGCTCGAAGACTCAACTGCAAGCGAAACATGCCTTCGTCACCAGTCTTCTGACTGCACTGAGCCACCTCGAGTCCTTTCGTTTCCGCCAATGCATTGATCTCTTCAAGCAAAGTGATGGACCCTGCGTTCATCGCGGGCGGGGTCTGGCCTTCGGTGACCGTCGCTGACAGAAGAAACGCGCACACGATGAATCTCACACAGACTCGGGAAAAGAAAGAAGGATGACGCTGCCTCATGATGGGCACCTCCTGTGGACAGTGGCTCCGTGGCCTGCGCAGAATCGGGATTCGACAGAGAAAACGCGCTGTCGGAATCTCAGATTCGGCATCAGGAAGAAGCGATCGGAAAGTCGAGAACCACGAGGGTATTCGCCCCCGGAGTGCTCTTGATGGAGATCTGGCCGTTCATGGCCTGGACAAGTTTACGCGATATCGCCAACCCCAGACCCAGAGTCGGACGACCGATGGGCGCAAACGGGGTAAACAGTTCCGGCTGCGATTCCGTCGGAATACCGGCACCGTTGTCGAAAAAGACGACCTCGACGCGATTGGTTGTCTGCGGTTTCAAGCGGGAGACCAGTTTCAGCTCTCCGCCCGTTGAAAAGGCCATCAGAGAGTTCATCGTCAGGTTCACGGCGATCGCTCGCAAAGCCTCTGGATCAACGACAATGGGCGGCAACCCGGGAGCGAAGTTCTTGGTGATCTTCAGTCCCTGCCCAATGGTCGGCTTGCCGCTGAGAATACGAGCCAGTAACACGTGCTGTTTCAGCTGGCTCAGGACATTCTTTTCGAGGAACTGCGCAATGTCGACGGGAGTCGGCTTCAATTCAAGAGTCGAAAAATGCCAGGTGAGGTTGCGCAGATTGAAATCCATTTTCTGGCTCTGCGCCTGAATGGAAGGCAGCAGCTTCGAAAGATCGGCTTGCCCGGCCATGCCGGCTGAAACCTGTGTTTGCAGCTGAGCCAGCGGATCAGTGAGATTTTGCCTCAACAGTTCGCCATTGATGCTTTCGATCCTGGCCGGGCCGCCGGCGAGACGATCGAGGGTCGTGCGGAACGATTCCATCTCTTTCATCAGCCCGCCGATTTCCGGAACACTGGCCACAACACCGGCCCCGCCTTCGATGACATTGGCCTGAGCGCCGATCTTGCCTTTTTTCTTGACGATCTCTTTCTCGAGGGCTTCCTCGTCGAGATCTCCGGCTTCCATGGTCGTGCGATAGATCTCTTCGACCGTGGTTCTCTTCGTCAGCAACTTGTACATGGCCGACTCACGCAGCGACAGCATGCCGTCTTTCAAGGCCTGGCGGCGCAACTCTTCAGGGGTTCCGCGTCGTTCGACGACTTCCCGAAATGCCTGCGACATGGGCAGAACCTCGTAGACGCCGATACGCCCTTTACAACCGCTCTGGTCGCAATCAGGGCACCCGGCACCTTTCGCAAGCGTCAGATTGTTGAGATCGATGTCCTTTTCAAGCCCGAGTTTCTGCAGCAGTTTCGCGTTGATTTTCAATGTCTGAATCAGATCGGCGCCAGGCTTGTATTCCGTATAACAGGACTTGCAGATTTTTCGTACAAGTCGTTGAGCCTGGACAACGCGAATGGACGTGGTGATTCCAAAGGGTTCAATGCCCATGTTCATGAGACGAGCAATGGTGGAAGGCGCATCGTTCGTGTGCAGCGTCGAAATGACCAGGTGACCGGTCATAGCGGCTTTGATGGCGATATTCGCCGTTTCAAAATCGCGGATCTCGCCGATCATGATGACGTTTGGATCCTGGCGGAGGAAGGAACGCAACGCCGCGGCAAAATCAAGTCCGATGTCAGCGTGACATTGTACCTGATTGATGCCCATCAGGTTGTACTCGACCGGGTCTTCGGCGGTCATGATGTTCAACGCCGGATTATTCAGCAGATGCAAGCAAGAGTACAAGGTCGTGGTCTTTCCTGACCCGGTCGGACCCGTAACCAACACGATACCGTTCGGCGACTTTACGCCTTCCATGAAGTGCTCAAGAGCTCGCGGCTCAAAACCAAGGTCGTTCAGATTGACCTTGAGATTCCCCTGATCGAGCAGGCGCATACAGACTTTTTCGCCCCAGACGCACGGCACGCATGACACACGCAAATCGA
This sequence comes from uncultured bacterium, assembly GCA_964472075.1. GTDB lineage: Bacteria > Muiribacteriota > Ozemobacteria > Ozemobacterales > Ozemobacteraceae > CAYYIY01. The sequence goes on along the minus strand of CAYYIY010000005.1, from coordinate 98,919 downwards.
CGCGCCGCGAACCAAGCGTCATCTTGATGCGGCCATCCTGTGGCAAACGGGTTTCCGCAATATCGAGATTCGACATGACCTTGATGCGGCTGACAATCGCCGCATGCGCCGCCTTGTTCGGGTTCATGAACATCTTCATCATGCCGTCCTTGCGAAAGCGAATCTTCACTTCGTGTTCAAACGGCTCGATATGAATGTCCGAGGTACCGGTTTGCGCCGCCTGCGTCAGAACAAGGTTAACTAGTTTGATAATCGGCGCCGCGTTTTCGTTGAGATCGCCGGCAAGGTCGTCGGGCAGATCGTTGCTCTCTTCCTTGTTACCAACCTGATCAGCCAGGGCGTCGGCGGTTTCTCCGTACAACTTATCGAGCGCTGAAATAATCGACAATTCGCTGCTCACAACCGGAGAAAGTCGCATGCCGGTCATCATCTCGATATGATCGATGGTGATAATGTCGGTCGGATCAGTCATCGCGATGACGATCTTGTTGTCCTCTTTCTTGACCGGGCAGAGAATATGTTCATAGCAGAGTTTTTTCGGCAGCAGGGTTGCCAACACCGGATCGACGAGGCTTTCTTCCAGATCGATGTAGGGGATATCGAACTGCTTCGACAGAGCAATCGACAACTGCTTGTTGGAAAGCGTTCCCTTCTTGACCAGATAGGCACCAAGGCGCAGTTTTTCTTTTTTCGCTCCTTCGATCGCCTCTTTCATCTGCTCTTCGGTCGCATACTTCGATTCGACGATAATGTCGCCCAGACGCTTGCGCGGCCCTTTTTTCCCGGGCGCTGCCGGTTTCTTCTTTTCGGTGAGTTCACGAATCTTCTTCTGGAGGGGTTCCCAGAGGACTTTCCCCGGGCGCATGGCCATGGTGGTCGTCTGGCCGAGGGTTTTCAGAATTTCTTCGTTTGCCGGTGCCAGCATGCCGACCAGGAGTTCCTGGCCGTTGATCTTGACCGGAATGACCCGGTGCTCAACCATCTGTTCAGGCTTGAAGAGCTTGAGAACCTCGTTCGGAATGTTCGTCGTTTCAAGATCAATGAACGGAACGTTCAAAATCGAAGCTTCGGCTTCGGCGAGATTCTTCGGCTTCACGTCGTTTCGCAACGCGATCGCCTGGACAAGCTTCACCGGGTCGGTATTCTCTGATTTGAGTTTGTCCCAGTCCTCTTTTGTCAGAACGCGCTGTGAACGCAAGACAACCGAGAGCTTCTGCAGATCTTCGGGGCGGGATGGAAACGCGGGAAAGTTTTCCTGATAGAGAACTTCTTCCATGTTTTTCGGCCGCTCCCTCAGTCTTCTTCTTCGCCAAGCGAATCGTTCAGCAAACGCTCCGCAATCTCGGCAAACTGTTCTCGCACACCCATGCTGACGGCAGCCTGCAGATGAAATCGCGCTTTTTTCGGTGCTTTCTCGCGAAACAACATGCCAAGCTGATAATGTGCGTCAGCAAAGCGCGGATTCAACTCGATCGCTTTGCGCAGATCTTTTTCCGCCGATGCCTTCTTCCCCGTTCGCAGGCGTGTCAAGGCGCGCCAATAGTAGGCATCAGGGTACTTCGGCTTGAGTTTCACCGCCTCATCGAAGTGTTCCTGGGCGTTCTCCCATTGGCCGTCTTCGAAGTAGCGAATGCCCAGTTTTATATGGCCCGAAGCCAGATCGAGTTCAAGCACGGCAACCTTCTTCACTTCCGCCAGCGCTTCTTCCAGGTAGCCTTCATCACGAAGGCGTTGTGAGTTGATATACTCAGGCGAGTCGTCCTGTTGACGCGCAACACACATGGCATAGTAATGCTCGAGTGCTTTTGGAAAATCTCCCTCGATTTCACAGATACTGCCGAGATAAAACTGCGCCGCATGCAACGACGGGTTTTTCTGCAGCACGTTTTCAAGTGTCAGACGCGCCTCAGTGAAGAACCCGCGGAAGAAGAGATTGCGGCCGAGGTTCATGCCGATGTCGATGTACGTCGGATGCGCCGTGAGTTCCTGGCGCAGGCGAAAGATTTCTCGTTCGAGTTCGTCCTTGCGACGCAACAACCCTTCGAGATTGCGTCTGGCTACCTGCCAGCGCGGGTGTTCGCGAACCAGTCGTTCGAACACTGATTGCGCACGATCGAGGTTGTGAATCTGCATATACAGCGTACCCAGATTATTCAAGGCACGCGGGTCTTCGGCATTCAACTTCAAGGCTTCTTCGAACTGTTCTCTGGCCTGAACGAAGTGGTTGCGAGCCAGATAGATGTTTCCGAGATTATTGATGATTTCGGCATCAGCCGGAAACAACGTGTGTGCTCGCAGCAGCACCTGCTCGGCTTCGGAAAATCGCCCGAGACGCTTGAAGACATTCGCCTTGAGCAGCAGAAACGGTCGAGACTCGGAAACGAACGCCTCGGCCTCAGCCAGTCGATTCAACGCCGCCTGATATTCTTCACGACGGAGCAGACGTTCGATCTCCCGGCCGAAATGCGGCGCATCCTCGATCACCAGTTGTTCAGAGAGCTGATGCGCCTGATCATCGAAGGCTTCTTGCAGAAAAGCGCTGAGCTGACCCGCAACTTCCTCGGTCTTTTTGCGGGTGACCGTGAGAAAATGTTGGATGTTGCCGTACTGCGGGTCGATTCGGGCAACGGCCTGAAATTCCTGGAGCGCTGCCGGAAAAAAACCACCGCGGAAGTAGTGTATACCTCGATGGAAGTGCTCTTCGGCTTCCTTGTTTGTCACTCGTTTCCTCTGAGGTGTTGCCTTGCGTACAGGCAAGTGATACAATACCCTATACCTGATTGAACCTCGCTTGTCAACGGAAACTAACGCACCCCCAGGGAGGGTAGTCATGGATTCCACCCCCGGAATCAAAATGAAGTTCTGCGAGTCGCTCGACCGGTTCGTCGCGATTCGTGCATTCACGCCTGAACAGCGGCAGCAGCTTTTCAAGAACACCAAGATCACGGATAAAAAGTCCTACAAACGGCTGATCATCAATGCCGCCGTGGTCAACTACCTGGACGAGATCGCCCCCCTGGTATTCGGCAATAACGAGTATCCGCTGCTTGGCGAAATCATCGAACAGGAACTGTACAACCTCTGCGTCAAGGTGAATCAGGCTCTCGACATCAAGGAAGTCACCATTCAGGTGGACGACCCTAGCGGTCAGAACATCCCTATGCTCGGTCAGGAAGCCGAAAAGGGAAAGTCGCAGCGTTTCATGGAGATCGAGAACCATCTCAAGAAGCGCATCATCGGCCAGGATGAAGCGGTCACCGCCGTGGCTCAGGCTATTCGCAAGGCCAAGGTCGGCCTGAAGAATCCGAAGCGACCGATCGGCAGCTTCATCTTTGTCGGCCAGACCGGCGTCGGCAAAACCGAGCTGGCAAAGGCTCTCTGTGAATTCCTCACCGGCCAGGAAACCAACCTGGTGCGCATCGATTGTTCCGAATACGCAATGAGCCATGAGTATGCGAAGCTCATCGGCGCTCCTCCGGGCTATATCGGTCACAACGAAGGCGGCTTCCTGACTGAATCGGTGAAATCGAAGCCCAACACCGTCGTGGTGTTCGACGAGATCGAAAAAGCGCACGAGAAAGTGCACAATCTGCTGCTGCAGCTGCTCGATGAAGGTATTCTCACCGACAGCAAGGGAGAAATGGTTTCGTTCCGCGAGTGCTGCATTATCCTCACGACCAACATCGGGGTTTCCGACATCATGTCCGAAGAGACGCGCCCCGGCTTCCGCCCCAGCGCCGGGAAAGCGGGAGAAGAGGAGAAGTTGAAACTCGAAACCCTGTCGCACGATCAGAAATCAAAGATCACGCGCAAGTCGCTCGAGAAGAAGTTCCCACCCGAGTTCCTCAACCGCATCGATGAGATCGTCGTTTTCCGCGCCCTGACCAAGGAAGACAACCTGCAGATTCTCGACATCATGCTCAACGAAGTGGCTGATCGGCTCAAGAACCTGGGCATGGGCATCGAGTTCACCTCGAAACTGCGGCAGTTTCTGGTCGATACCGGAACCGATCTGAAATACGGCGCCCGCCCGTTGCGACGTACGATTCACCGGTACATCGAGAACCCGCTTGCTGAGATGATCTTGAAGGGCGAAGGCGCCAAGCGGGGAGATCTGATGACCAGCGATCTCAGCAAGGACAGCAACGGCGAGGACTGTGCCACCTTTGAAGTCACAGGGACTTTCGATGCACCGCCGCCACCGGCCACCGATGCGGCACCACCGCCCGCACCCGCACCAGGCGGCAAACAGAAGTAGTCACGAAAGCAGACACAAGCAAACACCCCCGCATCGGCGTACCGGTGCGGGGGTGTTGTTTCAGGCGATTGATCAGAGAACCAGTGAGTTCAAACGCCAGATCGCCAGTTCTTCGCCGTTGTTGGGCACACGCAACGTCACTTTCTCGCGAGCGACACGCGGACCGAGAATGTCGACCACCGGTTGCGTCGCATGAATCCCTTTCGGGCGATTCGGACCACCAACCAGCATGGCGGCTCGATTCACGACATCACCGAGAATCGTCAGCATCGGTCGGCCGGCTTCTTCCCAGCAACCTTCGAGCATCTCTCCGGAATTCAGGCCAACGGTGATCTCCAGTTCAGGGCGTATCTTCTTCATTCCCTTCACGATATGGAATGCCGCGAGTGTCGCACACCACTCGGGATCCATGGTGCCGCAGCTGTCGGCAGAAAATCTCGCCAGCACGGAATCACCAATGTAGGAGACGACTTCTCCGCGCTGACGGCGGATTTCGCCGCCCCACAGCCCGTACAATTGCGCGATTACAGTGCCCAGCTCTTCGAGCGGACTTTTGCGCGCCAGATCGAAGAAACCGCAGACATCGGCGAACAGGACCACACCACGCGCTCTGCGCCAGGTAACGGCCGGAGCCGGGAATTCCTTCGGTTCGATAGGACTCATGTTGAACGCTCCGTGTTACTTGCCGGTCTGATCGATCTTGGCCTGAATGCGAGCAAGATGAGCCATCGCCACCTTCTCGATCACTTTGCCCTGTTTCAGCAACTCGAGCCAGACATACGCCGCCATTTCAAACTGCTTTCTGGATTCCAGATTCAATGCGCCAAGAACCGTCTTTTCCACCATCGGATCGACGATTACCGAGCGAACCGTCTTTCCATCCTTCGACAAGAGGCTCACTTCCATGAGAGTGGAACCCTGAACGCCGCTCACCGTAAGAATGACCCAGTCTTTCATTGAAGAACTGGCGATTTTCGCCTGCTTTGCCTCGCCAAGAACCGTGACATGGATCACCTTCCTGTTGATAACATGTGCCTTGGCGAGAGTCTTTCCAGGCAGGGCAAACGCAATGTCGCTCACCGTCACTTGAGGACTGGGCGCCGGGGGAGGAAGCGGAGGGGCTGCTGCCGGCTCGGCAGACATCGCATTACTCCCTGACACGGGGACTCGGTCAGCCATCGGCTTGGAAGCCGACTGAGCGCCATGACCGGAGGTCGATTCCTCGGACGAACTTTCTCCAACCGAGCTACCTTGGGGTTTACTATCCGCCGGGGAAGGGGCTGCTGCCTGAGGAGCATACTCATCGTGGTGAAGAGCAGGGCTGTCGCCTCTCCATTCAGACTGTTTCATTCTTTCAGTTTCTTTCGCTGAATCCTCGACCGTCGTTCCGCCCGTCTCAACCGCCAACTCTTGCGGTTTCTCAACATTCTTCTCGATTTCCGGCTGGGGAACCTGAATACCTTTGGCGCTGCTGCGAATCGGCGCGGCCACCGGAGCATGATCGCGGACCGCGCCGACCTGATTCAGACCATCGGCACTCATTGCCAGATCAGAGGGAATGCCGCCGACCGACTGCCCGTATTCCTGCTCAGAAACGTTTTCCAGACCCTGTTTGCCGATAGTAATCGTCTTCGGGCCGACAAGGTGAACTTCTTTCTGCAACTTGAGATGAACCAGGTCCAGGCAGTCTTTGTCGGAGTCCAGCACAATCCGGGTTCCCTCGCTGAGCGTTTCGCCGAGCAGCGGTTCCCAGGTGATTTCTCCGGAAATCGCCTTCACATTCCCTGCCACGCTGGTTACCATGACCGACGGCTCAACCGCGCCGAACAGTGGAGCAACCAACAAAAGCAGGCACAAGCCTCCCAGCACTTTTTTGTTCAGACATTTCATAGGTTTCCTCCTGGACTCACCCTGGCTCGTACAACTTCCTGCCAACCAACGTATAGATCGGAACAGGTCTTTCCTTGCCGCGAATCTGATGATCCGCCAGAAACTTCCATTCGTAGGTTCGATTGGTACCAATCACCACGGAATCGCTGACAATGATATCGGTTCCATAGTCCTTGTTCAAGCTTTCGAGTCTCGATGTCGTATTGACGGTGTCTCCGATAGCGGTAAACTCCATTTTTCGCTCAGAACCGATATTGCCGATAACGGCATCACCAGTATGCAGCGCCATGCCAACCTTCAGAGAAAACGCATCATCGGTGGTCCGGATTTTTCCAGCCGCCAGCGTCTCGCGAATCTCGAGAACGGAGGCAACCGCATCATCAAGAAAGGTTTCTCGCGGGAGAGGGGCATTGAAAAAGGCCATCAGACCGTCACCCAGAAACTTGTCGACCACCCCGTTGTGACGCATGATGATCTCCGTCAGAGTTTCAAAGTACCGGTTCAGAAACTCGACGATCTGATCGGGAGGCCGACTTTCAGAATACGTCGTAAACCCGCGAATATCGATGAACAGCACGCACACATGCTGACGATGTCCTTTGAGAACATCATCGCGAGGCAGCAGCATGATCGCATCGATCACCTTGTCGTTGACGTAGCGTCCGAAGAGATGGCGTATGAAGCGTCTCTCGCCTTCGGTGTGCAGGTACAAACGCACCCATTCGCCCAGACCGTTGCCGAGAAGAAACAACATGGGCACGGCAAACGGGAGCACCACCTGGCGCTGAAAGAGCAGATGTGCAAGAATCATCCAGATGAACGCGATGACCAGCGTCAGCAGCCCCCCGACCCAACCGCGGCGCTGAAACAGGAGAACCTGCAACGGCAACATCAGCAGCACAAACAGAGGAGCCACATAGTCGGGCACGCGGCGCAGCCAGTTTCCCCGAACCAGATTCTCGACGATGTTTGCATGAATCTCGACACCATTCATGAAGCCCTTCCAAGGGACGGCCTTCAAGTCAGTGATATCGCCCAACCCGAGCAACACCAGTTTGTCACGAAATCGTTCGAGGGCCTGCGGGTTCTGGCGCGCCGTGTTGAGCACGTTCATCAGCGATTCCGTCGGGTAGGTGTGTGACGGACCGGCGTAGTTGATCAAAATCTCGGGTTGCGGCGGCAATGCGCACTCAGAGGCAATCTGCCAGGCCATCACCCGCGCAACCGACGGGAACCAGCGATCGGTCTGGGTTTCAACCGCTGTCACCAACGCCCGGCGAATGACGTGGTCGGCATCGGTCAGCATGTTGAGAAAGCCTTTCTGATCTTCCGGCGTGGTCATGTGAATCAGATCGTGCGTCGCCGCCATGCCCTGCTGCTCTTTGTTGTACCCGAGAATGACCTTGACCCCCGCCTGACGAGCCTTCATGAGAGCCTGACGAAACGGCAGATCAAAACCGAGTCGATTCAACAGATGTGAGGGAAACTCGATCTTGTTGGCCTGGCAAAACTTCGCGACCAGTTGCTGAATAATCGGGTCAGGGCTGACATCAAAGATCAAATCGAGAAACACCGCCCTTGCCCGCACGTCGCTCATCGCCACGAGGAATTCCTCGTACAGGGGCTTGAAACCCCAAAAAGGTGTGTTCGCCCACTGCAGCGTCGGGGCATCGATCTTCACGATGATGATGTTTTCGAGAGGCGAACGTGCCCCGCGCCACTGAAAGCGCTCATCGATACTCCAACGCTCGAGATCACGCGTCCAGGGCAGGAAAAAGATCACAACCGCCAGCACCAGACCGAACCAGACTCGTTTCAGCAACACGTCTTCCACTTCTCCAGATACTTCATCATCGGTACTCGCCAAGGGTATCACAATTTATGATGCCGAGCGATCTTTGACGGTTTTTGGTCTCATTTGTTATGATTGATGGAATTCGTACAAGATTTTGACCGGGAGGTCGCACATGCGTTCTTCGTCCCGTTGGTTCGTATCTTCGCTCGTTGGTCTGGCACTTACTGCGTCGGCCTGGGCCGGCGCTCCAACCGCCCCGGAAACCTTCCCCCCGGATTTCACCTGGGGAACGGTTCTGTCAGCACATTCCGTTGAAGGGGGCCACCAAGCCAACAACTGGGCAGCCTGGGAAGCCGCACCGGGGCATGTTCCCGGAAATGCGATCAGTGGTCCTGCCGTCAACCATTGGGAACTGTACCGCGAAGATATTCGCTGGATGAAGGAACTCGGTCAGAAAGCGGTCATCGTCTCGCTCGAATGGAGCCGCATCGAGCCGAATCCGAAACAGTATGACCAGGCGGCCATCGATCATTATCGCGACGTCTTCAAGCAGTTGCGGGCCCAGGGCATCGAACCGATCGTCGTCCTGTGGGATCGCACCCTTCCCACGTGGGTTACCGCCTACACCGGACTCGAAGTCCCGGGCGTCATTCTCGATTTCTGCGATTTCGCCGGTCAGGCGGCCAAACAGTTCGGTGATCTGGTCGACGTCTGGGTTCCGGTGCGCGATCCGGTGGGCGCCGCTTCAAAAGCCTACAAGACCGGCGTGAACCCGCCCGGCAAAACCGATGTCGCGGCTTTTTCGAAAGCCGTCATCACCCTGTTGGCCATGCATCGCGGCGCTCGCGAAGCTCTCAGGGCCGGCGACACCACGGCCGCCGGCGGGAAAGCCGCCTGTCAGGTCGGTCTGATCGCCTCAATGCGCTGTATCAGGCCCAATCGTGCTGATCACCCGATGGATCAGAATCTGGTCAAAACCTCTGAATACTTTTCCCGGGCCTTTGTCGAAGCGATCATGAAGGGCGATCTCACCATGAGTGCCGTGCCGACCGAAACGGGGAAGGGCGGGTTCGGCAAGATGCAGACGTATTCGCCTCCCCAGCCGCCTACCTATGACAAACGTTTGGCCGATTTTCTGGCCATTCAGTATGAAGGGCTCGAAGAACTCAAGTTCAATCCGCTCTTTCCCTTGTTCACCCAGAAGATTATTCCTCCCGGGGCTGTTCGTGACGGCGCGGGTCAGATCAGCTTTGCCGAAGGGCTGACTCAGGTGTTGTCCAGTCTGAAGAAGTATCCGGTTCCGCTGATGGTGATCATTTCGGCCTTTGACGCCAAGGGGTTCGATCGCGTCGCGCATCTGCGCGAACACGCTGCCGCAACGTTGAAGGCCATCGGCAACGGCGCTCAGGTGAAAGGCCTGTTCTACGATAGTCTGCTGAGTGGATTCGAGTACGAGTATGGATATAGCCTGCGCAAGGGGCTGTTGCGCGTGAATCGCAAGGTGCAGGAACGCAAGCCGACGATGGTCGCCAAAGCCTTCGCCCGCCTGGCAACGGGAGGCGCGCTGCATGCTCCGACCGGCGACGGCGACGATAACGCCGCGGAACCAGAAGGCGAATCAACTTCAGTGCCGGCTCAACCCGGCGAGAGCGCGGCCGCCGATCCTTCCGCCCCGCCACCGGCGAGTTCGAACACGGCCAATGATCATGCCGTACCTGCTCAACCCGGTGAGAGTATCGATGCCGAGCCTTCCGCTCAGCCGACCATGGTGCCGGGCGGCGCTGATCAACCGCCCAAACCGGCACCATCAGCCGATCGCGTTAAAGCGGCCACGGCAAATCAGACCAAAGCTCCGGCCAAGGGCTATCTGAAGGTAACCGACTCCAAGAAGGGCAAAACGAGAGCCACCCCAAAGACCACAAAAGATTCTTCCAATTCAGGCTCAAAATCCGATGCCAGGAAGTCGGCAACTGGGACAAAAGATACCGCTCAACCTGCGAGCGAACACCCAGCAACGCCGCCCGATTCCCCTGAGCTGCCGGCAATCGACGATGCCGGTCGCGTCGAGATGTAACGGCGCCTGAGCGCAAACCCGCAGATCGTACAAGTCCTATAAAGAGTCGTTTCCCGTTGAGCCAGCATTAGGAGGCTATCGCATGGTCGGATATTCCCGTTGGAGAGCGTTCTTGTTGGGGTTATTGGTTTTTCATGTCTCGGCGGGGTTTTGTTTGACAGTATCAGTCACGTCGAGCAAGACTCTGGTTGCGGTCAATGATCCGCAGGAAATCGTCTTTACCGATCTCGAGCCGCTGATCGCCTATACGCAACAGCGACTTGAGGCGGACAAAACGCTGACCGATCGAGATGTCATCAGTTTTTACGATGCGCTGCGCAATCATGGGGCGCCACAGGCCGGAACGGGGGAGTCAACCAAGGTAGCCTTGATCGTTCCACCCACTGCGGGGGCAACCCAGGGGATTCTCGTCGTGAAGGGAACCTTCGATCGCGCCAAGGTGCTCGACATCATTTCACGGCACTATGCCGAACATGTCAATGAGCATCTTGACGCAGAGCGGCAGCAACAGCTGGGAATCGGAGCGACCACGCAACCCATTCTCGAGATGAAAACCTACCGGTTTGTCATGCCGGTGCGTGAACGCGAGCTGCACATCGTGGATGTGGCCGACTGCACCATTTTCGCGTCGCATCGCAAGGGTGACACGGCCATGCTGGAAAAGACGGTTCAGGTGTTGTCCGGGAAGCTGCCCGTCAAACCCGCGGCGGCTCGCTCGACCCAGATTCTCTACAGCGTCGAACCGACGGAAGCGGAGCAGGAACAGGCTCTAGCGGCCATTGACGATGCCTTTACCCGCTATACCAACGGCGCCATGAACTATCGGCGTGGTGTCGCCCGTTTCACCGGAACCATCAAAACCATTCTCGCGCGCAGCAAAGTGAACAAGGCAAAAGACGCCATCAAGGACATGGTTCGGACGACCTTGAAAATCGATCGCTGCTTCAGTGCTGATCGAAACGACAAACTCCTGACGCTGCAGATGCAGTTTCAGAACGTCGAAACCGCTCAAAGCGTAAAGGCGAGCGCCGTGAAACACCTGGTCGCCGAGATGAAGAAACCGGCGAATCAGGGAATGATCACCGCGATGCAGAATCCACAGATCACGACCTCCGGCAACTCGGTCAACGTGCAGGTTCCGATGAAAACCGAGGAAGACCAGATGCACGCCTTTTCCGTCATGTCGACCTATGTGGCCCGGCAGATTCTCGGCACGCGGGTTCCGCCGGTCGTTCGCCGTCTGAAGGTGATTTCGGACGATCAGGCCGCGCTGGCTCGACAGATCGACGATCGGCTCTCCGTCGAACTGGCACGCACATCCTTCTTTTCCCTGGGACGAAAATTCTCACTCGGGTATCAGAAAATGCGAGTTCGCAGCGATGTTCGCCGATGCGAAGACTTGTACGTTGAAATGACCCGCGAGCCCAAAGTATTACAGCGCGCGGTCGAAAAGCTGGCTGAGGTGTCGACTCGCGATCTTGACATCCTGGACAAACTCATCGAGTCTCGTTCGAAATCATACCCACGACCGATGATGGTGCCGCCGCAGGTCGTCAGCGAGTTCACCATGCTGCGCGCCATGCGTCGAATGGCGGTGAACAACGCGCAACACCTGATTCTGACCGCGAAGTCACCGGCATTTCAACAGATGGCCGGAGCGCTCGTTAAGGATACGGTAAAGAAACTGGAAAAACTGGCCTCTGCCGTCGGCGCCTCGCCGTTATTCCCACGTGGAGCCGCCCCCGAAACAGGTATGCCGACCGTTGCCGGCAGTACTGCCGTAAATGCGGCCGGGCAAGTGTCAGCCAAGACCATCGATCAGGCGATCATCCCAGAAGGCATGACTCTGGAAAAAGCCCAGAAGGAGTATCAGGCGGCTCTTCAGGCCTACACGCAGACCGCGCAAGCCGGTGATGAAAACAAAACGCGCGAGGCATACGACCTGTATCAGGTGAAGTATGCGGTGTATCAAGCGTTGCTCGAGAAGTTCAACGAAGAAGAACAGAAGAAAGAGGAAGCGCTGACGGGACGCTGAGCCGCGCACTGAGCAATATCAAGGCAGAGATCGGAGCACCCGGTCTCTGCCTTTTACCTTTCTTGTACTACCTGTAATTGCCGATATCGAGTCATCACTCCTCGGACAATTCATCATAGGCAGGCAATCGTACCGACGAGTAGAGCCACAGGGGGAAGGTCAAACGGTGATTCCCGAAGAGTTGCCACAGCCATGGCCAGGACAAGTTTTGGCGATGTTTGCCCGAGGTGGAAGGTTGCGATAGCATGACATCATTCGGAAACAGGAGATGGAGAGAGTTTGAACCCGTTGATCGAACAGTTGCGCGCGGAGACGCTGATGTGGGGACGCGACCGCTGGTGGATTCCTCGTGCGGCTCTCATGTTGTATCTTTCGTATCTGAGCCTGGTACTGGTTGCTGACTACTCTGCCTGGACCTGGTTCAACCCCATCAATCTCGGTATACACGAGACCGGGCACGTCATCTTCAACTTCACCGGAATCAAGTTTCTGACCATCGCGGGAGGCACGATCGCCCAGCTTGTGGCTCCGCTGATTCTGATCTATCAATTCTTTCAGCAGGGAGACCTTTTCGCCCCGTCATTCGGCTTGTTCTGGCTCGGAACCAGCGTTCACAATGTTTCGGTCTACATGGCCGACGCTCGGGCCAAGGCTCTGCCGCTCGTCACTGTCGGTGGCGGCGGCCACATCATTCACGACTGGGAGTACCTGCTGGGCACTCTTGGTCTACTGCGCCTCGACACTTTTTTCGGCCGGCTGACCTGGCTTGTCTCACTGGTCATCATGTGGGGTGCGTGTGCATGGGGGTTCTGGGTCTGCCGCCTGATTCACGAAGCCTCAATATCTGGAAATTGCGACCATGCCTGAACCGTTTTTCCGACGTCATCCCGTTCGTTCATCCGGCGCGATTGTTTCGATTTTCTTCAGTCTCCTTCTGGCGAGCGCATACGCCGGTTCAGCGGAGGTTACCGAGATTCTCGGGTCGCTCCAGAATCTCATCATGCGCAACCCTCAGGCCCTGTCGCTGATGCAACAGGAAGCGTATGGCGATGCGACCGCCCTGTATCTGGAAATGGCATCGAGCAGTCATGAGATAGGACTTCGCATTTCACGACTTCCGGCTGAAGAACAAGCTCTCCTGAGCATTTCCACAAAAACAGCCGCCGACCTTGAACTGAGTTCGGCGTTAAACGCTGTGTATTGTCTGCGCCAGCAGGAGCGCCTGGCGGAAGCGGAGAGTCTGCTCAACCGCATCGAACCACTGATCGATGCCGGGAAAGACCCCGACAAAGCATACAACCTGTCAAAGGAACGGGCTTACATCAAGCTGGACAGACAACAGTTCTACGCGGCAACCATCGTGTTCGAGGGTCTGCGACGGTCGCTGCTTTCGCGCCTGAACCTGCCCATGAACGAGGGTAAGTCCGGCAATGTCGCTTCAACAACATTTGCTGTGAACGATGCTGTGACACAGATGGAAGACGAACTCTTCAGGTTGCGACAGTCTTCACAGGTCGTGGAGTTCTTCACCTTGTCGCTTACGCTGGCGGGCATCTACAGTCGACTGGGAGATCATGAGCGTGCCTGGGAAATCGTCAATCATCCGGCCGCCAGAGCGCTGGTGCGACAATGCCGACGCCTGTGCCTTCCGTCCGCTTCCGAAACTGTTGCCACCGAGCTTCTCTCAGTTCTCGACAAGTACTTTGCCGGCTTCCTCAGTTCGTATTTTCACCTTACGAGGGCAAGCGTGCTGCAACAACTCGAACGTCACCAGGAATCCGTTGTCGAGTTCGCATCTGCCGGCGCCTTTCTAAAAGCTACCGAGGGTCAGGATCTCGGCATGGTCGCCCTGCTGAACAATCGCAGTCTTCTGTTTGCCGCCATGGGAAACCTCGATGCCTCCATCAACGATCTTCGTGAAGCAGAGGCATTGCTGCCCCGACTGTCACCGGCTTTCAGAAAGAAATGGCAAGCGACGATTCTGGTGAATATGGTCGCCGGTCTGATCGATCAACATCGGTACAGCGAAGCCGAGAAGTTGTGCGTACAAGCTGAGGAATTGGCAAAAGAGCTTGGGGACGCCAACCTTCTGTGGGGGGCATTATCACATCGCGGCCGGATTCATGCCGCCCTCGGCCGACGCGATGAGGCGCGAGCCTGCTTTGATCAAGCCATTCAAACTCTCGAAAAGTTCCGTCTTCTTCTCGGTACCGAGCGGTTTCGCCGATCTTTCATGGCGGGGCGCGGACAGGTGTACAGCTACATGGTGAAGCTTCTTCTCGACATGGGAAAAGACCGCGAGGCTTTTCAATACGCCGAACGCGCCCGAGCGCGAGCCTTTGTCGATCTGCTCGATCAGATCGATTCCAGCAAGCTGATCAAACGCAAACAGGCCGAACTGCTGCGCGAGGAGCGTGAACGACTCGAACGTGAAAAGCAGAAAATTCAGCGAGACCGGCAGGCCCTTCAACGAGCGGCAGAAGGATTTCCGCAAAGTCCGGGTGATCAGAAACGCCTATCACAACTGATGGGGTTCCTCGACCCACAGAAGCTGCAGAGTCTGATCGAGGCAGAACGTCGCTTCGCTGAGCTGGCCGGGCCGGAATTCGCCGCCATGACGGATGTCGGTGATCCTCCGAAGCTTGAAGATATCGCGAGTCTTATCGGAACAGATGCGGCTTTGCTGGCCTACTTCATTGAAGTTCCCCCGAACGCCGAGACCATCGGGAGAGCGAGTTGTTTCGTTTTGTCCAGGTCAGCCGACTCTGAGACGGCTTCTGTAACAGCGATTACACTCCCCGCATCCAGCGCCTCCATTCTGCAGACCAGCAGACAGATCACCTCTCTGCTGCAGGAATCCGGCACCGATCAGCGGGTTCAAGACGGACTGCGCAGACTGCATGACGATCTTGTGGCTCCCGTTCTTCCTGCTATTCAAGGCAAAACACGTCTGATCATCATTCCACAGAGCGTCCTGTATTTTGTGCCGTTCGGCGCCCTCTGCAACGAAAAAGACGAGCCACTCATCAACTTCTTTTCCATCACCTATCTGCCGAACGTCGCGACCTTGAAATTCTGCCGTGCCAAAAATCATCGCCGTTTCGACAGCTGCTTCGGTTATGCCTTCGGGAACCAGAGTCCCAACTCTCTCGCCGCCCTTCCGGGCTCGCTCAAAGAGACGGAGTATCTGCAACAGCGTTTTCCGGCACCTGCCGGCCGGTTCTATCGCGAAGCGCAACTCTCGCCCGGAGATTTCATCCGTCAGGTCGAGCAGGCTGACATTGTGCATCTGGCGACACACGGGTTGCTGTCTACGGTGGTCCCGCTGGAATCTTCGGTCGCCATCGGCACTGGAACCGTGCCGGTCAGCGACGTCATGAGTCTCGACCTGCAGGCGACACTCGTCGTGCTCAGCGCGTGCCAGACAGGGCTGGGCAACTTGTACAAAGGCGATGAAGTCGTCGGACTCACTCGCGCTTTCATTTATGCCGGTTCGCCGTCAGTTCTCTCAAGCCTCTGGCCGGTATCTGATCAAGCGACCGCCTTGCTGATGACTTCGTTCTACGATCGCCTGCTGGCCGGGGATGACAAAGCCGAATCTCTGCGCCAGGCCCAACTGCTGACCAGAAAGAGCTTTCCGGACCCACGCGACTGGGCGGGGTTCTTTCTGACTGGAGACTGGCAATAGTCTTCTACTTTGAGGTAAAAGCCCAGACACCATTGAATCGGGCCGCAAGATCCGGATCGCTTTCCAGTTTGTCCAGTCTCTGCAGCATGATCTTTGAGTGCTCATCGGCATATTCCCTGGCAAGATCAGAGAACAGCGTGCGCGCGTTCTTCCAGTCACGATTGAAATAGGCATCCATGGCCTCACGATGATGCTGCAGGAACATCGCCGGCGTTTTGCCCGCATGACCCATCAGTTCATAGATTCCGGTGGTTTCCTTCTTTCCGACCACGGTCACGCGATCGAGCAGTCGAAAATCGAACTGCTTGTCGACCAGCTTCACGGTATCCTCGCCAACAATGTTGTAAACACCGTATTTCTTTCCCAGTCCTTCGAGTCTCGAAGCTGTGTTGACCGGGTCGCCGATCGCCGTGTAATCGAACCTCCATTCGCTGCCGGCGTTTCCGACCACACAGCGACCGGTGTTGATGCCGACACGAAACCGAACTCCCGCGGGCAGGATATCCCGAATACTCGCGTTGAATTCCGCCAGTCTGGCCTTCATGCCGAGAAGCGCTTCACAGGCTCGAACTGCGTGATCGGGCTGCGAAATCGGCGCCCCCCAGAACGCCATAATCGCATCGCCGATGTACTTGTCGAGAGTTCCATCTCTCGTGAGCACTTCGTTCGACATCAGGCGAAAGTACCGGTTCAACATGTCGATCAGGGTCTCAGGTTGCATGGTTTCAGACATTGATGTAAATCCTGCAATATCGGAAAAGAGAATCGTGATGATCTCCGATGTTCCGCCCAGTCTGATCATGTCAGGGTTCGCGAGAAGGGTTGTCGCCACATTCGGCGACACATACTTGCCGAACACGCCCTGGAGAAAGTGCTTTTCCTGGCGGGCATGACCGGCGTTGATCACACTGCCGGCAATCCATGATCCGAAAAAGCAGAACCAGAAGCCGGCATAGCTCACCAGCAGATGGTACTCGCGAAACAACCAGACGCTCAGCAATGCGTGCATGACCAGAAAAACGATGGCGAAAAAGATGCTTCGAAGCAGCGACTGCGCGCCGGCCGCCATTTTTCCAGCCGATATTCCCGATAACAGTAGCCCAACAACCAGAATCAAACCCGGAGCCTTCGGAGCGGTTTCCGGCGATCGCAGCAACATGGAGGCGGCAGCAGCGTGCAAGGCAACGCCAGGTATTGAACCGATCGGGGTCGGATGAATGTCCTGAGCATCGAGCGTGGTTCGCCCGATCAAGACCATCGCTCCATCAAAAAGCTCTTTTGGATTTTTCACCCGCCACTGCTGTTGCACATTCTGCGGCACACGCTGCAGTAAAACGTCGGAATAGGAAATGATCGGAAACATCCGATGGTATTCATTTCGAAAGTCCAGAAGGCGTGTTTCGGCCAGCCGCTCTCCGCTCCATCCGAGAAACTGCAGAGCTTTCTCACCATTGGCGGCTTTGACCAGGGCAAGGGCCAGAGATTCGGAAGCATTCTGCAGAAATTGATATCGATCGACTCCCGACCAGGCGCGGCGCGGAATGTTCACCAGACCGGTTTTGAAACCGGCCTGCCGATAGACCGGCAACGGCAGAGTGATATGCTGTGCATCTCGCATCGCGGCCATGACGATGGGAATGCCGGCCGCATCGGACTCACGAATCAAGGCATCCGGCGAAGCGTATTCAGGCAGGTAGACCCCGCCGAACGATTCAGAGAAGAGAATGTCGAACGCAACGGCCGATACTCCATTGTCGGCCAATCGCTTCAGCAGCAACGCATGTAACCGAGGCGGCCAGGGCCAGACGATCTCCGAGAACTCTCGAAGCTCGGGTTCCATTTTCAGTCTGGCAAAAGACTCTTCATCAATGGTGACAATGACGATGTTGCGTTCTGAGTTTTCCGTAAACCCGAAACGATAGGTCATTCCCTGCAACGAAGCATCAAACAAACGAAACAGGCTGCTCTCCGAAAGAAGAACGGCGACGACAATAAGAAACAGAGCGCTTACGAGAAAAGTGTTTCGACGCCAGGTATTGTCGTTCACGGAGCGGATGTTCCTGAAACCTTCGGTTCGGATCCGAGATCGCGCAGCACCGTCTCAAGAGACGAACCAACATTCAAACCCTGCCATGATCTCTCGGCAAGAGCACGTCCTCGCTTGCTTTCTGGTACAATTCGCAGATAGTCGGCAAACCGTGTGAGAGCCTCGCCATGACACCCGTGTTGTTGTAGAGCGATGCCCGCCAACAGCGACGCACCATCGTCTGACGCGCCGTCTTCAGGAAGCAGCGATTGCAGCGTGTCATCAAGACTCTTCTGCTCATCGACAGGAAGAAGGAGCGGGGTGCTTTCCGCCTTATCGATGATTTCCTCGTCTGCGAGAGCCTGCACCTCAAACGTAGGATGCGACGACATGAGAACTTCTGGAATGTTCATGAAGGTTCCGGTACCGATCGCATTGAATACTTCACGAGAGTCAGCCTTCACGACAACGCGATAAGCTTCGGCATCAGGGTTCGGCGTCCACACGACGCGACGAATCGGACCGCGGACTCGAGATCGCGGAAACAGGATGGCAAGAGTCTTCTGTTCTGATCGAACCACCCCGGCAATTTCTCCATCATTCGACGGGGTAAAAAACGTATCGACAATCGCCTTTTGAACATCAACCGAAGAAGACGCGGCAGGTTCAGAAAGGATCTGCTTCATTTCAAATCGTTGATTGGCACGCACATTCCTGGTGCCTGACTTTTTGTCGTGTTTGAAGACGAAGCGTAAGGCTGCCCCCGCACCGGTTTCGATAATGTCCTGCACCGATAACGCCATATCTGCGGCAGCCGTGGCAACCGTATCACCTTTGAGAATTCTGGCCTCGCCACGAACGAAGACGACGAAACCCAATTCGCCATCATGCTTGTCTTCAGCCCGAATTGCCGATGAAATCGCAATCAGAATCAGAATGAGTACGAGCCATCGTCGGGGCCGGCCATGCCGGGGCAGATGCGCCGGCCGATCATTCCGTGTGGTCCATTCAGCCTGCTGATTCATACTTTCGGGCTCCTTTCATCGCCGCCGTCAGTCTTCCGATGCCTTCAGGTTGTAGACCGGGGTGAGATGGTCTTCAATGTTCACCGTCGCTTCGAGATGCTCGCGGATCAGATCAAACGGCTTGTAGGCGAACTTGCTTTCGTCAATCGTCTGGCGCGAAACCGAGGTGGAATAGACGTGGCTCATCGACGCATGATACTGCTGCATCGTCAGCGTTCCCGCCGCCAGCATACGTTTCATCTCCTGTCGACCGTGCACGCGTCCGGCACCATGCGGCGCCGAAAAGTTGTAATCAGCATTCGAACGACCGCGTCCGATGATGGTGCCATCAGCCATGTTCAACGGAATGACGACCTTTTCGTTATCACGGGCCGAGATCGCCCCTTTTCGTACAATCTGATCAACAGGCGAAATATAGTTGTGAACGCTCTCAAAGATGTTGCTCTCGTCTGGTCGCAACCCGAGAAAATCGAGAATCAGCAGGAGCATGGCGCGACGGTTGTACCGGGCGTATGTCTGCGCCTGCCTCGCCCAATGAAGATATTCGTCGCCACCGTTCTCGATGGGAAGAAACTCGGTTCCGTGCGGGACGACAACCTTGCGTCGGCAGGTGTAATCGCGAGCCCGTTTCTGAAAATACTCGGCCACCCGCAGGCCGAAATTGCGTGATCCGGAATGGATCAACAGGTACAAATCGCCGTGCGCACCACGATCGACCTCGATGAAGTGATTGCCGCCACCCAGCGTTGCCAGCTGCAACTCCGGGGGCGTGTGCCTGCCGATGCGATATTCGGCGAAAAACTTCCGTTCCATCTCGTCGCACAACTCGAGCCAGCGATCCGATTCCGCCGCCAGTATCGACTTCTGTCGAAAGACGCCGGCATCACGGCGAGAACTCATGCCGAGTGGAATCGCCCGTCGAATGAAGTTGTCGAGTTTGTGCCAGTCGGGTGACACAAGCCCTTCGAGACGACAGGCAAGGACACCGCAGCCGATATCGACCCCAACGATGTTGGGAATGACCGCCTGGTTGAATCTGCCGGTGAAACCGATGACACAACCGGCACCGGCATGCGCATCAGGCATGATCGCGACCGGGCCGCTGATCGCGGGATGCGAAGCCAGCTGGTCAATCTGCTCTCGCGCATTGTCATCCAGCGAACGAGCAAAAATGCGAATCTCGCAGGGGGAAGACGGCTGAGCGCTCACGTGATCGCGGCGAGAACGGTGCTTCACACCGAGAGCACGACCAGTTCGCAGCACTCACCCAGAGACTCGGAGATATCGATCTTCAGGCCGGCCTGCTGTGCATGCGCTTCGATGCCCGAACGAGGCACGACTTCACTCGGCGGCGGCCCCATCGGACGCTCGTGATCGTTCCAATCAATGATACAGATACGACCACCCGGAACCAGCACCCGCTTCAACTCCTGCAGATAGGCGATCGGATGTTCAAGTTCGTGGTAGAGAAAGCAAAGCCAGGCCAGATCGGCCGATCGATCGGAAAGAGGAATTCGGCTTTCTTCGACCGGCAGCAGCTCGACCGTCGGGAAAGGCAGTTTCGGCAGTTTCTCAAACCTCACGTAATCGAGCATTTCATTCGAGATGTCGAGTCCGTAAACCTTGCCGCCCGGCCCGGCCGCCTCGACAAGCGAAGGCAGGAAAAAACCGCTCCCCACGCCGATATCAAGAATGATCTTCCCGGACAAATTTCCGCATCGGCGAAGAATATCGGGTGGCGAGAACAACGTTGCCCGCTGTGGATTCTCGAGTCGTGCCAGGTTGGAGGGAGAGAATTTATGTGCCATGCTTAACGCTCTTTCCTATGCATCATTATGCAGAATCGGAATACCGCCCGCAATGACGGTATCGACCAGGTTTTCTCCGGCGCGGTAGCCGATCTCGCGGAATGACCCGGCACGCAACAGAGCAAGATCCATGCGACGACCAGGCTCGATTGCCCCCGTTTCAGTGCCGAGGCCGACGGCGAACGCCCCGTGAAGAGTACCAGCAATGAGCGCCTCAGATGCGCTCATCTTCAGCTGCAGCATCGAGAGTGATTGAATGAGGCCGGCGGCATAGAACTGACAGCTTCCCGGATTGAAGTCGCTGGCCACCGCAACCGGCAACCCGGCGGCGATCATCGAACGCGCATCAGCGTGATGCGATTCCATGAGGTATGTCGAAGTGCCGGGCAACAGCACGGGAATCACACCGGAGCCGACAAGTTTTTCAATGCCGGCAGGCCCTGTCTTGAGCAGGTGATCAGCACTTACCGCACCGATTTCGACCGCAAGATCGACCCCGCCGAGCACGTTGATCTCGTCGGCATGAATCTTCGGTCTCAGACCATGCTTCATGCCGGCCTGCAGAATGCGGCGCGACTGCTCAACCGAAAAAGCTTTGTTCTCGGTAAAGACGTCGTTAAACTGTGCCAGTTCCTCTTTCGCGACGACGGGAATCCATTCGTTGCAGATGCGGTCGACAAAAGCGTCCGGGTTGTCTTTGGCTTCTTTCGGCACTGCATGAGCCCCCATGAAGGTCGCAACAATCGTTATCGGCAACGTCTCTCGCAGTCTTCGAACCACGCGCAACGTTTTGAGTTCGCTGTTAAGATCGAGTCCGTACCCGCTCTTGATTTCGAGGGTGGTCACCCCCCAGGAGACGGCTTTCCAGGCTCGCGCCACCGCCTCATGGTAGAGAGCGTCTTCCGACAATTGTCGCACCGATTCGACGGTTTTGAGGATGCCACCGCCGGCCGCGAGGATATCGAGATACGGTCGTCCCTGCACCCGCATCTCGAATTCGTTGCTGCGATCTCCGGCATAGATCAGATGTGTGTGAGCATCGACAAAGCCGGGAACGGCCGTCAAGCCCTGTGCATTGATCAGTTCAGCGCCAGGTTGCAGACGAACCGCATCACACACGTCTTCCGCTGAGCCAACCCACACAATGCGCCCCCGAAAGCCGGCAATCGAAACATCGCGTCGTTCTTCGATGTCCCAGCCGACCGGAGAACCCTTCCCCTTGAATGGGCGCGGATACAGCACGGCGGAGTTCAACGAATGAACCAGGATATCCGCGGAGACTTTAGTGTTCGTCACTTTCTTCTTCCTTTGTCAGACGGTCTGAATCCGGATCGTCAATTGCCTCATCTGTTCTCCGGTACCGCTGTCACACGTTTTGAATTCCGTTCCAAGACGGCATGGACATCTCGGAACACGGTATTTATCGCATATTCGCAACACATAAATTTCATATCATTATCTTCTGATGTGATGCAACTTCATTCGCGCAGGAAGTTACCGAGTACACGCCTGGAGCAAAGAGGCTCACCTTCCACATCACCTCACTTCAGGCGTTTGCGTATGTCTTCAATGGCTTTCTGAAGATTTTGATCATCGGGTTGTTCGCGGGCCAGTTCTTCAAAGATTTGAAGCGCATCGGAGATTCTTCCGACTCTCAAGTATGCGTTACCGAGGAACAGGCGCTCTTCTTTCGGTAATGGAACGAGTTGCCGCGCCGTCTCCACCCACTGAATTCCCTCTTCCCAGGCACCCTTGGACTCGCACAATAATCGTCCTAGTCCGACACAGGCAACTGCATCTTTGGGGGACAGTTTTACCGCCTCACGATATTCGATTTCTGCTCGCGCGTTGTCTTTCAGTTGTCGACAGACGGTCCCCAGCAGAGTACGGGTGACGGCATCAGTCGGATCAAGCAATCGCGCTTCATCGAAGGTGCGCAGAGCCTCAGAAAGTTGATGCCGGCGCAGATAGACCATACCGAGATAGTTGCGTAACTGAGGGCTCTTCGGATCAAGTTGAACGGCCTTTTCAAAGCAGGCCTGCGCCTCAGGAAGTCTTTCTTCCTGCTCGTACAGGATGCCGAGATTGGCGTATCCCTCGGGGTGCGTTGGTTCCTGTTCAACAACCCGTTCGAGCACTCGAATGGCCTCACCGGCGTATCCGGTCATGGCGAGCATCTCTGACAAAGACAACAGATGACCCACCGGCTCTTGCAAGGTCTGCGCCAGACGCGGATTCTTCTTCATCGCCTGCTCCAGTTCACGTCTGGCAAGTTTCGAATCGGAAAAGATGAAGTAAAACTGCCGAGCCATGCGGACAAAGCTGTTTTCATCCACAAACTGCTCGGACATTTTTTGCAATGAATGCGGAGCAATGTTTGCAAACTCGGGGATATTGGCGGCACGATCGTCGATGTCGAACGACTCAAGCCAGACAGGCGGTGTATCCATGCCGTTCTCATCGATGTGAGTCAAGTATAATCTCGTGGCCGGGCCTTGCCACTTCGAGGCAAACACCAACCATCGACCATTTGGCGAAAAGCTGTGCCAGGAGTTCATGCGCGACGTGTTGCAGGTCATTCGACGCGCTTTACCGCCCGTGGCGGGAATGATCCAGAGTTCGCTGTCGGGTTGCAGCAGCATGTAGCTCGAGGCACGACAGAAGACGATCCAGCGGCCGTCAGGCGAATACCTGGGAAAGTAATTACTGAAGCCGTTGTTCGAGGCCCCTTCGAGCGGACGAGCCGTACCACCCTTTCCATCGTTGAACGAGACTTCGTACAGGTCGTAGCGTATCTTGATGCCGCGAGCCATGAATGTTTCGCCCTCTGCGCCCGATAAAACCGCAGACTTGTCCTGCATGACCGTCCCGAACGCAGGATCGACGGGTGCTCGCGCAAAAATGATCTTCTTTCCATCCGGACTCCAGGCCGGACTGCTCTGCACAAAATTCGGATCGTCCGCACCCGGCAAAGCCGTGAATGTGGCGGTATCGCGAGAGTAGACCGCGAGAATGCCGCGAAACGGAAAGAAGATCTGCGAGAACATCGGATCGTTGCGCGGCAGGAAGATAGATCGGTCTTTCACCGTGCTGACAACATGCCGACCGTCGGGAGAAACCTGAGAAAGCAACCCGAATGTCTGCGTCTGATCCTCTCGCCGGAAGTCGCTCCAGGTAATGATTTTGTCGCGGGTCATCTCAATGATTGAGGCTACGGAAGCAACCAGATACGAACCCTTGTCGTTCGCGTAATCCACATCCATGCCGATCACCCGGCCGTCGTTCGAAAAGGAATGGCAATTGCCGCACACCACCATCCGATCCAACACCACGCGCGGTGTGGTCGTCGTCGCGACAACGCCCAGACGCCAGCTGATCTGATCCATGTGACGAAGCGCTTCGATGAACGGCAGCGGCACCGCACGAAAGAAAATCGGGGCTTCCACGGCATCGGCCGACACAATGACACCAACCGAACCAACGGAACGAGTATCTGTTGATTCTATTGCCGGAGAAACCGTTTGCGCAGTAATCGAGACCGTGACTTTCACCTCGGGGAAGGCAGCTTTCCACTGTTCCCATTGTGCAATGGACGGTCGCCACGAAGTCGTTGCCACCTGTTCACTGATGAATGGCTCAGAAGATGAAGCCGTAACCCGGACATTCCAGGCAACAGCGGAAGAACCATCCTTCCACAAGAATGCCGGCGGCGGAAAGTCGCGAGGAAAAACCGTGTCCGGCAGCGGATAGGTGATGGAGAGACCGGAAGTCACCATGCCCTGCTTGCCGGTTTCGACGTCACGGACGTCGACAGTCGACGAGGTCTGCGCGCTGAGAGCTTTGAGTGTCAGACAGAGAGTCACCAACGCCATGCACAGGAAAACCGGCAGAAGACGTCGTGTTCGTTTCGGCATTCGCTTCCTCCTGTCAATTCTGCTGTTGGCGAGCCCATTGGCAAACTCCGTCACCACGGTACTCGACTCACCGATCTGTCCATGCCTTCAACAAAACGGGTCGACGGTTGTTAGCCCGCCGACCCGCCTTGATCGTTCTCTGACCGTTACTTTTTCAACTGTTCAAAGAGCACGGTATTGATCTTGTTTTCAAGGATACAGGCCGGAGTATACTGTTCGACGCGCAGATAATATTCAGCCACTTCGAACATCGCATCCTGCGGCACTAATCCGACGATTTCCGATCCGACGACTGGTACTCCGTAACGTTCAGCCTCGGCTTTGATCATTTCGAACACGCGAAACAGCGGTGATTTCTTGTAATTCACCATGTTCATCGAAACCTGCACGATACCGCGCTGCTTGAGTTCGACTCCCATGGCTTTCACGCACATGAGTCCGCCGGAACTGCCACGCACATGACGGGCAATCGCGTTGGCGATGTCGAGGCTCGATGTTCCGAGATTGACGTTGAAGGCAATCAACGGCATGCGACACCCGACGACTGACGCACCTGCACTCTCATGCGGCGCGCACTCACCCAGGTCCGGTTTCCATTCGGGCTTCTTCATCTTTTCGGGCAATCCCTCGAATTCCCCTTTTCGAATCGCGGCCAGGTTCTTGCGATCCGAAACCGGTTGTGTTTCTTCATAGAAATACACCGGCACCTTGTACGTTTCCCAGATCATCTTGCCCACTTCTTTGCTGAAAGCGATAGTATCCTCGAGCGTGACGTCGCGAATGGGAACAAAGGGAACGACATCGACCGCACCCATGCGCGGATGCTCGCCCTGATGCCTGCGCAAATCGATTTTTTCGAGACTGCGCTTGTACAAATCTCTTATTGCCGCCATCAGACTGGTACGATTTCCAATAAAGGTAATGACTGTTCGATTGTGATCGGCATCCGAAGAGACATCGAGCAGGAAACATTCGGGAGTCTTGCGTACCGATTCAACGATGTAGTTAACCGTTTCGGCATCTCGACCTTCGCTGATGTTGATAATACTTTCAATGATTTCCACGGTGTTCTCCTGTTGTGAGTTTCAAGTAAGCAGTTACTTTTTCGTCATCATGGGAATATCAACCCCATGCTTGCGTGCGCAGTCAGCGGCCAGTTCATAGCCGGCATCGACATGCCGAACGACCCCCATTCCCGGATCGGAAGTCAGCACGCGACGCAAACGTTTTTCCGCTTCGGGGGTGCCGTCAGCGACAATGACCATCCCCGCGTGAATCGAGTTGCCCATGCCGACTCCCCCTCCGTGATGAACACTGACCCAGGTCGCGCCATTCACGGCATTGATCAGCGCGTTCAGGATCGGCCAATCGGCAACCGCATCAGAACCGTCTTTCATGGCTTCGGTCTCGCGGAAAGGCGAAGCCACAGAACCGGCATCAAGATGATCGCGCCCGATGACGATCGGTGCTTTCACCTTTCCGGTCTTGACCAGATCATTAAACAGAACGCCGGCTTTTTCACGTTCACCATAGCCCAGCCAGCAGATGCGTGACGGCAACCCCTGGAAGTGCACCTGATCCCGCGCCTTGGCCAGCCAGCGCTTTAATGGGGCGTGATCGGGGAACAGCTTCACCATCGCTTCATCGGTCGTGTAGATATCCTGCGGGTCGCCCGACAACGCCACCCAGCGGAACGGCCCCTTACCTTCGCAGAAAAGTGGGCGAATATATGCCGGCACGAACCCGGGGAAGTCGAAAGCTCTCTTGAGACCGCGATCGAGCGCCTGACCACGAATGTTGTTGCCGTAATCAAAGGTGATGACGCCGGCATCCATGAACTCGAGCATGGCTTTTACATGAGTGACGATCGAGTCTTTGGCTTTTTCGACATACCCTTTGGGATCAGTGCGGCGAAGTTCGAGAGCGGCTTCAAACGACATGCCGGCCGGCACATACCCATTGAGCGGGTCGTGCGCCGAGGTCTGGTCGGTGAGAATGTCCGGGCGAAATCCGCGCTTGAACATCTCGGGAAGCACTTCAGCGCAGTTGCCGAGCAAACCGATCGAGAGCGGCTTCTTCTGTTTCCTGGCTTCCTGCGCTTTTTTGATCGCTTCATCGATCGTTTCGACCATGACGTCGCAATAGCGGTGATCGATGCGCCGCTGAATACGCGTTCGATCGACTTCGACGGCAATACAGACGCCGTCGTTCATGGTCACGGCCAGCGGCTGAGCGCCACCCATGCCGCCGAGTCCGCCGGTCAGTGAAATCGTACCAGCCAGCGAACCTCCGAAGTGTTTCTGAGCGATGGCTGCAAACGTTTCATACGTTCCCTGCAGGATGCCCTGGGTGCCGATGTAGATCCAGGAGCCGGCGGTCATCTGACCGTACATCATCAACCCTTTGCGATCGAGTTCGTGAAAGTGGTCCCAGGTGGCCCAGCGTGGCACCAGCAGCGAGTTGGCCAGAATGACCCGCGGCGCATCGGGATGAGACTTGAATACGGCTACCGGTTTGCCTGATTGTACGAGAAGGGTTTCGTCGTTTTCGAGTCTTTGAAGGGTCTTCAGAATGGCGTCATAACATTCCCAATTGCGAGCAGCCTTGCCGATGCCCCCGTATACGATCAGTTCTTCAGGTTTTTCGGCAACCTCGGGGTCGAGGTTATGTTGCGCCATGCGAAAAGCAGCTTCCTGCAGCCAGCCCTTGCAATGCAGTTTCGTGCCGGTCGGCGGATGCACGACCCGACTAGCGGATGACGACTTCTTCGGCGACATGTTCAACCAGTTCTCCTTTCCAAAGCAGTTGTTGGGCGGCGGCCAGATCGGTATACATGATCCGGTCTTCTTTCAGCGGCGGCAGAGTCTGCCGCAGTAACTCGTACGCTCGCCCGGTTCCCTTTCCCAGTTTCAACGGTTTCACAAACTCGTATGCCTGCGCGGCGCACAGCCACTCGATGGCCAGCACCTGCGCCGTGTGTTCAAGGATCTTTGCACCCTTTCGCGCAGCAATGGTGCCCATACTGACATGGTCTTCCTGGTACGCCGAGGTGGGAATGGAATCGACGGACGCGGGGTGCGCCAACACCTTGTTTTCACTGACCAGTGACGCTGCCGTGTATTGCACGATCATCAGACCGGAGTTCACGCCGGGGTTTTCAGCCAGGAACGGCGCCATGCCACTGACCAGAGGGTTCAACAGACGATCGATGCGACGTTCGCTGATATTGCCCAGCTCGGCCATGGCGATGCCGAAGTAATCGGCCGCCAGCGCCATCGGTTGCCCATGAAAGTGACCGCCGCTGATGATCTTGTGTTCATCAAACAGAATCGGATTGTCGGTAACCGAGTTAAACTCAATTTGTACTTGTTCAGCCAGGTGTCGAAGAGCTTCGCGAGAGGCACCATGAACCTGCGGAATACAGCGAAGACTATACGCATCCTGCACTTTTTCACAGTGCAGGTGGCTCGATCGCACCTCGCTGCCTTCAAGGCAGGCACGCACATTTTCGGCCACGTATTTGAGACCGAGATAGGGGCGCAGCGCAATGAATGCTTCGTCGAACGGCGCATCAGAGCCGCGCAACACCTCGAGCGTCAGCGCGGCGATGATGTCGGCACTCTGCGCGATCTTCAGACCACGCTCCACCGCGAGGCCGAGAACACCGGTCATGACGGAGGTGCCGTTGATCAGCGCCAGGCCTTCCTTCGCCAGCAATTGCAGGGGCTTCAGGCCGGCTTTGGCCAAAGCCGGAGCAGCCGGCGCCGGCCTGCCGTCTTCGCCGAGAACTTCCCCTTCACCCATCAACACCAGCATGATGTGAGACAGCGGCGCAAGATCACCAGAGCTGCCGACCGAACCCTTCTCAGGAACACAGGGGGTGATGCGATGGTTCAACAGATCCGCCAGCCCCTGAACAACCTCGAGGCGAACGCCGCTGACTCCGTGCAACAGCGAATTGATGCGAATGGCAATCATGGCCCGCACTTCAGGCGCAGAGAACGGAGCGCCGACCCCGGTGGCGTGGCTGCGAATCAGGTTCGTCTGCAGCTTTTCCAGGTCACCGCGGCTGATGCGGGTATTGCACAGATGTCCAAAGCCCGTGGTCACTCCATACACCACGCGCTCTTGATTGACCAGATGCTCGACCAGATGTCGTGAGGCTTGTACGCGTTCAACAACCGCCGGATCAATCGATACCGGCTCACCATCGGCAATGCGTCGAAGGCTGGCAAGATCCAGCCGACTCCCGTTCAAGACGATCATGAGTTTCCTCTATGGGGGATTTCGCCCGACACCAGACGGGCGATCCCGACGGCCCCAAAAAACGATCCGTCGGAGGGAAGCAGAATTTCGGTGCGCAGAAGCGCAGACAACTCGGCAGCCAGTGATGCATTGGCACCACCACCGACCAGAATCACGGGTGAGACGCAGCCGACCCGCATACTCATCGCTGCCAGACGTTCAGCGACTGACCGCATGGCGCCGCGCGCCAGATGAGCCCGTTCCGCGCCGTCGGCGAGACGACCGATAATCTCAGATTCGGCAAATACCGCGCACGTGCTCGAAATCGTCACGGCCGACGTCGACCGTTCTGCCGCATCGAGCATTTCAACATAGGTGAGCCCAAGAGTACCAGCCAATATTTCAAAAAACTTGCCGGTACCAGCGGCACACTTGTCATTCATTTCAAAATCGAGAGCGGTTCCGGTCCCGTCGAGACGAATCACCTTGGCATCCTGACCGCCGACATCAAACAGCGTGAGCGTACCAGGCGCAAGCAAGCCGGCACCCGCGGCAAACGCGGCGATCTCCGTCTGCACCCGTGCGTCGAAAGCCTGACGCGCCTGTTGGCGGCTATATCCGGTGGCTCCGACGGCCGCCGGTCGACGCTGCACAACCCAGTCGCGAATCTGCTCGTGTGCCAACACCCACGAATCAAAGACCGCCTTTTCCAGCACTTGTCCGTCCTCGAGAACGACGGCTTTTGAACGCCGCGACCCCAGGTCAAGGCCGATACAGCGACTCATACCTCGTTCTCCAGTGTTTCCAGTTCGATGGCGCGATCTTTACAAAGATTGAAGCAGACACGGCACCCAATGCACTCTTCGAGCCGGACAACGGTCGGAATCGCGCGCGGCGCTCCTTGAAACACCGCAGCCGGGCACACTTTCACACAGAACCCACACCCGGTACAGTGCTCGGGAACAATACGCGTGAGGTAGCGCGGCGTCCATTCCCTTCCACCGCGGGTAAGCCCTGTCGGCCGCCCTTGCCGTCTTTCCATGGCCCGGATTATACCATTTCGACAGCGGACTTGGCACTTTCGCTCATCACGCATATAATCATCCTGAAGGAATCGGCCACATTCGCCGTCTTTATCCTTCCCAACTCAGTCGCTCTTCTGGAAAGCGCCCTTCATCTGTTCATGCTCCGGAGTTCTCTGATGCCCACATCGCTCATGACCGTGTTACGACCGATCATCACCGCCCTGTTGGTCGTTTTACCGGCGACCGCCACCCTTTTCGCGCAGCCGCTAAAGGAAAGCGACCGCGAACGCTTTATTCAGGCAGCGGTCGATCAGGTAGGCGTAACGGTGTTGTATGACCCGGCGTATGTGACGCTCAAATATCCGGGTGGTGACGTACCTATCGAACGCGGAGTTTGCACCGACGTGGTCATTCGAGCCTTGCGCAGGCTTGGCAAAGACCTGCAGGTGCTGGTTCATACCGACATGCGGCAGAACTTTTCCGTCTACCCGCAGAAGTGGGGTTTGAAGAAACCGGATCGCAACATCGACCATCGCCGCGTGCCAAATCTCATGTGCTGGTTCAAGCGTCAGGGGTATGCATTGCCGGTGACCACTCAGGAAGCCGACTACCAGCCGGGCGACATTGTTGCCTGGGCCTTGAGCGACGGGCGTCCGCATATCGGCATCGTCAGCCACCTGCCCGTGCCCGAAACCCGCAGATATCTCTGCGTTCACAACATCGGGGCCGGAGCACAACTCGAAGACGTGCTCTTCGCCTTCCAGATCATCGGACACTATCGGATGTTCAAATGACTCACACACGGCCCTCGGTTTTGTTTAAAGACTCTCATGGGAAAGCTCTGAGCCGTAGCCGGCCATTCGTCGCGGCAGCCGTCTTCATTCTGTTCATACTCATTTCAGCAGGTGTGTCACCCGCGTCGGGATTCAAACCCGCGAAACTGCGACCGGTACAACAGGCTCATCTCGACCCCTCGCTGCAGCAGTTCTGGAAGCAGATGGCCATGGCTGCACGAACGCGGAACTTCTCTTTTCTTGAACCGCACATCGACCCGCATCTTCGCTGGACACTCGGCCCGGATGACGGCCTGGAAGGATTTTTGCGTTTCTGGAACCTGGACAAAAATCCTCAACAGTCTGTTTTCTGGAAGGAACTCGAGCGAGTGCTGAACCTGGGCGGCGCCTTTGTCAACGGCGACCCGAACCGATTTCAGGCTCCGTATGTTTCCGCCTGCTGGCCCGAAGAATACGACGGATTCACTCATGCCGCCATCGTGGCCGATAATGTGCCGATGCGCCAAACCCCTGAACCCAACGGAAAAGTTATCGGCTGGCTGTCATACGATATCGTCAAACTCGATCTCGATCAGCTGTCGCGTGCTCCTCGGCAAAAGCTGCAGGGCGAAACCCATCCGTGGGTGCAGGTTACGACGGCTCAGGGTCAGACAGGGTTCATCTGGGGCAAGTATGTCCGCAGCCCCATCGATATGCGCCTGATGGTCGAAAAGCTGGACGGGGTCTGGAAGCTCACCTGTTTTCTGAGCGGCGATTGAACAGGTCGTTCGCGGCGACGATCTTCACATCTGAGGCCGCCAGCGGCAGATGATACGTCGAGATCTCACGATCTTCCGCCGACAGATCGGCGGGAAGTTCCTTTTTTTCATACGAGATCGGAGAAACCTCATTGCGCAACAGCGCCTCGCGTAATGCTTCCGCTCGATCAGTCACCATGACGACCCGTATCTGTTTTGCCTGCCAATGCCGACGAATCGCCGCATTCACCTGCCGTGCCGTCACGCCGGCCACGCGCTGCTGCACGTCGCGCAGAAAATCGTTGATGCCGTAAAACCGACTATCGATGAGATACCCCAGACGTCGTTCGACGGTCTGCGCCCACAGACGCGAGTTTGCCAGAATGAAACGCTTGTATTCCTCGACTTCAGTTTCCGTCATGCCGCGTTTCACCAGCAGATGAAGCTCACGCAGAGCGGCTCGCAAGGCAAAATGCGCCTGTTCATGCTTCACGGGTCTGATCCAGATGCTGAAATACTGCTGTCGACGGGGAACACCGCATTGCGCGAATCTGCCGTCACCCTGGGTGAAATATTCGAGATAGGAGTAATTGCCGTAGTTCATGCCCCGCGCCATTCGCAACGTTTTCTGCAGCCGGCCGATGAACATGCGATGTTCGCCAAGATAGGCATTCGCGACCAGGAGGGCAAAGTAATCAGGGTCGGCGCGGGTATAGGAGACTGGAAAGCCCATCGAAATCGCACAGGCATCACACTTTTTCTGTACCAGCGTGATCTCGATTCCCTTCGGCATCACCGGCTTCGGCAGCTCGTCTGCCGGTTTGTCCGAGCCCAAACGACCGAAATCATGCTTCACCTGCTCGACAAAGCTCTGGTCATACCCACCGCCGATACCGACCCAGATTTTGCGCCGGGACAACGCCTGCTGATGAAAGGCCCGCAAGTCATCAGCGGTAATGGCTCGAAGACCGTCGGTCGTTCCGTAACAAAAGTACGGGTGATGCCGATACAATTCCTGCTCCAGAACTTCTTTGCCGAGAGTCTCGTCTTCCGTGCTGCGCAGGCCGTTCACCAGCCAGCTGACTGCAGCTTCGCGCTCGCGTTCAAGATCTTCGGCGGCAAATGCGGGTTGCAGGACCACCGCCTTGAAAAGATCATAGTACGCAGACAGATGGTCGCGATGCACCGTGCCACCGAAGAGCATCGTCTCTCTGCCCCCCGAACAGCCGATATCGGCGGCCATCGGAAACATCCGTTGAATGATATCGGCTCGTTTCAGGGTGCCGGTACCGCCGCGGGCGATCACCCCCGAAGTCAGCCAGGCCAGTCCTTCCTTTCCGGCCGGATCATCCATCGGTCCGGTGTGAATCATGACGCAGATGGTGACCAGAGGCGACCCGGAAACCGGCAACAACACGAGATCAGCGGCCAACGTTCGACCGGCCATCAAGCAGGCAAGCGTCACCAGCAGGAAAATCGGCAGCTTCCAGCGTCTGTAGCTCTTCATCACGGCTTTTCCTCCATCGTCAGAGTCACGATGGTGCGCCCCGACGGTTGAAAGTACCGATCAGCAACCCGCATCACATCCTTTGCCTCAACGCGAGACAGACCCGAGACGTGTCGCGACAGCGATCGAGCGTCACCGGTCAGCCACAGAAACTCTCCGAGTGTGAAAGCTGTTCCCAACGGGGTATTCAGCTGCTGTGCCAAACCGTAACGCAGATTCGATTTCACGGCTTCAAGCCTTTCAGCCGCCGGAGGATGACGGGCCGCCTCTTTGAGCGCCAAGTCGATTTCTCGTTTCACCACCTCGAGATCAGAAGATTTCTTGAGCCGCAGAATGATCGTGAACAGGTACGGATCACGATGCCGATCGTAAGAACCGCTGATAAATTCCACATACTGCCTTTCGAGAACCAACTTTCGATACAGCGGCGATGAAGTCGAAAAGATCAGTGATGAAAGAACCTCGAGAGCCGGAATGTCTGAATCGCGATCAGAAAACGCAGGCACTCGGTAACCGATATACAGATACGGCAGTGTCTGG
The DNA here is from genome assembly GCA_964472075.1 of uncultured bacterium. GTDB lineage: Bacteria > Muiribacteriota > Ozemobacteria > Ozemobacterales > Ozemobacteraceae > CAYYIY01. The sequence continues at coordinate 65,558 of CAYYIY010000005.1, read as the reverse complement.
TGCGGCCAGACAAGCTGAGCTGAGCGCTCTTCCGTTTGCGGAGGCTCGACCTGCGGTTGCAGACTTTTGGTTTCGCCATTCTGCCAGTCACCATAAAAACGCTCGAGCATGCTTTTCAGGCGAGAAAAATCAATGTCTCCCACGAGAATCAGCGAACACCGGGAGGGCGTATAGCCGCTCGCGTAGAAGCGGCGACTATGTTCGAGCTTTTCGGGCATCGCACGAATATCTTCAAGACGTCCGATCACCGTGTTGCGATAGGAATGCTGTCGAAAGGCGGTTTCGCGCATGGCCTCTTCGAGCTTCGTGAATGGATTCGACGCACTCTTCTGATACTCACCCAGGATCACGGTGGCTTCCGTGCGCAGGTCTTCTTCGGAAAAGGAGAGGTTGCGAAAACGATCACTCTCGATCTGCATCATGCGTTCGAGTGCATCAGAACTGCCAACCAGGTGATAGACCGTGCAATCGTCCGAGGTAAAGGCATTCGATTCAGCGCCCATCAGCATGATCTCATGTTCTCGAGCCGCGTTCGAAAATGTTCTGGTTCCTTTGAACATCATGTGTTCGAAGAAGTGAGCGAATCCGCTGCATCCGGGTTCGATATCATCCCGAGCCCCGGTGCGAACCACCGTCACGAACGCCACGACGCCGGGGCTGTCGAACGGAACGGCATACACGCGAAATCCGTTCTTCAGTCGATATTGTCGGATCTCAAAGGGAAACGCCGGATTTGAAGGAAGCCGCGATTCGTCCAACCAGAGAAACCGAGATAGCTGAGCCTTGCGCTCAGCCTTCGCAACGGGAGCGGCAAAACAACACAACCCGACCACCACCAGCAGTATCTTCAGCAGATCACATCTTGCTGATGCGCGCGATGGCAGCACTTTCATTGCCCTTTGAGTTTCGTCAGATTAGCGCGCGCTTCCATCAGCGTTTTCTGCAGATGCTTATTGTCAGGGTATGCACGAACGCCGCGCTCGAGACTGTCGATGGCCTTGTCATACTGTTTCGCCAGTTTGTACAAGTTGGCAAGACCGACAAAAGCGTTTGGAGGCGGAAGCTTGCCAGACGCTTTTATTTCCCGATAGCGTTTTTCGCAGTATTCCGTTGCCTCATCGATTTTTCCCTGCTTCACCAGCTGGCTGATGTGCTGTCGATCCTTCATTCCATCGGCAAAGGCTTTCAGGAAGCCCATCTTTCTCGGCTTTTTCACAGGGGTATTCTGGTTCTCGCCCGGAGATTCGCTGGTGAAATCGTCATCACCCATCAAATCATCATCATCTTCGACAGCAGGGGTGACAGCCGATGCCGTGGCAGAGGTCAGCGTGGTTGGCACCGGCACCAGAAGCGGAGCCTGCCCGACCTTGGCGCCGGGCAGCGGAATCACGGGCGGCAGAGAAACCGTATCAGAAGCAATGTCACCAGGAGAGCCCGATCGATGCATGATCTTTTTCAAAGCAACGCGAAACAGGAAGGCGATCAGCAGGAAACCCAGAATGCCGCAGATCAGCTTGATCGTGGCGGGTGACAGTCGAGTCGTCGCACTCGCCGAGACGACTCCTGTTGCCTGCTGCTGGTCTTCCTTTTTCGGAGCGGTCTCGGTGCTCGCTCCCCCCAGTTCGGGGCCATGACGCAGAATCTTGTAGATGCGAATCTCGCGCGTGGCGTTCTTGAACATCTGAGGGCCGAGATCCTTGATCTGAAACTGATTACGATTAATCGCCAGATAGGTCGCCTCTGAGATGAACACTTCATTCGGCTCACAGAAGCTCTCAATTCGTGCGGCAATGTTCACCGGATCACCGAAGACGTCGCCATTCTCGTCGACAGCGATTTCCCCAGTGTTGATGCCGATACGAAAGCGAACAAAGTTTTCTGGGTTCAGGATATTGGCATTGCGCGCCTCGAGTTTGCGTTGAATCTCAATCGCTGCCTGTATCGCCGTCGATGGAGCTTCGAACGACCCGAGAAATCCATCCCCGATCGTCTTGACCAGTTTTCCTTTCCATTTTTCGAGATGCTCTTTCACAAACGAGCGGGTTTCCTCGATGAAGACTTTGGTTTCTTCAAGCGTCTGATTGGCCGTGCGTTTGGTAAAGCCCTGCACGTCAATAAACATGATGGTCATCAATCGGGTCTGCACAACACTACCTCCGGTCACCGGTTCATACACCCTCTTTATACCCGAACGGCTCTCGGGCGTCTACGCCGTTCAAAAGCAGTGCGGTGGGTGATATACTCATGTTGCCAGGCCTGGCACGTGGGAGGACAAACATGCTGATACTCGGCATCAACTCAGCTTATCATGAAACTGCTGCTGCTCTGTTGGATCGCGGACAACTCGTCGCCTTTGTCGAGGAAGAGCGGATCAACCGTCGCAAACACGGCAAACCGTCCGCTGTCGACAATCCCGATGAGCTGCCGTTCGGGGCCATTCAGGAATGTTTGCGCATGGCCAATGCTTCGTTCGACGACATCGACCTGATCGGCTATTCTTTCGATCAGGCCGGCCGACGATCGAACATCGGCGTTGACCAGTTCGTCACCCCGGGAAGCTGGGGAACGACGGAAGGGGAAGAGCGTTTTCACGAAGCGCTCCAGCGAGTTCCGGGGAAACTGCAGACCCTCGGCAAAAAGCCTGTCATGCCTCGATTTCGCTGGGTGCCTCATCATCAGGCCCATGCCGGCAGTGCGTTTCTGGCCTCCCCCTTTGAGCGTGCCGTCGTGATGACAATCGACGGCATCGGCGAATTCGATTCTCTGCATGTCTGGCTGGGCGAAGGTTCGCGTCTGAACCCGCTGTTTCGCCTGCCATACCCGCACAGCCTCGGCTTTCTATGGGAAAAAATCTGCCAGTTTCTCGGGTTTTCCGAATACGATGCCTGCAAAGTCATGGGACTGAGCAGCTACGGCAATCGTATGCGACTCGCCTCCGAGTTTTCACAGATCGCGCGAATGCATGAAGACGGCACATTCCGGCTCAGTCTCGACCATTTGAGATTTCGCGCCGAAAACTTCGACGGACTCTCCCCCCTGTTTGGTCCACCGCGTTGCCAACGTGATCCGATTCTCGAACGCCATCACGATCTGGCGGCCGCGTTGCAGGCGTTTACCGAAGAGTCCATGATGTCCATGGCAACCCGCGCCAGACGTGAGACAGGCTGTACGCATCTGACGCTTTCAGGCGGCGTGGCTTTGAACTGCGTGGCAAACGCGCGCCTGGAAAGAGAAGCCGGATACGAACGCCTGTTCGTGCAACCCGCGGCCAATGATGCCGGCACGGCACTCGGCGCCGCCCTGATTCTATGGACCGAAGAATGTCATCGCGAGCGTGTCTTCGTGCAACACCACCCATACTATGGGCCGCAGTATTCGCAGGCGGAATGCAGGCACGCCATCTCAGAACGAGGGCTGACCGCCGATCAGCTCGAGAGGCCCGAAGAGACCGTCGCCGCTCTGGTCGCCGATGGCAGAGTGGTCGGCTGGTTTCAGGGGCGCATGGAAATGGGGCCGCGCGCGCTCGGCAACCGCACCTTGCTGGCCGATCCGCGCCGACCTGATATGCGCGATCTTCTGAATCAAAAAGTGAAACATCGCGAGGCGTTTCGCCCCTTCGCGCCAAGCGTCCTGGCAGAGAAAGCACCAGACTGGTTCGACATGCCTTGTCGCACCGACTCGACCGACTTCATGCTCTTTGCCTATCCGGCTCGTCCGGGCAAACGCGAACACATTCCAGCCGTCGTACACGTCGATGGTACGAGTCGGATTCAAACCGTGCAGGCTTCACAAGCACCGAGATATCATGCTCTCATCTCCGCTTTCGAGCGTCGCACCGGCGTCCCGATGGTGCTCAACACTTCTTTCAACGATTCCGAACCAATCGTCATGTCGCCGGCACATGCCATCAACACCTTTCTCAAAACCGGCATTGATGCCGTCATGCTCGAAGGATTGCTGGTACGAAAACCCGGTGTCGTTCTTCCGGAAACAGGTGCCCGGGCATGACGCTTCCCAATTCGACCCCCCTGCACGATTTTGCCATTCCTCCGGCCGGTTCTCTGTTCTCACCGATCGATGGACCGCGGGGGAAACGACTGGCTCTGGTCTTCGGCAACGAAGCCCCCGGCGGACGCTGCCCGTTTCATACAGCCCAGTGCTCGCACTGTGATCTCGGAGCCGGTGAAGGCATTCGTTTCACAACCGACATTAACGTTCGTCGATTGCAGTATTTTTCCTCTCACTATGCCGACATTCTGCCAACCATCGAACATCTGGTGATCTACAATTCCGGGTCGACCTTGAACCCGATCGAGCTTTCCCATGCAACGCTGAAGGAGATACTGGCATTCGTTGCCGCCTTGCCGAACTGTCGCCGCGTCAGTTTCGACACTCTAGAAGATTTCGTGACCCAGGACCGAATCGCTCTGCTCGCGACAGGCTTGCGAACCGATCAATGTTTCGGTCTTACTCTCGGAGTCGAAAGTCAGAACGACCACATCCGCATGCAGTTGCTCGGCAAGAGTATGAGTCGAGAAGAGGTTTCCACGGTCTTTCACCTGTTAAGTGCCTGCAGCCCGCGCAGTCGCGTGGAAATGAATGTGGTCTTTCAACCTCCCGGTCTGACCGGTCAGGCGGCCGTCGATGACGCTCTCGCCACCATTCAGTTCGGCCTCTCATTGATGAATCAGTCAGGAGTACCAGTCGATTTCAACTTTCACCCCTATTACCCAAGCTGGAAAGGCACCCGGGAATTTCCGAATCATCCGCGCGCGAATCTGCAGGACACGATACGCGCCCTGATTCTCGTTCACCGGGCGATTCGAGCTCACGGCGGCGACAGTGCCGTTTTCGTCGGCTGGAACGATGAAGGTCACGATCTGCAGCCATCTTCAAAATCACGCGAATTGAACTTGTACCAACCAGGGATTCTCGCTTTCAATCGAACCCAGAACGAAGCCGACCTGCATCTGTAAAACGCGCATCCCATCTTATCATTCGAGATTTGAACGAGAGCCTTGTCCTCTCGGCCGGTCACCGACTGATCGGTCATCAACCTTGAGATGTTCCGCTCTGCAGCAGTGTCTTGCCAAAAGCACGCTCATTCAGACAGACGCAAAAAGACCGGCGACTCGCTGTTGAACCGCCGGTCTTTTGAGTTTCGGGCCGGCCGAGATCAGGCGCCGGGTTCGGCTCCCTGTCCGACAAAGCCGGGACTGACGGCACCCACTTCGGCGGGCGTGCCGGCAATACGCGCGAGATAAGAAGCGCCGAGCTTCTTGAGATGTTCGTTGACGTTGTCAAAGTAATTGAAATGTATCTGCTCTTCGGCAATGATGGTCTCGAACAGCTTGGCACTAATGCTGTCGCCATTTTCGCGGCAGATGTTCAGAAACTGGTTATAGTCGAGCAGCGTGTCATCTTCCAGCTTTGAATCGAACGGGTAGATCGCTTCGACTTTCTGTGCCTTGATGGTCTTGGCTGCCGCATCCGTCGTCGGCTCACCGCCGATTTCCTTGATGCGTTCGGCAAACGCTTCGGCATGTCGCATTTCGTCAATGGCAATGAGCTTCATCTTGGCAGCCAGCTCGCCGTAATCCAGATTGTCCAGATTGTAGTGCTGATTCATGTATTGATGAATCGCATGCAGCTCCATACCGCGAGCCTTGTTCAACACCTCGATGACTTTCTGCTTCATTGCTTCACGTGATGTCTTCGCCATCTTTCTTCCTCCTGATCAGTTTGTGCGGTCCGCAATCGAAGCATACCACAGAACCCGATCGTGAAACATACGTCACCTGAGTCGAACATCGCTCAAACCTGAAGCTGAACGTGAAGCTCGCCGTTCCGCACGTTCCTCGTGCGAGGAATTCGCCTTATGCGGTTTTGCGGCCGAGCAGACGCAGAACCCCATCGAGGATCGTCATGGGGTGAGGCGGGCACCCGGGAATGAACAGATCGACCGACAGCGTTGTCGGAGCGCCGTTGGTGACTTCAGGGTGATCGACGAACGGCCCGCCGGAGATGGCACAGGAGCCGACGGCGACCACGACCCGCGGTGTCGGTGTCGCATCAAAGGTTTTCCTGAGAGCCAGCTGCATCTGTTGAGCGACCGGGCCGGTCACCAGCAAAGCATCAGCGTGTCGCGGCGAGGCAACCACCGAGATGCCGAATCGACCCCAGTCGAAGGCCGGCGTCCCCAGCACGTTGATATCCGCTTCGCAGGCATTACAGCCTGAAGCGCTCACCTGCCGAATCTTGAACGAATGAGATAACAGCGATCGTACAGGTTCGGCCAACGGCTCGAAAGCCGGCAGAGCACCTCCGCGATAGATGAGATGCTCGCGCTTACGCACCGCCAGACGATGATCGGAGGTAAAGACAATCGCCCGACTCGGACAAACCCGTTCGCACTCGCCGCAGAACACACAACGCCCCAGATCAATGGTCAGATCATTGCCGCAACCAAGAATGGCACCGGTCGGACAGATGACCCGACACTTCTCACACGAAGCGGTCGCCGCACATGCCTGGGATGAAAGCTCAGGCCGCCCGCGCAGTCGGTCAGGCAGGACGGCGGGAGCCTCGGGATACGCCATCGTGCGATGGCCCTGTTTCAGTCGCGCCAGAATGGTTTGCAGCATATTCGGCTCCTACAGATCGTGACCGCAGTATGAAAGATTGAAACTCTTGTTGCACAGAGGAAAATCCGAGATCTGCTGCCCCCTCAAGGCCATGGCCAGACCCATCCAGTTGTGAAATGACGGATCGACAACCTTGTAACACAGGAAGCGACCTTCGGCATCCGTCAAGGCGACATGACAGATCGCTCCGCGCCATCCTTCCGTCAATGACACAGCAATGCGGCCTGGTTCCGGAGAACGGCATTCACCCATGATGGATGTCGAGGGCAGGGATCGCAGCATGGTCTTGATGAAGTTCTCTGAACGCTGAATCTCGAGCCAGCGAACATACGCGCGACCGAACACATCGCCTGTCGACCATGCCGACACGGGAATCTGATGGAACTGAAAGACCCCTCGTGGAAAATCCCTGCGCACATCTCGCTCAATACCACTCGCACGACCGGCTACGCCAACCAGACCGAGTTCTCTTGCCACACCGACCGGTACAGTTCCGATCTGTTCGAAACGTGCGAGCACGGACGACGAATCCCACAGGAGCTGAATCGCGTTCTCGGTGTCGACAACCACCTCATGAAATTTGTCCGAGAAACGTTTGAGTCGTTCTTCGTCCAAATCGAAGCGAACGCCGCCCGGCACCAAAAGATTGCGCCCGAACCGGCTGCCGCAGATCAGCGCCGAAAGATTGAGAAAATCGCCGCGCAATCGGCCGCAGTAAGATGCGGTGGGCAGGAATCCGACATCGTTGGCCAGTGCGCCGAGATCTCCGACATGGTTCGCCAGACGCTCAAGCTCAAGCGCAATGCCGCGAATGATATGGGCCCTTGCCGGAACTTTCGCCTCACCTAGAGCTTCGCGTATCTGCACGTATGCCAGACCATGCCCGATGGTCGTGTCTCCAGCGAGGGTTTCCATGAACAGTTGCGTCCGTGGGTTCGGACCGCCGCGAAGAGCGCGTTCGATCCCGCGATGCTGATATCCCAGAGAAATCTCAAGATGAAAGACATTTTCTCCGTGACACTGAAAGCGAAAGTGCCCGGGTTCGATCACTCCGGCATGGACCGGACCGACCGCCACCTCATGAACCTCATCGCCCTCCACTCGATAGAAGTTGGTTACACATGGCAGCAATGGCTCATCAGAAGAGCGTTCCCATGCGTCATGACCCGGACGATACGACCGATGAAAACGAATCGGCTTCAGCCATGGGTGCCCGAGAGGCCGCACTCCCCACTGTTCGGCGATCTCACGCTCGAACCAGTGCGCCGCCGAGCAACCAGGCGTAAAAGCAGCATACTCATCCTCGATTATCGACGCCGCCAGTTCGATGGAACCATGCGTCGGGTCAGTCATGACCCCAATCAAGCGCAGTCGTTTCTGCTCCGCATCGACAGGGTGCGCAAAGAGAGCGGCAAGATCCAATCCCGCTGCATATCTTTTATGAAGCCATTCTCGCAGTTCCATGGTTCGGACTTCAGGCAGCTCTCCGATGGGTGCCGAAAGACCGTTCGCGATTTTGAGAGGTTTGACGGTTGTCATGGCTCAGCCTCCGAACAGGGCCGCGGCCTGACGCATGACCTGCAACACGCGAACAGGCGGAGAGATTCCCATCACCAGTGCAGCAATCAGCAGTATCGTCAGCGGCACCATCTGCAACACACATTCTTCATGCGCTTTGTTCCCCACCCGTTCGGGCGGTGTGCCGTAAGCCATGTGCAGAAACGGCCCGGCCATACCGACGAAGATGATCACCAACAGCAGAATGAACGCGGCCCCTAACAACAATCTGCCCGATGTCAGAATCTGCTGGGCGACGAGAAACTCGCTGACAAAGGTGCCGAACGGCGGTGTGCCGGTGATCGCCAGAAACCCTGCCACCCAGAAGAGTGCGGTACGCGGCAGAATGTGCCGAACCCCGTGCACTTCCGCAATGGTTTTGGTATGAAACGCATCAAGAATGCGCCCGGCCGAAAGAAACAGCAGACCTTTCGACAGCGAATGATTCACGGCATGATAGAGGGCGGCGAAAACACCGCTGCCGCCCACACCCACACTCATGGCCAGAATACCCATGTGTTCGACGCTTGAGTAGGCGAGCAGACGTTTGTAGTCCGCCTGCCGATAGATGAAGATCGCCGCGAAGGTCATCGAAAGAAGTCCGAGGGCGATCAGCGAACCGCGACCGAACGCGTCGAGACCGGAAGCAACACACACCTGTCGCGCACGCAGAATGCCCAGAAAGGCATTGTTCAACAGTGCCCCTGACAACATGGCCGACACCACGGAAGGCGCCTCGCTGTGCGCATCGGGAAGCCACGTGTGCATTGGTGCCAGCCCCATTTTGGTGCCGAACCCCACCAGAAAAAAGACGAACGCCACTTTCACCCACGGCACAAGCAATGTCGGGCCGGCGCGCAATAGATCTGAAAGTACGAGGGATGAACCAACTGATCCTGCTCCTGATGACGATAAGACAAGAAAGAAATTACCAAGTAGTGCCAGGGCGATGCCCACCGAACAGACGACCAGATACTTCCAGGTCGCTTCGAGTGATCGCGAACTGCGATGAAAGTAGATCAGCGGTGCACTGGCCAGCGTCGTCGCCTCGATGGCGACCCACAGAAGGCCGAGATGATGGCTCAGGCAGGTGAGGGTCATGGTGGAAAGGAACAGCAGAAAACAGCCCACGAACATGGCCTGGTGGCCCGCCGGGTAGTGCTGGTCCGTGCCACGCAAATGTCCGACGGCAAAAAAGGAGACGAGCAGAAACAGGCCGCTGGTGATCGTCAGAAACAGCAACCCGGCGGCATCCACCGCGATCCAGCCGCTCAGTGTCGACAGAGTGGGGCTGTTCCAGAGCAGGGCGACAGCCACGGCATGCACCGAACCGCCAATAACCAGCAGGTATTGCAGCAGTTCCTTGCGGCGGACGGCAAACGCAATCAGTCCCAGAACCATCGGTACAAGAATCAGAAATTCCAACATGGCTTCAATCCTTCAGCACGGCCAGGCGAGATGTATCCATACCGATCTCCCCGATCTCACGATTGATCTGGAACAGCGTGATCACCATTACGAACACGGCCACGAAGATATCCAGCAGCATACCCATCTCGACAAGAAAGGGCTGGGCACCCGCGACGGCCGCTCCGAAGACATAGATCCCGTTTTCCATGACCAAATACCCGAGCACCTGCGTGATGGCGTTTCTTCTGGCGACGATCAAAAACATGCCCACGAAGATCGTGAACATGGCGGTGGGCACGGTCAGGTCGGTTCCAAGCGATTCGGGCAGCGGCAAACGACCTCCGATCCAGAGTGAGAATCCCCAGCCGGCAATACCGATCAGCAGAGAAAGATTGAAGCCGACGAAGGGTTCGACCTCACGGCGCACGCCGGCCTGTCGTACCGCCTGAAACAGCAGACGCGGAAAAACCCAGCCTTTCAGAATCATCGTCGTCGCGACGAGCAGGGTGAGATGAAGATGGCGTTCGGTGTGAGCGAGAAAGAGCATTCCCGCCAGCAGAATGCCCTGAAGGGCCACGACCTTGATGTAGACCCCGATACGACTCGAACCGAGCAGCAACAGATTCGAAAGAACGATGAAGATCAAAATGGTTTCAATGAGTCCGTTCATGTCAGCGCACCAGGAGGATAAGAGCCAGAGCGGCGAGTACTATCGCTCCGACCAGCATCTGCGGAACCCTGACCAACCGCAGACGAGCCATGATCGATTCAACAGTACCGGTCAGAATTCCCAACAGCAGCATTCCGCCGAAAGCGGCAGGCACTTGAATATACCAAACCGCAACGCGAGGAATCAGGATGGTCATCAGCAAGCCGCCGAGTATCCACATCTTGAGTGCTGCTCCATAGGTGATGAACGCCAGATCGACGCCACCGTGATCAAGCACCATGACTTCATGAATCATCGTCAACTCGAGATGCGTATTCGGATCATCCACCGGAATGCGGGCGTTTTCCGCGAGAAAGACGGCAAACCAGGCACAGGCGACCAGGGCCAGAATCGATCCGGCCTGCAGCCAGAGATGCGCGTCAACTTTCATGGCGATCCCGTTCAGCGACATTGAACCCGTCTGGAACGCCAGAATCGAGAAGCCGATAAACAGCGTCGGTTCGGCCAAAGCAGAAAAAGTCACCTCGCGACTCGCCCCCATGCCCTCGAAGCTCGAACCCGTGTCGAGCGCAGCCAGGACAGTGAAAAACCTCATCAGCCCGAGAAGATAGGCGAGAAGAACCAGATCACCCGAAAAAGACAGTATCGCGGGAAGCCCTCCCCATGGCAATAACGCCAGACAGCAGATGGTACAAGCCAATCCGACGACCGGTCCGGCGACGATGATCCAGGTGGTCGTGTGACTGTATACCGAGCCTTTGCCGAGCATTTTGTACAAGTCATAATAAGGCTGCAGCCAGGCTGGTCCGTTGCGACCGGCAAACCAGGCTTTCGTGCGATTGATGACGGAAAACAACAGCGGTGCCGCGATCAACGCCGTCAGTAAACTGAGGAACCCGCTCGGATGCAGCTCTACCATAGATTCCACCCCATGAGTACCAGCAGTGTGAGAGTGATATACAGGACGTATATCTGCAGACGTCCTTCCTGAAGCCAGCGCAGGCGCCCCATTACATGCCCGATGGACACAAAGATCGGGCGCAGCAAGCGTTCACGCGATACATCCTCGATCTTCACCACATGTGTTGAAGAAGGCGGAAACAACCCGGGCAGTTCGGGCGCGTGGCGAAACGGACGCAGAAAGAAGCCGAACACGTCGACCAGGGGCTGTGTGAACGCACCAGCCGAGTAGGACATTCGCGAAGTCGGCACCGCATACCCGCAATCCCATGTTCCGGTGATTCCCATTTCGCGCCCGCGCAGAAGATGTCGACGCACGGCAGCCAGTAAACCGACCAGACAGGCCAGCAGAGTTCCTCCGGCCAGAACGCCGCCGAGCAGCCCGCCGGAACCTCGCAGAATGTCGGCAATCAACCCGGGATCGAATCGCAACACGTCAATCAGAACGGGGGTCAGCACAGGCAGGATAAGAGGCACAAGAAGGGCCGTCAGCGCACAGAGCAGTGCCAGAGCCAGCAACGAACGAGACAAGGCCCATCCCGGCGTGTGCGCTACCGAGGCTCGGGTCGTTCGAGGCTCACCAAGAAAGGCGATACCGAAAACCTTGGCAAAGCACGCAGAGGCAAGTCCACCGATCAGCGCCAACCCGGCGATCGCACACACCATCGGCAGCATGGCGAACCCCTTGAGGGAAATCACCCCCTGAAAGGCCGCGACATAGATCAGAAACTCTCCCATGAACCCATTCAGCGGCGGCAACCCCGCGATCGCCATGCAGCCGACCAACACGGGGCCGCCGACTCCCTTCAGGCGACGGGCCAACCCGCCCAATTGATTCAGATTCAGGGTTCCGGTCGCATGCCGAATGATTCCGGCGCCGAGAAACAGCAGGCTCTTCGAAAGCGCGTGGTTGAACAGATGAAACAACGCGCCGGCACAGGCAATCACCGCAACGCCGGCCAGTTGCGCGTGATGGGCATACTGGGCCGTGCCGATTCCGATCAGTATGATGCCGATGTTCTCAACACTGCAATAGGCCAACAAGCGCTTGAAATCATTCTGCGCCAGGGCCGACAGAATACCCATCAAGCCGGTCACGATGCCCAGCCCAAGCAACAGCAGTCCCCACCACCAGAGCGGCGAACCCAACCACTGCATGACACGCAGCAGACCGTAAATACCGGTTTTAATCATGACTCCCGACATGACGGCTGACACATGGCTCGGAGCGACGGGATGCGCTTCAGGCAGCCAGACGTGTAACGGCACAATACCGGCTTTAGCCCCGAATCCGAGGAGGGCAAGGCAGAAGATCAGAGAACGAATGCCGGGAGATAGTACAAGTCCGGTGAATGACGGAAACGAGGTCGAACCAGACTGTTGAGCCATCAGAATGAACATGATCATCAGAAAGGCGGAACCGATATGCGTCGCAACCATATAGGTCCAGCCGGCCTGCCGTGCCGGCACGTGCTCGTCTTCATACATCACGAGAAAGAACGCTGATACCGACATGACCTCCCAGACGATCAGAAAAAAGAGAGCATCGCGCGCCAGAACCACGAGCATCATGCCGGCACCAAGCAGACAAAAGAACAAGCCGGCCGTTCCCTGCGAGCGCTGCCCGTCGTCATGTCTCAGATAGGCAGCACTATAAACGGCACAAGCGAGCAGAATGATCGAAATGATCCCGAGAAAAAACGCCGATAACGCATCGAGTCCGAGTTGAAAACTCCCCACCGGCAGATTCCAGGCGAGTGACCACGTTACTGATTCGCCTGAAAGTATGTGCCGCAACGCCAGCGCCAAACCCATGAGACCGCCGGCGGCCGTTCCCAGAGCGGCACTCCAGCGAGCCAACGCCGGACGGGTATCAAGGCAGAGAGCGGAAAAACCACCGAATAACGGAACCAGCCAGCAGGCAAACAGAAGACTCATGGCTGCTCCTTCCCTGACGGAGGCTCAGGACGCTCGAACTCACGCAGGCGACGCAGCAACACGTCGGCGGCCGGGCGTTCACGCAGGAGTGCGATGAATTCCCGGTTCTGCAGCAGATTGGCCAGGCCGGCCAGTCGCATCAAGTGCTCGCTGACCGTCGGGCTGATCAGCGTGAACAGACAAAACACCGGCTGCTGATCTCCGGCATACCATGGCACCGGCTGGGCGAGAAATGCCAGCGACATTGTCGATCGACCGCCCGGAATGATCAGCGGCGTATTCACGTGGGGAATGGCGATACCATCGCCGATACCGGTCGGATTGGCGATCTCACGCGCGACCAGCATATGTTCGAACAACTCTCGATCACTACCCGGAGGCAACGGGAGGCGTTGGGCGACTTCATGCAGCACCGCTTCGCGAGTCGCACCGGGAACTTGATAGAAGATGCCCCCGCGTTCGATCGCCTGCGCGATACCTGGCGATGGGATCAATTCGCTGCCGGATGCCAGACTGACTTTGACGTGATGCGTCGCCGCCCATTCCAGCACCTCATCTCGATTGAACCGCAGAATGTCCTGTACCGTATATCCCGGCAACCGGTCATGGCGGATCCATTCGTCCACCTGTTGTTCGTTCACCTTCAAAAGCCGCGCCACATCAGCAACAGAGAGTTCCATACCCTGGCCTCGATCGAGAAAAGTGGCGCGATTATACTCCCGTTTTGTCAGCCCTGACAAGATGAAACTTGGACAAACACAACAAATTAGCGGTACAATTCTCTCAACTCATGACAGCCGCTTCTTCTCAGCCCCGGAATCAGAGAGATTTTTCCTCTGTCCGGTTTTGCCTCGTTTTTTTCGGCACCCCACTGTTTCTCGGCTGGCTGGCCTGCGTTTCGTTGAATGAAGAGCGCCGCTTGAACCGGGTGCTGTTACGGGAACAAGCTCTCATACAACGTTTGACCTTTCTCGAATCAGGGTCGAGCACGACTGATTTCCTCACGCAACTGCTCATGCAACTCGAAGATCGAATCCTGACGGGGCCGCGGCCGACCGCGCAGTTGAGACGGTTTCGTTCTCATCTGAATCAACGTTTTCCCGACACGTTCGAATTCACGTTGCTCGACCGTCAGGGGCAACCGGTCCTGGAAGCCTGTGATTATCCGGTTCCGAAGGCATTTCTGCAACGATTTTTCAAGGCGTATCAGCGATTTCTCGAGGGTGACACGGAAGCACTCGCCAGTGAGAAAACGTTCATGCAGAATTTTCTCGGCCCGTTTATTCCCCTCGGCCGCCAGATTCACGGGACTCTGCATTACGCAAATTCTCGCCTGCGACGTCGATATGTCTACCTCAGCCGGCCGCACCCTTCCGGAATGCTGATCGTGCATCTGAGCGCCGGCAAAGACTGGGACAGCCTCGTCCTGCGTGATCGTGTCAGGGCATGGAGCCGTCTCGATCAAACCTTTCGATGCGCGGTGGTTGACAGCAGCGAACTTGCCTCGGCCGGAACCCGTTTCGGGTTTAGCAATGAAACCTGGACCGATTGCCTGAAGCGCCTCGATCAAGCCCCGCTGACCCCTATTCCGGCAGGTCAGTGGCTGCTCATGAAACGCCCTGTCTCTTCGCAGCTGTTTCTTATCGGCAGTCTCCGTGCCGTTTCTGATGATCGATTTTCTGCAGAGCGTCGGCTCATCACACTCGCCGTGCTCATTCTATTCACATTTTCTTACGCATTTATACGCTATTTCTCGGCGAGTCAACTCGGACTGACGATTCGCACCAAGCTGGTACTGACCTTTTCCTATACAGCGGGAATTCCGCTGATCATCATGGGTTTTCTCGCCGGGAACTATCTGCGCGAACGTGAACTTGTCCTCGAAAACAACCATTTTCAAACCATCGAGCAACAGCTTGTCGGATACGACCGACGCTTTCTTCAATCGATCATTCCTCTTGAGGAGCGTTTGCAGAAGGAATTCATGCAGATCGTTCTGCCTCGCGCCGACTGTCTCGATGAATTCATGGCGCGACTTCCCAAAATGCGCGCAACCCTCACCTGGGACCTTCTGAAGCTGTTCAATGAAAACGGAAAACCGATCTTCACCGACTCTCGCGAGCTGGTTGCCGCCGGGGAAAGCAAGGAGCTGGGCATCTTCGACAAGATTTCGGGTTCGGTACTGCGCAACTTGAACCAGCCGATGAATGTCGTGGGCGATCAGGTGCTGACCGATCAGCTGTTGTCCGAAGAGGCTTCCGGGGAGATCTCCGGCACGGAACTCGATTGGATCAACTCTCGCGTGACCGGCGTCCTCGGGCGCATGGCACCGTATGACTTCGGACACACGCGCTTCATGCTGGCACTCACTCCCATCTTCGATGCCGCGGATTACGCGCGTTATCTCGCAGTGCTGATCTGGAATCGCAAAACTCTCGAACAAGCGTATGTCCGACAATCGCTGCTGTCCCAGGAACGTAAGATGCCGGAAACAACGCTGTTCGCCTTCCATCGCCGACGAGAAGATCTTTCGTTTCCTCGTCCGTACAGGTTGTTGCAGCAGGCCGTCGCTCTGGCTCGGCAGACGCATTCCTCACGCCAAAGCACGCGTGAGCATCTTCCGACCACACACGGAACACTTCTCGCCCTCGGCATCAGGGGTCAGGAACTGACCGACTACACGCTGGTGGCATTGAGTTCCGACCGCGAGATTCGCCACGAACTCAACGCGATCTCGTGGCGGTTTCAGACCTTTGCCTTGATTCTGCTCGGCATCAGTTCGACGGTCGGTTTCGTGCTTGCCAGGCAGTTCCTGGCGCCGATTCACCACCTGACCAGCGGTGTCGCTGCGCTGCAGAATCGCGATTTCGAAGTGAGAATTCCTGTTCTTGATCGAGATGAGTTCGGCCATCTGTCTGAAACGTTCAATACCATGATCGCCGGTCTCGAAGACCTCGAAGTTGCACGGGTCGTGCAGGAAAGCCTGTTTCCGCAGGGGATGCTGCGCACAGGAGAATGGGAAATCTACGGCACCTGTCTTCCCGCCACTCAGGTCGGGGGAGACTATCTCGACTACTTCACCCTTGAAGACGGTCGACTGGCCTTCATTCTCGGGGATGTCTCCGGTCACGGCGTCTCGGCAGCATTGGTCATGGCCATGGCGAAAGCTTTGATCGCCCATCCGAATACCACCATCGAACCGGCCTCCGTACTGGGAACCATGCAAACCGTCTTTTTACAGGTGCTCAAACGCAAAAAGATGATGACCTGCTTCTTCGGTCTTCTCGACCCACAGCAGAACCGCGTCACGATGGCGAATGCCGGCCAGAACTTCCCGTTCCACCTGGTCGGAGGCATTCAGGCGGTCGAACTCGAAATGCCGGGAAAACCCCTGGGGGTGAAAAACACACGCGGGTTTGAGTGTCGCACGCTCATGTTGAATGTCGACGACGTGCTGGTTCTCTATACGGACGGCTTGATCGAAGCCAACGATCGGCAGGGGGTCGGCATTGGGTACGACCGAGTGAAATCAGCCCTGCCTGACCTGATCGGCATCTCTGCCCAGGAAACGGAAAACCGTATTCGTCGCTGGTTTGAAACGATGGCCGCCCCAGGACCTCAGGCAGATGACATCAGCCTGATCATCGTACAGCATTCCAGGCGGGCCGAAGCATGAATCACGTGAAATCCGCTCTGCTTCGCCATCTATGCCAATTGCCGCGGGCCTTGATTTTCACGGCCATCTTTTTCGGCATTCCGCTCGGCCTGGTATTCTTCGGTCTTCAACAATGGTATGAGGAAAAAGCGCACCGGATGCAACGTTTTCTCATTCAGGACCTGGACACCTATCTAGCCGGCTGGGCCGACGAGCATCCGTACCTGTCGCATCTGGAACAAGTGCTGCGCCGTGAGGGCAATCGCGCCCTTGCCGACCCCGACCAGCCGCAAGCTCTTTCATTCTTTGTCGAGAACATGCGCAGGCGCTTTCCCCAGTCTTTTCATTTTGTGTTTTTGTCCGGTCGCGGCGAACTCCGGCCTGAGCTTTCCGACTTCCAGCCCTCCGCCGCATTACTGCAACAGTTTTATCGAGATTACGCCCTCCTTTCTCAGAAAGTTTCAGAGCCGATGACAAAAAACATCAACTTGTACAGAGGATTTCTCGGGCCGATGATCGGCCGCGACAAGGAAGTCAAGGTGTACAACAAACTGTTGATCGCCTCTCAGCGTGAAAAACATGCGTATGTCTATCTCTCCCCGATTTCTTCCGTCGGCATGTTTCTGGTGTTCATCGATCGCCATGCCCGTCTGGAAGAGACGTGCCTGAGAGATATCACCCGCACGCATCAGCAGGCCAACCCCACCTGGGTCTTTCGTCTGATCGATCTCAAGCAGCCTGAAAACTCCGTGGGGAATGTCTCCGCAGAGTTGTCGAATATCTGCGACAGCGTTCTTGCCCGCCTTGAAAGCGGAGCAGAGCCGTACCGCCTGCAGAACGGATATCTGTGGGCTTCGCTTCCCCTTCTCGGAACCTTCCGATTGCTGTTCGGCATTCCGGATGCCTCTCAGCCCTGGCTCGCCGAACGACTGTCACGGCTGCAACAAGCGTTGTCCCTGCTGTTCGTCCTGTTGTTCCTGGTAGTCTGGTTTTTTGCCTCCACCGATTCACCCACCGCATTCTCGATTCGCCGTAAACTGATACTCCTGTTCACCTACCTGGTCGGCACTCCACTGCTGCTCATGGCCATCTCCGCACACGGATTCATACGCGATCGTCGAGCGGTGCTCGAAAATCAACTGTTCCAGCAGCAGGAGGAGTTACTTAACGCGTTTGATCGCGGGTATCCGGAATCAAACGGCCGATTCGAGCGAGAGCTGCAAAGCCTGCTTCATCCGCCGCTCCAGGTCGGAGATCCTGCCGCCGACATTCGCAGGCGCTTTCTCGAAATCAATCGTTTGTACCAGCCGGTCATGGGTGAGGTCTTTGATGATCAGGGTCGCAGCAAGTTTCAACTTGAAACGACCTGGGTCGGCGTGACCAGACGCGTTATTTCCGGGATTCAGGGAGCCACGGTCAACCTGCTGCGCGATATCAATCACGAGCCCCTTCAGGACAAGGTTTCAGCCAAGGAACAATTGATCAACATGACTGCCGAGTTTCTGGGGTTCAACATGGAAATGATCATGGCCGGATTCTCGCAAAATCTTGGTTGTCTTCGCGAATTCGGCGTTTCGAAAGGAACGATTCAGATCATGATGACCCCTCTGTTCAACGTGAAGGGGAAAGCCGAGTATCTGAGTCTGCTCGCCTGGCAGAATGAGATGCTCGAAGCTCGACATGTACAAGCTCAAGTCGCCTCTTATTCCTCTCTGATGCCTCATTCCGTTCTCTTTGCCTACAACAGTGAGCGCGAAAGATGCTTCCCGAAAGACTTCGCCGATTACGATCTGGCACGCACCTTCCTGATTCATCTGGAAAACCGCGAATCAAGTCTGAAACATCTCATCGCTTCGAGTCAGGGCAATCGCTATCTGTGTGCCATGAACGGGAGATTTCTGAAAAACTATTGTCTGTTCGTGATCACCGAAGATGATGCGATACGTCGTGAACTGCAACGGTTCATGATCGGGTATCTCTGCCTCAGCCTGGTGGTTCTCATGCTCAGCCTGCTCGCAGGCCGCGCTCTGGCGCGACAGTTCCTCGTACCAGTCAGACAATTCGAAAATGGCCTGCAGGCAATTGCCGAGCGCAGGTTCGATCATCGCATTCCGCTCATGAATCGTGACGAGTTCGGCATGCTGGCCGATATGTTCAACTTCATGCTCGAGGGACTCGAAGAACTCGAAGTGGCCAAAGTAGTACAGGAAACTTTTTTTCCTCAGACAACGCTGGCCTGCGGCGATTGGGAAATCCATGGGTCATCGATTGCTGCCAGTCGCGTCGGCGGCGATTACTTCGACTATTTCCCCATCGGTGAAGACCGTATCGGCATGTTGATCGGCGATGTCTCGGGACATGGTGTCGGGGCCGCGCTCGTCGTTGCCATGGCCAAGGCCCTGCTCTGCCACCCGAAGACCGAATCGGATCCGCAAAAGGTTCTGCAGACGGTTCAGCACGTCATGCTGAAAACGCTCAAACGTAAAAAGATCATGACCTGTTTCTTTGCCGTGTTTCACCCATCTACCGGACTATTGTCAGCAGCCAATGCCGGTCACTGTTTTCCGTTCATCGTACGCTCAAACTCCGTCGAACGAATCGAGCTGCCCGGCAGCCCTCTGGGAACGCGAATCTGTCGCGTTGACGCGCCGGTTCAGCGCACTCTCGCCGGCCATGACTTTGTCGTGTTGTTTACGGATGGGCTGGTCGAAGCTCAGGACAGATCCGGAGCCATGATCGGTGAAGCACGAATTGCAGCCGTTCTTGAGCAACTGCGTGGCGACACGGCGCACACGACCGTCACCAACCTTATGAACTGGCATGCCGAGCAGACCGGGGGCCGACATCCGCCCGAAGATGATGTGACGCTCGTCGTGCTGCAGAAAAAATCACCTGTCGAAAAGGTCCCGTCAACTCCGACAGGCTGATCGTCCGGTCAGGGTTTCACCCGCACCAGCCAGACGTCAGACCCCGTACGGCCCGCTGCGACGTCCATTTCATCACGCGGAGAGCCGCTTCCGGCAGCCAGAAAAGTGCCGTCAGGCATGGCTCTCACGTCATGTCCGACATCGGTCTTTCGACTGCCGAACGGCAGCTGCCAGCGCAGATTCAGCATGCCGTCAAGGCGCAGCAGCCACAGATCGGCACCGCGATAATGGCGAGTCGTCAAGTCTCCGTTGACGGAATGCGCCTGGCCGACAACGATGAAGTCACCATCGCTGAGTTGCCGAATCGCGAAACCGACCTCTTCATCGACACCGCCATAGCAGTGTTGAAATTGCAGAGTCCCCGATGCAGCCAGTTTCAGTGCCCAGACATCATTGCCGCCATGGTTTCCCAGCACATTACCGTCCGTCGAATGCGTGCAGCCCACCACGGCGAAGCCCCCATCGGCGGTCTGAGTCACGCTGTAGCCGATGTCTTCATCGGTGCCGCCGTAATGCTGCTGCCAGACGATTTCTCCATTCGCGTCAAGTCGGACAATCATCACATCGCCCAGACCATGCAATGCCCCAAGAGTCTCTGGGCCTACATCGATGCGTCCGGTGACGATATACCCATTGTCGTTGATCTGCTGAATTCCGTAACCGACGTCATCGCCGATGCCACCCAATCGTTTCGACCAAACCAGTTCTCCGTTCTGGTCCAGTTTCAACACCAGCGCGTCGGTTTCCCCGAGCGTCTCACCGACCTCTTCACCATCACTGGAAGCGGTTGTGCCAACGACAATGAAGCCTCCGTCCGAGGTCTGCTGAATGCCCGTGCCCACTTCATCATGGTTTCCGCCGAAACATCTTTGCCACAGGACTTCGCCCTTTGCATCCAGCCGCACGACCCAGAGATCGTTGCTGCCGCAGTAGTGAGCTTCTTCGTCCGTGCAGTGCTCGGTGCTGCCGGTAAAGATGTAGCCGCCGTCATACGTCAGCGCCAGGCAATAGACGACATCTCTCTCACCCTCGCCGTATACGCGGCTCCACATCACCTTTCCTGAAGAATCATACTTGATCACCAGAGCGTCTGATTTTCCGCGAAAGTCTTTGACGTCGCCATCCCGCGACTGGGTAAAACCGGCGGTGATCCAGCCGCCATCGGAAGTCAGCTGCAGACTATGGGCGCCATCATCGGCGGTTCCACCGAAACTGTGCTGCCAGACGATCTTCGAAGAAGGGTTCGGGTTGCGTGCAGCAGCTTCGGCTGTGGCAACAACGCCGAACAGCAGGCTGATCATGATCAAGAGACTCGAGATGTATACCGTGCGACTCATGCAACACTCCCTCGGCAAGGAATTCGTGAGCCTTATCGGCAGAAATCACGAGATGGAAAAGGAGTTCAGGATTCCGTTCCGGCCGGCGGCGGTTCCTTTTTCTTTTCCGGCGTCGGCATCGGCGACTGTCCGGCCGTCTGCTCCAACTGCTGCAGCCGCTCACGAATTTCCTTGTTCAGAGCTGTTTCGTCATAGGCACGCCCCGGATGCGAAAGCACCAGCACGCCGAGACCGACGAACAGAAGCGACATCCAGATCGACAGATGCTGCACATAATCGGTGAAACCCAGCTGCCAGCACAGGAACCACAGGATGGCCCAACCGACAGTACACCCGGTCAAGACAATGGCCAGAGCCGTCAGCACTCGCAACGGAAAAGGCGTCAGAAATCGTTGTTCCTCGATCGGTAAACGACGCGCCAGCAGCTGCTCAATGGCGGCATCAGGGTGAATTCCTTTCCTCCAGCGCACGATCACCGCCTTCAAACAATCGAGTGATCGAAGTTGTTCGAGGTCTTCCTTGAGGGTCGGCTCCGGTTTCTGCGAATCTGCTGGAGATAACGAAGCCGCAGGAACCGGACCGCCTTCCGTAAGGATTTCGGAAGCGGAATCAGAAGCCGTGGTTGGACTCATGGGTGTCATTCACTCGTTTGCTCTCAATATACCTTTTTCGACCTCAGTCGTCAGCTGCAAGTCTACGCCTGAATGTGAGTATCTTGCATGAGAATGGTTCACGACGTTGTGATGCCATCCGGTATGGTCGTATACTGTATTCAGATGAGCCGCTCAAGGAAACAGAAGATGTCCCCCTTTTCTCACCTCATTCGACCGCGATTCTTCGTGGTGATCACATGCCTGATACTCGTTCTGGCTCCCGGTTTCAGCTGGTCGGGAAACACCCATCGCAAGATCGCGGCAGATGCCCTTTCTCTGATGCCGCCCGAGTTTCAGGACCGATTCGGCCCTTTCAAGAAAACCATGATGAACGGAGCAATCGACCCCGATCGCCTGATCAAGGATTTTCAGAATCACGTCTATCACGTGCATACTTCGCGTCCTGACACATACAGAACAGCCCCCGACCGTTTGCAGGAACTTTTTGACACCATTTTAGGCCTGTTTCACGGAAAGGAACACCTGCCCATATCAGGAAAAGCGCTGAAAGCCTATCTCAAGCATCCACCGGCACCGCGTTCCCGAGATGAGGAAATTGCGTATCAACTCGGTCTCCTCAGCCATTACATCGCTGATTTGAACCAGCCGCTTCACACCGACGGCGCTGAAATCGACCCGGCGGAACATGAGTATCACGACCTGTTCGAACGCGAAGTAGAGAGCCAACTCTCGAAAATCTCACTGCCGCCCATCAAGCCGGCCCCGGTCACCGACATCAAACAACGAGTTGTCGAAATGACAAAAGCCGCCAATGAAGGATATCGCTCCATCGGCGAAGCCTATCGGCAGGGAAACCGCATCTACGACCTGCAGCCGCTGGTGCAGAAGCAGTATGCAGCATCGGTGCAACAGGTCATGGATTTCTGGTACGGTGCCTTTACGTATGCCGGCAAATCTCTTTCGACAACGGTCGCCACGATTTCAGCCAGGCCCGCCGAGCCGGTCTATTCCATGCAAGTCGCCAATCCGACATCTCAACAACGAACGAGAATCAACTTGAATAAGGCTTCGCAGCAGGAACTGGAAACGTTACCGGAGGTCGGTCCGAAAAAGGCGCAGTCTATCATCGCCGCACGTCCGTTTCGGAGTGTCTACGACTTGCGGCGAGTGAAGGGATTCGGCCAGAATCTGGTCGACAAGCTGGTGGACCGCGTGTCGATCGACCCCTGAAGTTTGTGAGAAAGCGTCTCGGCAACAGTTGACACGGAAGCCGAAGAATCCTATTATTTCCGTCATATGCCAGACTTTAAACTCGAAACGGCAACCCAGGGCAGCCTGCAGATCATTCGCACCACCGGTTATCTCGATGACGCCGGTGGCAAGGTGCTCAAAGACACCTGCGAAAAACTGATCGGTGAGGGCAAGTCCAAGTTCATCCTCAATCTGTCCGGCACCCCGGTCATCAATAGTACCGGTCTGTCAATGTTGCTCGACATGATGGTTCGCATCATCGATTACAATGACGGTCAGGTGGCGATCTGCGGTCTCTCAAAGCTGACCCGCACCGCTCTGCAAATGACCGGCGTTCTGACTCTGGCCAAAGAGTTCACCGGCGAGGCCGACGCCATCGCCGGGCTAGGTGCCTGACGTCCGCCTCAACTTATTCACGGCACAATCCGAAACGAGACGCGCACGTATGCGTGTCTTCGTTCTTCGACCTCATTTTTTCGCTTAACGATTCTCACAGTTCTTCAGGATTCTGAAGTTGCCAACGCATCATCGCTGCGTTACACTCAAAACCCGCTTGTACTTTACTCCCACGGAGGTTTGACCCGTGAAACGAACGATTCTTCTGCTTGGTCTTGTCCTGGTTTCCGCTCTGGTCGGCTGCGACGGTGGCGGCCTTTTCAACCCCGCCGATGCCATCAACCCCTACGGTTTCATCTTCAAGCTGTTCACAAATGCCAACGCAGCTCCACTTCCAACCGATGTTCGATCAGTCGTGTATGACAGCACCAATCAGCGGCTTTTCGTCGGCGCGAATCCAGGCCTCTACACCGCGGCACCAAATGCCGATCCGCCAACCGCAACATTAGTCGACAATGCGACCCTCAATGGCAAAATCATTCAATGCCTGTTGATTGAAAAGTCAGGAAACCTGCTGATCGGCACCAATGTCGGACTGTTTCGACGCAACAAGGATGATGGTGCTGTTGTTGAAGTTGAGGCCGCAAGCTTCAATGGAAAATCCGTCGTCTGTCTCGCGCAACAGGATGCTGACACTCTCTGGATCGGACTTGCCGGCCAGGCCAACCCTATTGCGAGAATTGCAAACAACGTTGTGACTCTCTATGGTGCTGCTCAGCAAATGACCGCAAACACCATCTGGCAGATTCACGCAGATTCGAGCCGTGTTCTGGTCGCAGCAACAGGAGATGCAAACCAGGGCGGGCTTTTCAAATTCACGAACAATGCCTTCAGCAAACTTGACTCTCCATTTTCGACGAATGGCGCGACGTTAGTCACCGTGCTTGATACGACCTGGTATGTCGGCGGTGTGAATAAAGGATTGCAGAAAACGACCGACCAGGGCGATACCTGGACCGTCGTTCTTTCCGACACCTCCAACATTACCCCGTATCAGATACTTCTTGACGACGGTAAATACTGGGTTTCCTCAAACAAAGGCTTGTACTTATCCTACAATCTGACCGACTTTCACCTTTTCAACACCGCGAATCGCCTGGGGAAAGATTACACCCGACAGCTCGCTTCGGCCCCTTCCATGATCTGGGCGACCGCTCAGCTCGACGCCAACGCCGGCGAAGGTCTGATCCGCGGCGTGTTTGCGGGCGACTGATGAAAGCAGCAGCAACGTTATGGATCTGATCACGCAACTGTTCGTCATTCTCGTCATCACGCTGCTGTTCGTCGGCGGCACCAAGATCTCGTTCTACTTCAAGAACCGCGAACTGCAGCTGATCAAGGAATCGTACGAGCAGAAGCTGCAGGAAACCCGCTCGCAGCATGAGTCTTTCAAGGCCGGCTTTACCGAAGACATGTTGAAACAACTCAAGCGGGCGGAAGAAACTCTGCAGACGAAGCTCAACGAGAAAGACGACCAGATTCGTTCCCTCAGCGCCGAACTCGAGTCGCTGAAGAGCTGGAAGGAAGAGATGGGATTAAAGCTGGCCGAATTCAAAGGAGCGTCACAGAGCAACCCGCAGATGCTGATCTTCAAACTGCTCGAACACAATCAGCGTCTCAACCAGGCACTGACCTCAAAGTGGGTCGGCATCGAGAAAAACTTGACCGACCAATTGCAGATCAGCATCGACCAGATCAGAAAACTCTTCGCTGAAGCCGAAGCTCTTCATCGTGACGGCCTCGAGATCATTTCGATCTATGAGGCACGTCTGCCTGAAGAAACCAGGCGTAAGATTCACGATGAACTCGGACGCTTGCCCGGCACTGCAGGCAAGGTGCCGTCTCTTCCGGAAAGTACGAGTTAATCGACGACAAAAGTCACATTCGACGCTAAATCAAAACCCCGAGTATCAGACTCGGGGTTTACTTTTTGTCGTCCTTTTTCGGCTCGTCGGGATGAATGGGCGGAAAAGGCTGACTTGACGGCGTATCCTTTTTCTCGGCCGGGTGAATCGGCGGGAAAGGTTGCGAAGAAGGCTTCGACGACGTCTCAGGATGAATGGGCGGGAAGGGCTGGCTCGACGGAGTGCCCTTTTGTTCGTCGGGATGAATCGGCGGAAACGGCTGTGAAGAAGCCTTCGGACCCGCCTCGGGGTGGATGGGCGGGAAAGGCTGCGTGCTTTCCTTCTGCTCGACGTTCCCGTGAGGGGCCGGCACTTCGGGGAATCGGACGCTGCCGACGGGATCGGGCTTCAGTACGAGTTCATCAGAGCCGGGCACCTTTTCAAACCATTGAAAGATCTTCTTTTCGAAGGCGCGCAGGAAAGCGTCTACACACGCCGGATCAAACTGCTTGCCCGAAAATTTCTTCAGTTCACCGATCGCCACATTGACGTTCAACCCCTTGCGATACGGACGGTCAGACGTCATGGCGTCAAACGCATCGGCAACACAGATGACCCGGCCGATGAACGGAATGGTTTCGCCTTTGAGATGATCAGGATATCCGCGGCCGTCATAATACTCGTGGTGGTGAAGCACGCCGGGGATCTTGTCACTGAGAAATTCGACCGGCTTCAGAATATCTGCGCCGATGCTGGGATGCCGTTTGATGATATTGTACTCTTCATCGGTCAGGCGTTCCGGCTTGCCGATGATGCTGTCTTTGATGCCGATCTTGCCGACATCATGCAACAACCCCGCGTAGCGAACGTTGTCGATCTCGGCTTTGCTCAGCCCCATCTCTTCGGCGATGGCCACCGAATAATCGGTGACACGTCGTGAATGGCCGTGCGTATACGGGTCTTTGGCGTCGATAGCCGTGGCCAGAACCTCGACCGTCGACAGATACACCCGTTGAATGTTTTCGTACAAACGCGCATTGTCGAGAGCCGAGACGGCCTGATTGGCAACCGCCTCGAGAATCTCGACGTCGTGATCGTTGAAGGGAATATCGCCCGTACGGTTCAGAACCTGAATCACGCCGATGACCTCGTCTTTCAGGCGCATCGGCACGCAGATCATGGACCGCGTGACAAAACCTGAACTCTTGTCAGCCGTCTTGAAAAAACGGGGATCTTTTGACGCGTCAGGCACAATGACAGGTTGATTCTCTTTCGCACACCAACCCGCGAGACCGGTTCCAAACGGCAGGCGAATTTCTTTCAGCTTTTCGCCGACCTTTTCATCGCCCAGAATGATGTTGAAGTACAATTCGCGGGTTTTCTTGTCGACGAGATAGACGGTTGCCGTCTCGCAGCGCATGACCTTGGTGGCCATGGCCATGATCTTCTTCAGAAGCTCGGTGAGATCAAGAGTCGAACTGACCGCCTTGCCGACTTCGAGCAGCGTTGCCAGCTCAGCCATCTGCAGACGGTTGATTTCCACTTCCATTGTCCGAGCAAGGGCATCGGAACAGATCTGCGTGAAGTCTTCAAGACACGGGGCGTCTTTGGGCGCCTTGAGCAGCATGACGCCATATGACTCACCTTTGGCATTCGCCAGAGGCACCAGATGCTCAATAAACCCGCCGTCAACGGGAATCGTCGTCTGTTGAAAGGTTTCGCCTTCAGTGCGCGCGTCGTTGAAACGTTTGACGAATTCTTCGAGACGGGAATTGGCAAAACCGTCATTGAAGCGCACCCGCGAGGTTTTGGTACCAGAGTCGTAGAACAGCAGACCGAAAGCCGCACCACCCATGATCGTCCGACAGCCGTTGCTGAGAATAGCCAACAGGGTATCGGTATCTTTGGCAGTCGCAAGAATCTCACGCTGAACCTGAAACAGTCGGTTCAGCAGATCTCCATGAATCGGCCCGGTCACTACTGGTTCTTACTCCTTCAGCTTCACCAGACGAAAAGCCTGGATCAGCTCGCTTTTGCCCTTCACCGCTACCGGTTCGAGAGACTCCACGACGACCTGATCTTTGACCAGATCATACGTTCGCGATCCGATAACGATCTCCATCGGCCCTGACTTACCCTGCAAGCGGCTTGCGACATTCACTGTGTCGCCGATCACGGTAAACTCCATGCGCTCAGAAGCGCCGACATTGCCGAGAACGGCTTCACCACTGTTAATGCCACAACTGACCTGAAAGGGCTCAAGACCAGCCGGAAGATTTGTATTAATTTGCCCTACCTGACGTCGAATTTCAAGCGCTAATTTTATCATGTTCAGGGCGTGATTGGCATCAAAAAGTGGAACCCCTGTCGTAATCATCATCGCATCCCCGATAAACTTGTCCAATGTGCCCCCGAATCGATGTACAACCTGAACCAGATGCGAGAAATAGAAGTTGAGCTGCACCAGAACCCGATCGGCAGTATGTTTTTCCGAGAACGAGGTAAACCCGCAGACATCGACAAAACACACCGAGATCTCGTGTCGCTTCGGCGTCAGCACCCTTTCCGGATCGCGCAGCAGCACTTGTACAACGCTCGGCGCGACCTGCTTGCTGAACAATTCGCGGATCTTCGCCTTCTCGCGCCCCTCGGAAAAGTACCCCACGATATACACCCCAGACAGCACCAGCGGAAACCCGAGACCCCAGACGGCACAGCTCATGGTGTAACCCAGCGTAAACATCATCAGACATGCGATTGACAACCCGACATATCCCATGATCGCCAGAAACACGCCCTTCCAGACCGTCGTGCGACTCTGCGCCCAAAACGTCCAGAGGGTCAGCAGAAACAGCAGCAACTCGGGCAGATATTTCCATGATCCCTGGTCGAGTCTTCTCATGAACCCACGCCCCAGCAGACTGTCTGCCATCTGCGCATGCAATG
Organism: uncultured bacterium; assembly: GCA_964472075.1. Lineage (GTDB taxonomy): Bacteria > Muiribacteriota > Ozemobacteria > Ozemobacterales > Ozemobacteraceae > CAYYIY01. Next base: position 37,409 of record CAYYIY010000005.1, on the reverse strand, counting down.
TCAGACCGGCCGCGTAACTGTTTCCCGGTATAGCGATGGTGTCACCAAGAAAATCGTTGCCTACCCCGATGATCGCCACTGATCCCTTGAGTTTTTCCGGTGCCCAGAGGTTGATTCCTTTGACCAGGTTGTGAAAGTTAGTGAAAAAATAGCGGCCGCACCCCTGATCAATGCCGCTGGAGTGATCGCGCCAACGCGGCTCGGCAGCCCATTCCGCGCCGATCTTGCTCTGTGAAGCGGTAATCGGTTCAAGGGGAATCACCCGCCCGCCGGGAAGGCGCAGCTGACGGTCGACGACCTGCAGATCGCCGACGCCCCCTTCGGCCGCCATAACCAGTGCGATGCCGAGACCGGGATACCACCGCCCCTCGTGGAAGTAGGCGGGAGGCTGTCGACGGAAGACGCGATCCAGGTTGATATCCAGTTCTGAGTTGATCAGGCCGATTCCCCAGGCTTTTTCACGCAAATGCGCGTGAGGCATGGTAATCATGCGCCTGGATTTCAGGAACGCATATCCTTCCTCATCGTCATCTTCTGCCGCAACATTCTCAGCCTGTTGTAATGACACGCCCGCGTCCTCGAGGGTTGCGGCCAGCACCACCTTCATCGAACTGGACGCCAAAGCCTGCACGAATTCCTCAAGACCAGGCGCCTTATCGTGCTGCGAGAAGAAAACGTCGAAGGCAACGGCTCGTACTCCGAGGGATTCAAGGCGTTTGACCGCCTGTGCATACACACTGCGCGGGAACGGCCACGAGATGCCCTCTTTGGCAAATTCTCGAACGGAGGCCCCGTCGATCGGAAAGGCAAACACGCGCGGAGCAGCAGAAGCCGGATCAGTGCCGCGAGATTCGATTGTCCAGGTTAGGTAACGTAAAGAGTCTGACCAGAAGCCGTCGAAGACGCTCAGTTTTCCGGTTTCGTGCGCCACGGTCATGGTCGCCGGAATCACCAGAGCGACGAACAGCTTCAACAGGAGAATGCCGTGTTTCACGCGGGCAACTCATCCGTCATCGATCGTCGTCTGAGATTCACGCACCTGCCCGAAGCATCGAGTTCGAGAAGCAGCGTATCAGCCCCCAATCGTCCGACCGGTGGTGCAAACTCAACGGGAATTCTTTCTCGATGCCTTTTCCACCAGACTTCCGGGTCGCTGCCCCCGATCCCGCCATCGCGCCTGACCGCTCCGATGTCGCTGATCCAGGCTCTTCCCGAGACGATGCGCTCATCGGCGGTCGCGACGCCCAGGCCCAGGCCCAGAACATGAATGGGGGTCGGGTACGTCGAGGCTCTCCAGAAGAGCGCCTGCTTCAGTTCGAGATCCGTGCCGTGCGCGAACACCACGAGCGGAACCCCGCGCAAATCAACTTTGACCAGTTCATCGAGAGTGCGGATGGCATCATCCACACTTCTGTCCGAGTCTGTGACGATGGAGACAAGCCCCAGGCGCCGATCTTCTTTGCTCCACAGACAGAAGCGCGGGCCGATCGCTCCGGGCGGAAGATTGGCCGGACGCACCCAGGCAGGCTGCGCCGGCAGCAGGTCGCGAATCGCCGGTCGCGCCAGAGGAGCTTCGCTCAGAATGAGATACTGCAATCCGGAATCAGGCCATTCTTCCGCAAGACGCCTGATCGCCCCCGCATGACCCAGCAGCAGATCGCCGCCGGCCGTCAGAATGTCAGGATTTTCTGATCGCGCCAAAGGTGCGGTCACCCCGGCAAGCTCACGAAGACTGAGTTCGTGCAGGATTCTTCCCAGACAGAGAATTTTCATGTTCGCGCGCTCCCACCGGCTGTAGCCCGATCAATACTTCGACTGCAGGCTGAAAAAGAGGGTTTTCTCGGTGATGTTGTTCGCCCGATACACCTCATGCCGCTCCCGTTTGTTCTGGTAGCCGAGCTCAAGACTATACGAGCGGCTCAGAATCTTTTCAAGAGCCACCCGCCAGGTGTTGCGAACATACGATGAATACAGGAGATCCTCGTTGTTTTTCTGATCGTTGTCGACCCACTCATTCTTGAAGTGAAACAGGAACTGCCTGGTGATCGGATAATCGTAGCCGAAAATCACCTGGAAAAAGTCGGCATCCGCATAGTACAACCGCGGATATTTGTATCTCGTCAGCGTGTCTTTCAGCACCAGGCTGGCATTCGATCGTCCATACGAGTAGTACGTTTCCATCTGAAAGAGGTTGAGATGGTAGTCCTGTTCCTTGGCGCGGGAGTGGTCGTAGAACTCATTTGTCCAGGAAAAGATATAGGTAAACCTTGGATCAGGGCGATGAGTGCCTGATATGAAAAATCGATTCGACGCGTAATCGTAGAGGAAGTAGGCATCCGATTCACGATCGTAACTGCGAGTGTAATACGTATTCTCGAAATTGATTTTCAGTTTGTCCGAGGCGTCATACACGCCGCGGAGGATTCCTGACGGTTGATAGTAGGCATTGTTCAGCGTGGTTCGATTACGGCTGCGCAGATCGCCGATCAGTGTCAGCGCCAGATCGCCGCGCACCACGTCCGCGAGGTATTTCGCTTCGGGTTCATCCTGACCCGGCTTTTTTGTCCAGGTTGTATAATAGTCAACCGCTTTTCTGGTGGTCATTCCCGTTGGCGTCTTTTGAAACGGCTCACGCTCTCCGCGGGTGGAATTGCCGACCGGGCGATAACGCAGCACTTCTGGGAGAAAGGTCGAAAAGTCCACCAGAACCGCGCCCTCCTGATAATCAGAGGAAGCATCGTTCGGATAATCGCGCTCTTCATACTGAGCCTCGAGCGCCAGACTGGTGTTGACGTTCACCTTGTGGTTGAATCGCACCTTGCCGAGATTCGACGTGTAGTCCCAGTAGTTGTCGATCGGAATGCGGTAGATATTGTTGATGAAATCGATCTTGAAGGCATCCGCCGTTCCGAGCATGATGCCGTAGGTCATATTGAAGTAGTGATCTACGTATCGATACTTGTACGAGTCGAGTGAATAGGCTTTGTAGTCCTGTGGCTCGTAGAACTGATAGTGCAATGTTTCAGAGAAATCGAGATACTGCGTCGGCGTCAAATCACCCTTGAGCTTGAGCTGCATGTCGCTCACGTAGCTGACGAAAGTCTTGTCGTAGGCACGCGGCACGGTCACGCCGATACCGGTGTAATCGGGATATTGAAACTCGGCGTAGTCTTTTCGCGTGCTGTCGAGCGTCGATTTTGCGTGGTACTTGCCGTCGAACTTGAACACCGAAGCCGATACCGCCTCGACGTGCAGCAGCAGACCGGCCAGAATCAGCAGCAGGCCGACCCCGACCGAAACCGAACCAATAACCGACGGTTTTCTTTTCATGTTGTCGTCAGAGAAAGCAAACAACACTTTCCCACATCCTGATTTCGGCAGAAGCGCACAAACCTTTGAGAAAAGAAAAAGGGCGAGGCGTTTTTTTCGCCTCGCCCCCTAGTCGAACGCGGTCAGGAGCAGAAGTCATCCTCATCGTTATCAAGGTCTGCGGCTCGATCAGACCCGGGTACGCACGGAACGCGATCACGCAGATAGCGAATGAACCCGAGCAGCGAGCTTGAATAGTCCTGCAGGAGCGGAATGATTCGATTTTTCATACGGATCCTCCTTGTTTGCAGATCCGTACCAGTTATCGACACGTTCAAGGCGTTTGTCGAGAAAAAAAGGGACTTCTCTCGCCGTTCCGGTTTCGAAACAGATCGTGGGAAGCGCTTTTCAGCTTTTGAGGGTCAGTTCGATCTCGCCGGGAATGTCGGGAAGCGCGATGATGCGGGTAACGGCTCCATGTTCGAGCGCGGCGCGCGGCATGCCGTAGACGACTGACGTAGAGCGGTCCTGGGCCAGGGTCAGGCCGCCGACGAGCTTGATATTCTTCAGGCCGCGAACACCGTCTTCCCCCATGCCGGTCAAAATGATACCGAGCGTCTTGCGACCGAAGCTCTCAGCAGCGGAGAAGAACAGGTTATCGATACACGGGGCGAAACGCGCTTTCTCTTCGTCATTTGAGGTCATGGAAAAGTAGTAGCGATTGTCATCTCGCCGCTTGAAGCGGGTTTGAAAGTCTCCCGGGCAGATGTAAGCCACCGAGCGCTGCAACACTTCGCCGTCAGCGGCCTCTTTGACTCGCATGTTGCACAGCGAATTCAGGCGCATGGCGTAGGCACTGGTGAACGAACGCGGCATGTGCTGCGCGATGATGATGGGAGCCGGCAACGTGGCCGGCAGCGCCGAAAGGATGTTCTGAATCGCCGGCGGGCCGCCGGTCGAAGCGCCGATGACGATGACCCAGTCGAGCAGAGTCGTTTGATCGCTGGTCGGCGCAACCCGCTTCGGAACCAGAGGAACGATTCTCAATTTTGGTACGCGAGCCTGACTGTCGCCGGCGGCGCGCACCTTGTTCAGCAACTCTTCTTTCAGGGTCAGAATATTCGTCGTAAAGCCGCTGCCCGGTTTGCCCAGGTAGTCGAACGCCCCGAGATCAAGCGCGTCGAGCGTCGCCTTGGCGCCTTCCTGGGTCATCGAGCTGACCATGATGACCGGAGTCGGACACAGGCGCATGATTTCCTTGAGGGCGTGAAGGCCGTCCATCACCGGCATTTCGATATCCATGGTGACGACATCGGGTCGCAAGCGAAACGTCTTTTCGACGGCCTCTTTTCCGTTGGCGGCAGAACCGATAATCTCGACCGAAGGCTCTTCTTTGAGCATTCTCTCGATGGCGGTACGCATGAAAGCAGAGTCATCGACAATCAGTGCGCGAATTTTCTTTGGTTGTTCCATGGTTCAGCGCCGTTCAATCATTCTTTCTTGTATCCGTATGCCCCGTTGCACGAAACGAGTTTGAATCCCTGTTCGATGCCGCTCAGAGACTCTGTTTCGCCCAGAAACAGCATTCCACCCGGGTTGAGCAGGTGGAAAAACGTCTGCACGAGGCGTTCCTTGAATGTCTCGTCGAAGTAAATCAGAACATTGCGACAGAAGATAATATCCGACCCCCAGAGGCTTTTCAAGCTCTCGAGGTCGTGCAGATTCTGAAAACGAAATTCGATCATCTCTCGCAGTCTCGGATCGACACGGAAGCGCCCGTCTTCAAGCTCACTTCCGAGGGGTCGATCGAGCATCTTCTCGATTTCCTTGACCTGAGAACGAATCGACCGGCGACGATAGACGCCTTTTTCCGCCCAGTCGAGATTGCGTCGGTTGATATCGCCCGCAATGATCTGAACTTCGCACCCCTGACGCATTTCCGTGCATGACGAGAGCAGATGAGCAATCGAATACGGTTCTTCTCCGGTTGAGCAGCCCGCGCTCCAGACACGCAGCAGATGGGAACCCGACAGGCGCTTCCGTTCAAACAGTTCGGGCAGCAGATAGTCATGCAGAAAGAGCACCTGGGCCGGGTTACGGTAGAAAAAGCTCTCGCCGACCGTCACCAGTGACATCAGCTCATCGCGAACCAGAGTGCTCGACGCCGACTCGAGCAGCAGCAGATAGTCCTCGACCGTCTGAAGGTTCAGCCGTTCCATGTGCTTCTGAACCCGCTCGCGAATGCCCTTCTGCTGCAGTCGAGCCATGACGATTCCTGAGAAGTCCAGAACGAATTTCTCAATGCGAGCGAAACTCTGAGGACTGAGATGAATCATGCCTTGTGGTACGGCTCTCCAAAGAGAATCGAGGTGCCGCGATACAGCTGTTCGGCAAACACCAGTAAAGCCAACTGATGATTGAGTGTCAACTTTGACAGAGCCATTCGCTCATGGCTCTTCTGCTTGATTTCCATGGGTAACCCGGCGGACCCCCCCAGGAAAACCGAGACCTTGCGGCGACCGACGTTGAAGTGCCCTGATAACCACTGCGAAAAGCCGACGGAATCAGGGGTTGCCCCGCGCTCATCGAGCGCCACCGTGTATTCACGCTCGTTGAAACGTTTGATCATTTCCGCGTCGTCACGGCATGGCATCAACTGCACTGAAAGCCGCCCCTGGCAGCGTGAAAGATAGGTATCGACCAGTGAGCGGTAGGGCCGCTCCTGGATCTTACCAATCATGAAGATTTCCATGAGCATACAGGTCGGTAAACCTTTTCTGGCGCCACACCGCCGAACGCGCGTAGCTCTGTTCGGCGAAGAGGTCGAGAATGGGCGTGGGTTCGTCCTGGGAAGCCACTACCAGCCGCGTTTCCCGCAGCAGCGGCAAACGCAGAATCTCTTCCACGTTTTCACGGACAAGTTCGGGCGTATTCGATTCCTGGCTGATATGAAACAGCATCAGATGCTGCAGCTGTCGTTTCAATCGTGACAGAATGCCGCGAATGCCGCGATTGCCGAGATGCCCGCGCGGGCCTCTGATGCGACGCTTCAACCAGTCCGGGTAACGACAGACGGAAAGCAGGTCGTCATCGTAGTTACTCTCGAGGCAGAGCAGATCGCAGTCCGTCAGATGTTCGAGAATCACCGGCGTGACGTGCCCCATGTCAGAGGCAATGCCGATGGTTCTGCCGCAGGTTTCGAGACGCAGCCCGATCGGCTCGGCGGCATCATGCGGCACCGAAAAGGGGAACACGCGAATCTTTCCCAGATCGAGTTCTTCATTCGGCCGAACGGGTATAAGTCGATTTTTGTCCAGGTTATCAGCAATGAGAGCACTGATGGTTCCTGGAGTTGCATACACCGGAACCTCGGTATTCTTCAGAGTCGTCGCCAGACCTTTGACGTGGTCATCATGCTCGTGCGTGACGATGATTCCGGCCAGACGGCTGATGTCAAAACCGCATTGAGTCAGACTCTGGCTGATGCGTCGATAGCTGAACCCGGCATCGATGAGATAGAACGAATGTCCCACCTCGATGAGCGCAGCATTGCCGCGACTGCCGGACCCAAGCGAGAGAAGTCTGATCACCGTTAATTCCTGAATCAGACCTGGTTCGACGGCGGCACGACATCACCGCGCAACTGGCGAAACGCCCGCGGGACCAGCGAGGCGACCTCACTGACGGTCATTGCGTCGGCACCCAGTTCGTCGCGGGCAATACGACCGGCTTCCGCATGCAGAAACGCGCCCAGCACCGCAGACTGCCAGCCGGGTAATCCCTGCGCCATCAACCCGCCGATAAGACCGGCCAGGAGATCGCCCGAACCACCGCGAGCCAGACCGCTGTTGGGGCGTGAGAGCAGAAAAACCCTGCCGTCAGGCAGAGCAATGACCGTCACAGCCGACTTCAAGAGTACTACCGCCTGCACACGCTCAGCAAGTTCGCGAGCTGCTCCGGGCAGGTCGTCATGTAAAACGGCAATCGATTTTCCGGTCAGGCGAGACATTTCTCCCAAATGCGGAGTCAGCACCAGGTCTGAACCGTGACCGCGCAGTTCTGAAATCGATTCGAGCAGGTTCAGTGCATCGGCATCGAGCACCAGACCGCCCGCCCAGTTCTGCAACAAGGCAAGAACCGACGCCCGGCGTCCCTGTTGTCTGCCCCATCCGGGGCCGGCGACCACCGCGCGATACTGACCGACAAAAGAGCGCACCTGATCGGCATCCAGAGCGAAGCCGCCGTCTCGAGCCGGGAAACGCCGCATGATGACATCCGGAAGCACCTCGCAGGTCAGACGATCAGCCACGATTTCCGGGAGGCCGAGACTGACCAGACCGGTACCGGAACGAAGCGCTCCGTAGGAAGCCAGCACTCCGGCGCCCTGATATTCCTGCGAGCCGGCAAGAATCAGAAGATGACCGAATGTGCCCTTGTGCGACTGTTCAGGCCGCTCAGGCAACAACGATTGGGCCAAGCGCTGATCGATCAGATACGCCCGGGCCGGAGCAACGTCGAGCGCACGCGGCGGCAGGCCGATATCGGCAAGCCAGACATCGCCGGCCGCATCAAGCCCCGGTGGCAGATACAACCCGACTTTCGGCAGACCGAGCGTAATCGTCAGATCGGCCCTGATATGCGGATCAGAAACCCGCCCGGTCGTCGAGCACACCCCTGAAGGCACATCAATCGCCACCCGGTGCCCCCGACAGTCATTGAAAATACGCACGACTTCTGCGGTAAACCCGTCGATGACTCCGGAAAACCCAGTGCCATACAACGCATCGACGGCCACGTCGCTGAACTCGAGCGTTACCCGCAGTTTATCGAGATCTTCGCGGGTCGTCAGGTAGGTACAATTATAGCCGCACTTTCTCATGATCTCGGCCTGGAGGGCACAATCGCCGACGAGATCCTGCTCGTGGGCTGTGATGAACACATTCACGGCAACGCCGTTGTTCAGCAGATGACGAGCCATGACCAGACCGTCACCGCCATTGTTCCCTTTGCCGCAGACAACGGTAAAGCGCTTGCCGCGCAACCCCTGAAAGACCCGCTCGAGCGTGAACAATGCCTTCAGGCCGGCATTTTCCATGAGAACACGACCCGAAAGCCCGATCTGCTCAATCGTAAACTGGTCAATAGCCCGCATTTCCGCGGCGTTCACCAGACGCATGTTTGCCTCCTGCCGTCAACTGACGGCGTCCACTATAGCAATCCGGTGAACCGCTGACAAGAGGCGCAAAAGATCAGAAAATCGCGCCGACTCCGATCGTAAGCGGTTGATAGTCGTAAAAATCTGTGTAGGTGCTCTTGGTGCCGGCGGCAGCATCGACCCAGAACCCGCGATGACTTTTGAGTCGCCACCCGACCGAGATGACATCGCCGTTGTAGTCGGCATAATAGTGGCTGCGATAGCCCCGCTCTCCGGGGGTTCCCGGGCTGAGATCGGCTCCGACGATCAGGCACAGATTCTTCGGGCGGTGACGACCGCGATCGTAGCTGCCGTAATGAGCCGTGCCGACATAGGGGTTCCCGCCGAAGTTCCACGCCACCCCGAAGCCGCCTATGGTGAAATAGAGCGAGTGATAGTTATTCGGATTGGTATCGAGAATCATGCCGATGGCCGACTCAGAAAACTGACCGTTCCCCATGCTTGGCAGGCGAGCCTTGAAGTTCACGGTCGGATCAGGATCATACGCTTCCTTCGCCCGGTTCGAGTCGAGGGTCTTCTGAAACCCGATCTCGAAATCCTTGATCGGTGAGAACCCCATCGCCAGATCAGTCAGCGACCGCAGACGGCCGGTTCCAGGAGCTTTATACTGCCGGGCATGCGCCGACCACTCGACCTGACGATATTTGATGGTCTGGTGGGAAGGAACTCTGACAAACCCTGAAGGGCCGTCGGGAGTAAGATCTGCCGCCGCTTGCCACGGCAACAGCATCAGCAGAGCGAAAACCAGAAAGGAAAGCCTTATCCTCTCCTTCAGGAGGGGATAATTACGTCCCGGGGTCGGAACCGGGGGTCGGGTCTTCAGACTTCTTCGTGTCTTTCGCATCAGTTTCGTCCGCATCTTCGCTGAATCGCTTGTGGCATTCCCAGAAGTTCTGGCAGTAGGTGCAGCAGTTGCGACGCTCCATCCTTCGCTCACCGCGATACCAATTGATCTTGCAGGTCGCGAAGTATTGACACCGCCAACAGCAATGCCAGCTCATCTTCAGGAAATTTCGGCGCTTGATCTCCTCGATGATGAGCGCCATAGCGTACAGATTGCGCTCTACCTGAGGGTTTTTGATGAGCTGGTTGAACTCTTCCAGCTCTTCATCCGTCCCGTACAGGTTGACGATGAAGATCTCTTCTGCAAAAACCGGTAAATATTCACTCACAGGTTTGACACCAGTTTTGCGCCCTTCGTTTCCCGAAGAACACCCCTTCTATCGGACGAAATTTACTATCGCCTGAGAACAACGTGGTACAAGTATAAGAACTTTTTCCTAAAGCCGGAACCCTCTGAGCCCTGTTTCCCCTAAAACAACCATCAACTGTCGTTCCGGCAACATCAGATGGTTCAGGAACGGGCCGGTCTGCGGCAGCGGCACGGTGGCAAACCCGTTGTTTTCAAGTCGATAGATGCCCGTCGAGGTCAACAGCCAGACATCGCTCCCGGCTGAAGACAGGGAGCGAGGGCGGGTTCCGAGCGCCGCCAGACGCTGCAGACGACGCTGCTGCCAGGCAAACACCCGCCCGTCATCGAGGGCGACGATCAGACGCCCATCGGCAGCCAGCGCGGAAAACAGCGGCTTACGACCTTTGACATCTTCGTCATAGAATGAAGTGATCCAGCGACCGGTCTGGTCCTGCGAGAGAACGCCGTCATTGACGACGACCAACGGCTTGCCCTGCAGAATCTGCAACGAATGAACCGACTGAAAGAAATCTTCAGGAACGCGGCTCACGTCTTCGAGAGGGCCGTCATCCTTGAATCGTCGAATAAAACCGTCTTTGAACAGCAGATACACGAAGGACTGGTCTCCGGGCACAACCGACAGCAGCCCCTGCACGGCCGAGGCCGGAAAGATCGTGCGCGGAGTCGTGCCGTCAAGCAGAACCAGCCCGAGAATCCACGAATACAGGTAGGACTTTCCGTGAGCGGAATACAGGTTCACCACCTGATCGTCCTTCAGCTGCCCACCCGCGGAATTCCAATGGGTCCAGCTTCCGTCCGAGAAGCGCCAGATCCCGTCGTTCAACGTTCCTGCCCAGAAAGAGCGGCCGTCCCAGGTCATGGCGGTCACCAGTGCTCCGATCAGGCCGGGCGGCAAAGACGCCGACCCGAAGAACGGGTCTGTTGCCGGCGGCGCCGCGACAGTAACCGGTGGAACCGGTGCAGGTTGTGCAGGCGCAGGCGACGCAGACGGGAAAGAGGGCGCAACCGCGGCGGCTGGAGCCGGGGGTGGCGTAACTGTCGGCGGCACAACTGGAGCCACGGGTGGCGTGACCGCGGGAACGGGCGGCACCGGGACGTCCGGCTGGAAGGTTCCGACCGTAGGAATGATCGGAGCCGGGGCGCTGATGGGAGCCGCTCCGGAAACAACTGGCGGAGGGGCGGATACGCCGGCCGGTTGATACAGAACCGCCTGCCCCGGCCCGGCACTGGCGAAGAATTCCCGGCCCATGGCCAGCGTCTGTTGCCCGCTTACCGGAACCACCAGTTCAAACGCACGATTTCGCCATCGGAAAATACCCTCGGCCGCACAGAGAAGCAGCGTCTGATCGGCGGCAGCCAGCATGTCGGTAATTCCACGTGGGGCGCCCGCCACCGGACTCCAGATCCAGCCGTCCTGGCCCTTGTAGGCCACCAGCAAGCCGCTGGTCGTGCTGATGAAGAGTTCGTTTCCGACCACCGCCATGGCGGTAAAGAACTGATCGTTCAGTACCGGCACGACAACCGGCGAAAACCTCGTTCCATCGCCCTTCAGCAAGCCTCGTTCATGGAGAAGCCAAAGCTCGTCATTGAACCATTCCATGGCCAGAATCGTGCGGCCCTGTGTGCCAAGGATCAGTGTGGCCAGACCGTTCCGCCCCTGCATCACCCCCATGCCGACGGTGCCGAGCAGATGTCCGGAACCCTGCACAGCCACTCGATTAACCAATGGTGCCGGAAGGTTTTTCGCATCATATACGGTCACAATCGAACCGTTTTCAAGAGCAAAGACACCGCCGTATCCGGCAATCAGGAGACGTCGACCGTCATCAAGCAGATGGTGCACGAAAAAATCGGGTGGCAGACCGGAAACCGCGGAAGCAACTCCATTGGTCGGATCGATCACCATCAGGCCGAAGTCGCCGCCGACAAACAACTGGCGCTGATGCCATGCCGCGCTGGTTAAAACGGTCCGCGCGGGCAGAGAACCTGTCGAAACACAGCCAGACTGCCGCTCAGAGAAATGGCCGGAGTACTCGTTCCAACCGGGACGGCTTTCGGGTTGATCCAGATCAGGCCCCCCAGGAAGATCAGAAATACCAGAGCAAACAGGATCTCCGGTGTGTAAGCCCAGCTGCGGCGCTTCAAGGTGTCACGGCGCAGACTGACCTGTGAAATCTCTTCGGTAAGCGACATTAACTTTGCCCGATCAGCCTCATCGACCAGTTCTCCGCCGGTTTCCTCGTCCATGCGTTCCATGAACTGCTGTCGACGCTGCTGTAGTTTCTTGAACGCTTTGTTCAGCTGCGACAGTTCCCACCAGCGGGCAAGTTCTTCAAAAACCCAGAATAGACCATCGACCAGGTATCCGCTCAGACGCGTCAGCGAATACCCGCGCGACATCGTGCCGAGATCATATATCGCTTCACCGCAATGGCGGCAGAACTCCGCGATCGGAAAGTTCGCCTGCTGACATTTCGGGCAGATTTTCGGGCTTTGATCCATGGTTCCTCCAGCCTACAGGAATTCCGGAATCTTCTGGGTCGAACAGCTGCGTCGATCTTCAATTTTGAGAATCGGCTTGCTCCTGCGCACATCGCGATAAGGCGTAATGGTACCGAACGGAACCAGTTCGACCGCGACCGACATTCCAAACTCTTCTGCCAAAGCCGATTTCATCGTCTCGGCAGAGTCGTGTCGACCGAACATCTCGACGGTCACGTTCATGCGTCCGTCTTCGAGCACAACGCGATAATCTCCAAACAATCCGTGCTTAAAGATCGCTTCTTCAAAGTGCCGAACCCCGCAACGCCTTCCACCAACTTGTACTGTCAACTCCCAGCGACCATGCGGAACAATACTCTTGGTAAAACCGAACGGACATTGACTGGTACTGATGGTCACGTGGTCGTCAAGCAGATAGCGTACCAGCGGCGTACTCTTCTTGATCAGATTGGTAAAGGCAAAGCGGCCTTCGCCATACTCTGTGGCATGCTTCAGTTCGGAGTCGAGCACCTCGGTGTGATACAGCGGCAGAATGTGTTTTTCGCCGCACGGGCAAGGCACCGAGAAGAAACCCTCAACACATGCATAGACGTCGATATGAACCAGTCCGAACTCCCGTTCAATCGCCCTGCTGCGCGAGGCACTGCAGAGTTCGGCCGTTGACATGACAACCCGCAGATGCTCACGTACCTGCGCCGCCTCTTTCGGATAGTCTTCTTCCAGAATCTTCATCCAGCACAGTAGATCGATTTCCGTACCAGTCAGAACCGAGGGGCGCAGACGCACCATCGCACGCACCATGCGCTCAGGCGGCGCAATCGTCGACCGGGTGCCGATATTTGCCACCATGCCGCCGTTCGCCTGCAGAAAATCGCCGAAGCTCATGCCGGCAATGGTAAACCCGAAGGTCAAGCCGTTGATGACGGCCCGGTTTTCACTCAGCACCTGTTCGAGCGGGCCGATATACGGCGTGATACGCGACAGTATGCGCGCCGCGTGAAACTCGCGCATGGTGTAGAACGACGGCGTCGGTTTTCCCGTCGAACCGGTTGTTTCACCGTAATAGACCACCTGATCGGCCATCTCACGCGACAGCACATCGTACGGATCAGCAGCCCCGATGACGGCCTTCAGCGTCAGCGGTAACTCATCAAACTGGTCTGGTAGACGGTCTCCGTAGAGCCGACGATAGAACTCCGTCTGTTCCCACGCATATCGTGCCGTTGCCATCGGAGTTCTCGACAACAGGGACATCGCCGCAACGTAGAGATCCTTGCGGATGCGATTGTACAAAGAGCCGTAGTTGAATTCCGGCTTTTGTTCAGACATTTCGACCTCCCCGTTGATCATGCTTGTCGCCGCCGGGTGACGCCAGGTTCGCGACCCCGATGCACAGACGCTCACGCAGCGACCACAGGTCATGCAGGATGACTTGTCGAGAAAGCCGGTGAAATCGCGGCTGACCCCCATCGGACACACCCGTTCACACGCACCGCAGCTGCTGCACGATCGACCGTTGTGGCTGATTCCGATCAGGCTCACCGGGTGGAAGAGCCCCCAGAAACCTCCTAACGGACACAACACCCGGCAGAACACACGGCCGGAAACCAGCAACATAGCAACCAGCAGCAGTAAAGTCAACGAAACCTGGCAGGCCAGAGTCATGCCGGCCCCCGTCAGATCGCTGAGCCAGCGCGACATGGGAAAGAAGGAATTGGAGGCCGTGCTGGCCCAATATGGAATCAGGCCGTAGATCTTGCCAGAGGCACACAGCGTGCTGCAGAAGAAATTACGATCGAGAATATCGAGTTGAACGTACAAGATCGAAGCTAGAATAATCAGCCCCAGCACCCAATAACGAAGGTATCCGAGCGAACGAGGGATGGCGACCAGTCGCAGGCTGATACGGTCCATGAGATCGCTGAAGAACCCGAAGGGGCACAACCAGCCGCAGATCGATTTTCCCAGCACCACCCCGAACAGCAGCATGGAACCGATCAACGAGAACGGCCAGATACCCCATTTCAGATGATGCTGCAGCACCCCGATCGGGCAGGCTCCACTGGCCATTTCGCAGGCCTGACAGTTAAGAAACGGAAAGGTGCCGAGACAGGACCGTTTCAACGGCCAGGCTCCCGACACGCGAATGATGCCCAGTCGCGCCGTGACGAAACTGATCCATTGAACCAGCGGACGCGACGAACCCCAGCGCCAGTACTCGGGATTTCTCCACAGAGCCGCGATCAGAAAAATCGGAAAGATCACCCCGAGCATGACGATCAGCGGGTGCCAGTGCCACTGATCAAAGGTGTAGACTTTTAACGAGGCATGATCGAAGACCCCGGGTGCCAGTCGATTTACAAATGAGCGCAGACCGGACACATCAAAGTTGCCATAGGGCATCTGCAAAGGAATCCAGTCCGATTGTGACAGCAACGTGCCGATGAAGAGCAGCGCCACGCCGGCAGTCGCTACGAGAATTCCGGGGTGAGTGAGTCGTTTCATTCGGAAAGTCTCACCAATCGGCCATCTCGACAGACAGCCAATCGTACCGGGCGAGTGTCGTTTCCCGTGTCGTCAAATCCCAGCGTCCCGGTCGCCCCCGGAAAAGAACCGATCCGGCTGAGTGCTTTCTGCAATCCTTCACGCGTACCGTCGCCACGCCTCCAGGCGTTGGCGAGCAGACGCAGCGTATCGTAGGCATGCGCAGCGAATGAGTCGGGGTCGCGCCCGTAGCGAGCGCGAAACGCCCGTACAAATTCCTGATTTTCTGAAGCGGCATCAGAGAGATCATACGGACAGGTTACCACCACTTCCGCTGCGATGTTACGAGATTCGTGAAAAAAGGCCGGCACGGCCAGGCCGTCGCCGCCGGCAATGATGCCGTCATACCCGAGTTGTCGCAGTTCGCTCACCACCCGCCGCCCATCCTGGGCCAGCGTCCAGACCACGACGGCAGACGGCCTGTCCTGAAGCACCCGGGCGATTTGTTCTTTTACACTGCCTGCGGTCAGCACGGTCGGTTCGAGGGTCGCGAGGCCCGCTTGACGCGCCAGACGCGCAAATGTTCTCGCTCCCATTCTGCCGTATCGACTCTCCGCGGCAATAATGGCGACCGAACCGGCGAGTGGTCGTTGTTTCAGCCAGGCGACGAGAGCGCCCGCCTGTGCCTGATCATCGGCCAGCGTTCGAAAAGTCCAGGGAGTGCCGGCTCGAGTCAGGGACGGATCGGTCGCCACACATGTCAGGTGCGGCGTGTGCGTCTTCACCGCTACCATGGCGAGAACATGCGTGCAGCCGCTGTCAACGCTGCCCAGCAGCGCATGAACCTGCTTTGTGGTGACGGCATCGACCGCTTTCGGGCCGACCATGCCGGGTTCACCGGAATCATCGATCTCGAGCAGCTCGATCGCAACCGGGGCACTGGCAGCCCTGAGTGATTCAACCGCCAGACGAGCCCCGTCTCGATGTGACAAACCGTAGACCGCCTTCGGGCCTGACAAGGCTCCGAACAGGGCAACGCGCAACGGAGGCAACCCTGATGCCGGCATCACGGCGACAATGATCAGTACCAGGGCTGACAGGAACGGCAGGCGGTTGAGCACAGCGAACTCTTTCCGCCGGATTCTCCCGGCGTTCACAACGGTGGAACAACCATCTCTCGCTGCCATACCGGTTCGAGAAACACCCGCTTCATGTCTCGACCGAGAAACGGCGCACCGACGGCCGAAAATGATTCGGGGCTGTCTGACACATAAAACTCTTCGGCACCGGTTCGATCCTGAGCGGCAGAGATCCTTCGCGCTTTCAAGACCTCCGACACTTCGCGAGCAGTCTCCTGCGCCGAATCGATCAGTCTCACGTCAGGGCCGAGAAACTCTGAAATCGGTTTCTTGAGCAACGGATAATGAGTACAAGCCAGAATCAATGTTTCCAGAGACATGGCGCGGAATTCCGACAGATACATCTCGAGGGCCTGACGGGTGATCGGAGTATCGAGTAGATTTTCTTCGACAAGAGGCACCAGAAGGGGACACGCACGAGAATGAACCCGGACTCCCGACTTCAGGCGTCGCAGACGCGACTGGTAAGCTTCAGAGCGAATGGTAGCAACTGTGCCGATGACACCGATGATTCCATCGCGACTTTCCAGAAGAGCGGCTCGTACGCCCGGGTCGATGACGCCGACCACCGGCAGAGATGTCTGCCGCCGAATGAAATCGAGCGCAAGGGCTGATGCGGTATTACAGGCGACCACAATCATCTTGACCCGCATCTCTTCAAGAAAACGGATGATTTCGAGACAGAACCGCCGAATGACGGGGATCGACTTGTTGCCGTATGGTACTCGCGCCGTATCACCGAAGTAAATGATATCTTCGTGGGGGAGATTCTGACGAATCTCCTTAACCACGGTCAGTCCACCGACGCCCGAGTCAAACACCCCAATGGGCCTGTCATCCATGTTCGCACCTCTTCCCTCGTAACCCCGGAGACCCGATTCCGGCCGAGAATCCATCAATGCAGACTGGTCGAGAATGAGCCGACTTTCCCGCGAATGACATCCTGTCGCAGTTCGTTCACCCGATTGATCAGATCCGGACCAAGTTCCTGGCGGCTGAACTGAAAGTCGGTGAGATCGACCCCACCGTCCGCAAGACCGTAGGTTTTCTTCACCGCTTCGTTGCTCTTGCCTTCGACCAGTGATTTCACGATGTCTTCAACGACCGTGTCGACACGCTTCAGCAGACTGGTCAGTACCAGCCCGGGGGCCAGGGAATCCTGATTCATGTCGACCCCGATCACGAACTTCTTGTTCTGCACGGCCGCGGAGATGACCCCCAGCCCGGAAGCACCGGCCGCCGGAAAAACGACATCGCAGCCGTTCTGGTACATCTCATGCGCAATATCCTTTGCCCGATCAGGCTTATTGAAGCCCGAAAAATCCTCGCCGACGAACTGCGTGACCACCTCGATCGTCGAACTTGCCAGGCGAGCCCCCTGCTCATACCCCGTCAGGAATCGGCGAATCACCGGAATGTCGACTCCGCCGATAAAGCCGATCTTGCCGGTTTTCGAGCGTGACCCGGCAAGAAAACCGCAGAGCAGGCTGGCCTCATACTCTCGAAACGCCACTCCCTGAATCTGACCTTCCGACATATCGCTGTCGATGACGAGAAACCTTAGCTGCGGGTTTTCTGACGCCACCTGTCGAATGCTGTCGATGAACGCCACTCCCACCGCGATGACCGCATCTAGTTTCTGAGCCGCGAAAAAGCGTAGACAGGCTTCCTGGTCTTTCATGGTCGAAGGTTCGATGACCACCGGCTCAATCGCGTATTTGCGTTCGGCCGACTTGAGCCCGGTATACGCGAGATCATTGAAGCCCTTGTCGTTCAACCCCTTCGGCGTGATCAGCAGCCCGATCTTGAGCTTGCGATCAACTTTCGGCGGAGTGCCCGAACCATCGCAGCCGACCAGGGACAAGACCGCCGTGACGCAGAGAAGCGTCAGGAAAAGTCCGTATCGAGATCGGCACCTGTCGAGCGTTTGCCTCGTGCCTCCCATGTCTTTGCCTCCATTTCCAGTTCTTCGGCCAGTTCGGGCCCCACCCTCGCCAGATAGGCTTGCCGCATGACCTGCCCCGGGGTCTCCGCATGAAACTTCACGAAAGGCGCGAGTCCGGCGAGGTTTCTGCGCACCTTCTGCAACACCTTCTTCAATCGGCCCGCCTCACAGACGGGTTGGTTTTCCCAGACGGTTCGCCGTTTGGGGACAAAACCTGAAAACGAGACCGACAACCCGTGTGCGCGACCGGCGATCCGTTCGGCACAAGCGTGGATAAAGCTCAACGTCTGATCGATATCGTCTTCCGTTTCTTCCGGCGCACCGATCAGGAAATAGAGTTTCAACCGCTCGATTCCCTGTTCGACGCAGCGGTCTACAGTAGCAAAAAACCGGTCATGCGGCAACGGCTTGCCCATGCGAGCCGCCAGACGCGAACTGCCGGTTTCCGGAGCCAGGGTCAGACTCTTGACCCCGCAGCCGAGCAGAAGCGCCAGCACCTCGTCGGTGAGCTTTTCCCATTTCACCGAACTGTTATGCAGTCTCATGCGGCGGGTCGCCAACGTTCTGAGAACTTGTACAAGTTCAGGGTGATCAAACAGCGATGGAGCGACCAGACCGATGCGATCACCTTCGATCAAGGTGTCGAGACACGCTTCGAAACGGTCGGGTGAAAGCCGGCGGCACGGATGATAGAGAACCCGCGCCAGACAAAAAGCGCAGGCACGCGGGCAACCCCGCATGATCTCGATCAGACTCGCGCCCTGAAAGACGTTTTCCGGCGTGATGACATGAGAGTAAGCCGGGAGAATGTTGATATCATAAGGCGGCGGGTTCTCAGAAGCTTGTACTCTCAAGCGCGGCACCCACACCCCGGGAAGGTCGGCAACCGCGGCGACGTCGATCCCGTGCTGCACGAATTGCTGCAACACTTGCGGCAGCGTGGTTTCCGCCTCACCCGGAATCAGCACGTCGAAAATGCGCGAAACCGCGGCGGCATTTGCCCCGATAGCAGCCCCACCGGCCATCAACAGCGGGTGACGTCGGCCCCGTTTTTCGGCGAGCATCGGAATACCGAGAGGCCCCAGGATATCCGGCAGTCGATCGAAGTCGCCTTCATAACTGATCGAAAACGCCAGAATATCGAAATCACCAAGAGGCCGGCGGGTTTCAAAGGAATAGAACGGCGGTGGATGCGGTTGCCCCGCCACAATCGGAAAGAAGAATCGCTCCACTCCGATACCTGATACCGAGCCGATAAGACGATGAACCGTCTGGTACCCGAGATTCGACATGCCCAGCGCGTACGGCCCGGGAAAAACCAGACCAATGTTCATCCGACCGGCGATCGGCACGTTCAGCCTGGCATGTTCGGTTTCGTGCAGAGCGTCAACGACGGATTCAAAGTTCCAGCGATGGCGTATACCCACAAATATACTGGTTCGGAAAGGGAAAAAACGTCTGACTCGACGCGATGCGCCGAGTCAGACGTTTCGGTCAGAAGGAAAAGGAACCGTTCTTACGCGCGCTTGCGGCGCAGGAAAGCGGGGATCTCGCGATCGTCAAGCGAAGCCGCGATCGGCGTCACGTTACTGTGCGCCGCGGCCACCGGCTGCGCCATTTCCTGGGTGCGAATCGTGCGCAGATCTTCGATGATCTTTCTCTTCGGGTCGACGGCGTTCCGGGCTTCCTCGCCGAAACCGGTCGCGATGACGGCGATCTGCAGCGAACCCTTCAGTGATTCGTCGTACACGGCGCCGAAGATGATCGTGGCATCCTGATCGACGGTTTCTTCGACGATCGAACAGGCTTTGTTCACTTCATGCAGAGTCAGGTCGGGGCCGGCGGTGATATTGATCAGCACGCCCTTGGCACCGGCAATCGAAGATTCGAGCAACGGGCTGTTGATTGCCATCTGGGCGGCATCAATGGCGCGGTTTTCGCCTTGAGCGATACCGATGCCCATCAAGGCCGAACCAGACTGGGTCATGACGGTGCGCACATCAGCGAAGTCCGTATTGATCATTCCTTCGCGCACAATGATGTCGGAGATACCCTGCACGCCCTGGCGCAGCACATCGTCGGCATACTGGAACGCTTCCATCATGGTGACGTTCGGCTTGGAAACTTCGAGCAACTTGTCATTCGGAATGACGATGATGGCATCGACCCGCTCGCGCAGGTTCTTGATGCCCAGTTCGGCAGCCGCCGCACGCCGCTTGCCTTCAAACTTGAACGGGCGCGTAACCACGGCCACCGTCAGCGCACCCACTTCGCGAGCGACTTCGGCCACGACCGGAGCCGCACCGGTTCCGGTGCCGCCGCCCATACCCGCCGTAATGAAGACCATATCGGCGCCGTCGAGAGCTTCGACGAGGCGTTCGCGATCTTCTTCGGCGGCCTTCTTGCCAATCTCATAGTTGGCACCGGCGCCCAGCCCCTTGGTGAGCTTGTCGCCGATCTGAATTTTGACCTTGGCATTGGAACTGGCCAACGCCTGCGCATCGGTATTGGCCGAAATGAATTCGACCCCTACCACGTTCGCCGCAATCATACGGTTTACCGCGTTGGTGCCGCCACCGCCGACGCCGATAACCTTGATCTCAGCACCATTCACCACTGCATTGTTAAAATCGAACACCTGAGGCCTCCTTTTCCTTACTGCCCACTCCGGGAAAGAAATTAAAACTCTTTGTTACGTACCAAAGAACTTGCGGAGCAATCCGCGAAACCGATCGCCCAAACCGCCGAGAATGCCGTTTTCGGGAACATGAGTCGGGTAATACTTCATGCCGAATCTGATCAAGCCGGCTGCGGTCGAATACATAGGACTGTTGATTTTCTCTTTCAATCCTGTCACGTGTTGCGGATACCCGCGTCGCACGGAAAGCCCGAGAATCTCTTCGGCGAGCTCCGGGCAGCCGTTCATCAGAGCGGTACCGCCCGTCAGAACCACACCCGCAGGTATCATTTCGGGAGAAACGTGTTTGATGATCTGCTCTTTTAACTCGTTAAACATCTCTTCCATGCGAGGTTCGATGATCTCAGCGAGATCTTTCTGAGTCACGGGTTTCTTCGGCTTCTCGCCGCCCGGACCGACGACCTCGAGCTGCCGGCCGGTATCGGCCAGATCCGCGCGAGCGACGCCGTAAGTGGTCTTCAGCGTTTCGGCCGTCTGTGTGCCGGTCTTCAACATGACTGCAATGTCGTTGGTGACATAGTGACCGCCGAACGGGGCACAGAACGAGTGAACCACATGACCATTCTGAAAAATCATCAGATCGGAAGTACCGCCGCCGATGTCAATCATCACTACGCCCAGCTTCATCTCGTCTTCAGATAGTACGGCGAGACTCGAGGCATACGGCTGCAGTACAACTTCATGAATTTTAAGATTGGCCATCTCACACGATTTCATGATGTTTTGAACCGCGGTGATGGCTCCGGAAATGATGTGCACCTGAGCTTCGAGACGACTGCCGACCATGCCGACCGGGTTGCTGATCTCTTTCTGCTCGTCGACGACAAACTCGCGCGGCAGTGTGTGAATAATCTGCTGGTGTGTCGGAATCGAGACCGCTGTCTTCGCATTTTCGACGGCGCGTTCGACATCCTCGTCGGTAATCTCGCGCGAATTGCCCTTGATGGCAACGATGCCCTGACTGTTGACCGAAGTAATGTGTGCACCCGAAATGCCGACATACACATACTCGACGCCGGTGCCGGCCGTGCGCTCGGCCTCTTCAACCGCAGCGGTAATCGCATCGACCGTGCGATCGATATCGACAATGGCCCCTTTACGCACGCCGTCATTCGTCGGAGCACTCCCTACACCGATCACGTTCAGATCGCCGTTTTCGCGTGCGCTGCCGATGACGGCACAGACTTTCGTTGTGCCAATATCTAAACCGACCAACAGGTCATCGGTGACCAAGAGGCTTCTTGCTCCCTTCGGATGCGCTTCTGAGACGACGAGGCTTGACGACGATTTCGCTCGGTGCCCTCATGTCAAGATAATCAGGTTCTACATTATTCTTTCTGAGGTTGTCAAGGAGTGCACATAAAAAAAGAAACCGTGCCTTGAAGTCCTCAAGGCTCTTTGGAATGATCTTCTCGCCCGAAATAAAGAACAGATAAGGATTCTGCGGATTTTCGAAATTCAGTTCCGAGATCCTTGCCAGCACCGGGACATCGAGAGCGCGTACCCAGCGCATCGCCTCATAAACCGAATCAATCTCCAGAAGCGAATCTCCGATTCTTCGCTCGCCGGCATCGATCCCGGTAATGATCGGCAGATCACGATTTCCAACGTCGTCGATGGAAAGAACGGTGCCGTCGTCCGACATTTCAAAGAACTGGTATCCGGACTTGACGTATACATAGGGCACCCGTTCTTCGATGTCGATTTTCAGCGTGTAAAGCCCCGAAAGCTCGACCTGAGCTTTTTTGATCATGGGGTGCACAAGAATGCGGCTCTGCACCTCATCTTTGTCGAGGCTGAGAACGTTGTGCCCCGGCGCCACATTGGCAAGCCTCAGCACATCATCTTCTTTCAGGGTATTCACCCCCGAAATCTCGATCTTCTTCAGCTCAAAGTACGATGTGGAGAAAAACAGATGGCGCAACTGAACAATCGCCAGCCAGGAAAGCACGAACACCGCACCGAGAAAGAGCAGCAGTTTGACAGGCGCGGAATAACGCAACAGTTTCTGCATGCGAATGCGAATGTCGCGATTGCGCAAGCGTTCGACCGTCTGATCAGACAGCCCCGCCCGGTTGGGCAGAATGATGTTGCGTTTCTGACGTTCCTGTTCTGACAAACCGTTCTACCTCTTTCTGTTCTTCAGTCTGCAATCGTACAAGTCGGCAACAGAATAAAGCAATTGACAGAAGCTATTTCGGCAATAGACATCCTTCGATTGCCTGCCAGATTCTTTCTTCGACGTTGTCGGGCCGAGTCGCCTTCATGGCCGCGGACATCGCTTCAAGTCTTCCGGGTTGGCGCAGCTCGCCGATCAGGCTTTCAAGACGCGCACCCGACAATTCCTGATCGAGCAGCACCCGTGCCGCGCCACGTTCTTCCAGAATACGTGCATTCTTTTCCTGATGGTTGTCCGTGGCGAACGGGTAGGGCACCAGAATCGCCGGACGGGCCTCACAGGCGATTTCAGCAAGAATCGTCGCCCCGGCACGCGAGATCAGCAGATCGGCGACGGCAAATGCCTCGCGCATCTCATGCAGATATGGGAGCAATACATGATTCGGGGTCTCCGGCACCTGCGCCCTGACATTTTCGAAATCTCGTTCTCCGGTGATCTGAAGCAGCTTCATCTCAGGGTGACGCGGCAGCACGTCTCGTACAAGTTCAACGCACGCCTTGTTCAGACTGGCGGCGCCGCGCGACCCGCCAACCGCGAGAAGCCAGAACTCGCCAGGCTTCTTGTCGAATCGACCACTCACCGGCAACCGATGGCGAAATGCCCCGCGCACCGGGTTTCCGGTGACCACGACTCGTTCTGATTTCTCGGCATACGCTTCGCCGTAGGTCAGCAGCACACGCTTTGCACGCGCAGCAAACAGGCGGTTCGTGAAACCCATGGCTGCGTTCTGCTCGTGCAGCACACAGGGCACCCCGCTCAACCACGCGCTTAACAGGCAGGGAAACGCGACGAAGCCGCCGGTTGTCACCACCAGATCGGGTTTGAACGTGCGCAGGTGACTCAGCGCATCAAAGAAACCAAGCATGTTGCGAATCGGAAACGTCAGCCACTGCAGTGAAGGCTTGCGCGGCATTCCCTGTGCCCGCACGGCAAAAAAGGGCAGACCGGAAATCCGTGCAACGATGCCGGCTTCCATGCCGTCGGCAACCCCCATGTAGGCGGTTTCCACGTTCGCACCGAGTTTTTCCTGAACCACTTCGCGAATGGCCAGAGCCGGGTAGATGTGTCCGCCGGTGCCGCCGCCGCTGAACAGAATTCGCTTCATGAGCGCCCCTTCGCCGTCATGCGCTCCCAGGAGCGATTGAGCCAGCGGATGAACGGCTGACGCTGATGATCGACCACCGCATGCTGACTCGAACCATAGCGCGACACGTTCAGCAGAATGCCGACCATGACCGCCAGAAACAGCAGACTCGAGCCGCCGTAGCTGATGAACGGCAGCGTCACCCCGGTGGTCGGCAGCAGACTGAGCACGACCCCCAGGTTGATGAGCACCTGCAGCGCGATGACAACGGTAATGCCGGAGGCCAGAAGAAACCCGAACATGTCGGGTGCTCGAACCGCTACGTAGAAGCCGCGCCAGATCAGGATGCCGAAAAGCAGAATGACCGCCGCGCCGCCAACCAGCCCAAGTTCCTCGCAGATGATGGCGAAAATGAAGTCGGTATGCCGTTCAGGGAGAAGGAAGAACTTCTGGCGACTCTGACCCAGGCCCAGGCCCCAGACACCACCCGCGCCGATCGCGATCAACGATTGAATGATGTGGTATCCCGACGTTCTGGCCGAGCTCCAGGGGTCGAGAAACGCCAAAAACCGCTTCATGCGATATCCTTTTTCAAAGATCAGACCAACCAGCGTAAAGAAACCGGCACCGGCCATCCACGACAGATGCGCCAAAGAGCCGTTGCCGAGAAACAGCATCAGAAAATAGGTGCCGGCCACGATGGCCGCGGTCGACAGATTCGGCCCTTTCAGAATCAGAACGAAAAAGATTGTCATGACCGCCAGATCGGGAAGAACACCGCGAACCAGCTCCCCGATTCGATCCTGCTTGGCGCTGATCGACCATGCCATGTAGATGACAAAGACTAGCTTGGCGAACTCCGATGGTTGAAATCCCTGGCCGCCGATACGCAGCCAGCGGCGTGCGCCGCCGATCTCGCGCGCCACACCGGGAACCAGCACCAAAACGAGAAAGAAAAGAGAGGCCAGCAGCAGGGGCACCGCATAGTTCTGCAGATTGCGATACGGCACGCCGGCAAACCAGAACATGCCGAGAAGCCCGAGCGCAACCCAGAGCAACTGGCGTTTGAAATAGTACAAGGCATCTGCTCGCTCGGTCAGCGAGGTGATCGACGATGCCGAGTAGACCATGATCAGTCCGAGTCCCATCAGGGCCACTACCACGAAAAACAGCAGGTGATCGAACCCGCGATGTTCATCCATGTCGAATGTTCATCCTCATGGGAATTACAGCTTCCGTACCAGTTCCTTGAAGCATGCTCCGCGCACCTCGAAGTTCGGGAACATGTCATAACTGCTGCACGCAGGCGAGAGCAACACCGTCTCACCCGGAACAGCCCATGCAGAAGCGATCTGCACCGCTTCGGCGAACGTGCCGGCCACCTTCAAGGGCACGATCCCTTCGAGAGCGGCACGAAAGCGTTCTTTTGCCTCGCCCAGCAGCACGACGCCGCGTGCCTTCACACGCACGGCCTCGACCCAGTCACGCAGATCGGTGCCCTTGTCACGCCCGCCGGCAATCAGAATCACCGGCGTTTCGCATGCCTGCAGAGCGATAATCGACGCCGCGCAGTTCGTACCTTTCGAATCGTTGACGTAGGCGACACCGTCACGTTCACGCACCCATTCAAGTCGATGTTCGACCCCGGGAAACGTGCGCACGACTTCTTTCAACCCCGCCGTCGGCACGCCGGCAAGGATCGCCGCTGTTGCCGCTGCCATCACGTTTTCGCGGTTGTGGCGCCCAAGCAGGCGAATGTCGGAATCGGCGAACAGAACCGTGCGGGTTCCGTCCGGCGAAATGTAAACGACCTCTGAACCGTCAAAGGTTACCCCGGGCCTTCGTTCGCCCAGTTGTCGACCGAACCAGGCGAGACGGCACTGCACACGTGAGGCAATCTGTTGCGATTCGGGCTGATCGGCGTTGAGAATCAACCATCGATTGCCGCGCATGTTCAGAGCGATGCGTTCCTTCGCTGCTTTATACGCTTCATATGAAACATACCGATCAAGGTGGTTCTCGTAGAAATTCGTGATCATCGCGATATCCGGCGTAAACTCGGAAATCGTTTCAAGCTGAAAGCTGCTGACTTCAAGCACCTGAATGTCATCATCCCTCGTGCTGAGGGCGAACTCCATCATCGGCGTGCCGATGTTCCCCCCCACAAAGACGCGCGGAAAGCCGGTCTCGCAGAATTTTCCCAGCAGGGTCGTGGTCGTGGTCTTGCCGTTACTGCCGGTGACCACCAGACGTCGCCCGCGTGAAAGACGATACGCGATCTCGATCTCTGAAAGGATCGGAATCGAGCGTTGCCGGGCCTGCTCGAGAATCGGAATCGTGCCCGGCACCCCGGGGCTGAGCACGATAAAGTCGGCAGCGAGCACTTTTTCCGTGTGCCCTCCACACTCAACTTCAACACTCGCGGGCAAAGAAGCCTGTCTCAACACCGATTCCAGGCGGTCTCGCGGCGCCGCATCAGACAACAACACCCGTGCCCCCAGCTCAGCAAGCACTTTTGAAGCCACCAAGCCGCTCTTTCCGGCACCAATAACACTGACCCGACGTCCGTGAATTTCCATGACGAAATATCCTTCGACACACCAGATTCAGAGAAGGGATTATACTAGCACACGGCAAGGGCACGGACAATGCACACCGCGAAGCTTTTTCAAGCCCAAGATATCGCCGATCCAACTCCGAAACCCGTTGTCAGGCGCACTTTAGAAGTTTTTCATTGGGACACATCAGGGCACCAGACAAGCGAACTGCCTCAGGCAACAGACGAAACGAACCTGATTTGGATTATTTCGAAGAGGCAGCCGCTTTCAGGTATTGCCGGAAACCGAGTCTTCGCCGGGTGCTGATGCGGAGCCGGCCTGAGAAAAATGGATCAGCTGCTTCGGGCAGTGTTTCACACACTCAAGGCAACGCAGGCAGTCTCCGGCATCGAGCGAACGCGGCATATCGAGAGCGGTCGGGCAAACCCGGGCACACGCCCCACAGTGCACGCATGAGGCTTCATCGAGCCTGATCTTCCAGCGAGAGATACGGTTGAACGGCGCATAGAAGGCCCCGAGCGGGCAAGCCCAGCGACAGAACGGGCGCGAGAAGAAAACCATCAGCACCAGAAAAACGATCAGCAACGACATCTTCCAGGCGAAGAGCTTTCCCAGCATCATGCGCAGATCAGGCTGCAGCAGCGGCAATGGAATGCCGCCCTCGAGGGTTCCGGCGGGGCAGATGTATTCACAGAATGTCGGTTCGCCGTATTTCGAGCTGTCAACCCAGAAGAACGGCAGCAGAAACACAAAGACCAGCAGGACCACGTATTTTCCGTAGCTCAGCCACGCAGGCCCCCGCCATTTCCGTGACGGAATGCGATGCAGGAGATCCTGCAGAAAGCCGAACGGGCAGACCCAGCCGCAGGCCGCACGCCCCACCAGCGACCCGATGATCGTCAGCATGCCGACCACGAAGAAGGGAAAACCGGAAACGATGGTCAACAATCGCTGCCAGAAAGCGGAATAGAGACTGAGATCAAGACCGCCGCCTGAGGCAAAGACAACCTGCATGGCCCCGATCGGACAGGAAAAGAGCGCGCCCGGGCAGCTGTAGCAGTTCAGTGTCGGCACACAGACATGCTTTGTGGGGCCGATGAAAATCTTGCCGTAAAAGAACCCCTGCAGATACCCGTTGGTAAGCAGCGTGGCAATCGCCTGCACCCAAAGCCGCGAGATTCCCTTCACGACGTCGGTCACCCGATGCCGATGCACTGCAGGCAGATCTGCGTGGCTTTATCGAAAATGCTGCGCGGTTCTCCCACATAGATGCCGATCAGCATGAAGAGAATGCCCAGCACCAGAAACCACATCGATGGCCGGCGCCACAGACCGTCTGATACAGGGAATGAAACAGTGGTTTGATCGTGATTCATGATGGCGCATGATACCCCAGCGTCGAGACGTTGGCAATGCAGGGCAAAGTTGCCGATACATAGGGAAAGATCTGAATCGAAAGGATGGCAAACTCGATGGGACAACTCATTCCCCTCTTCGGACGCACGAAGAAGACCGACAGCCCGCCCCCGCAGACGCCCGCTCCCTCCGATGCTTCGGGTCGGCTCAAACTGGTTATCAATTCGCTCGAAGCCCACAAGAAGGAAGAACAGGCGCTGCAGACCGAGATCATGAAAAAATGTCATGCCGAGATCGACCGCCTCAACGAGCTCGATCGCAAAATTCGCGAACTCGAGCAGGAAGCATCGCGGCTGTGTCGCAGTCTTGGCCGGCCATCAACAGGCATCGGCGAAGCAGGCAGGCAACGTCCCGACAGTTTCTTTTAACCGAAACGATTCCTTGTGACAGTTGTCGAGCCGATGTTACACTGACAAGCGAACAGTCTATCGCCCACGGGAAGGAGAGGCATCATGATCATTTCCACCACCGACTGCATCGAAGGACATCCGGCCGAACAGTATCTCGGGGTTGTCACCGGCGAAGCCGTCTTCAGCATCGGTATGTTTTCGGAGCTGAAGACCGGTCTGAAAGCGGAAATCTCCGGCGGACGCGTCGACAGCTTCACCAAGGAACTGGAAGCCGCCAAAGATCAGGCCATGGTCGAAATGGTGAAGGAAGCCAGGATTCTGGCCGCCCACGCGGTTGTCGGCGTCGATATCGACTATCTCGAGTTTCGCGATAAGTATCTGCTGGTCATCATGAGCGGCACGGCGATTCGCCTGAAAGACTACAAGGAAGCCGAGTTCCCCGCCAATTACATGATGCCGACCGAGAAGTCAGAAAGCTGATTTCGCCTATCTCCTCGACCAGTTGTTCCTGCAGGCCCGAGTGCGGGGCCTGTTGCATCGCCCCCTCCATCTCCAGTCCGCTGCCGCGTCATCCGCAAGGGAAACCAGCCGGTGTTCCATGTCTGCATCTCACGGCGGACTATCGATGCGACCTGTACGATCGCCCGGAGCGCCCTGCGGTCTGTCGCAGCCTGGCCCCCTCGACGGAAATGTGCGGGGTGTCCCGAGACGCCGCGCTCAATTATCTAACTCAGCTCGAATCTGCTACCAGACCGGGTGTTTGAACTAAATAACTCGGACAACTTTCTGAATTACAGCTCAGGGTGAATGTCTTCGACGAACTGAGCAAACCAGCGTTCGAGCTTGCGACGACGCAAATAACCCAGACGCACTGCTTTCTTGTACAGCTGCACGGCATCGGCAATCGAGCTTTTCATGGCCTCAAGAGCCTCATCAGATGTCTTCGGCTCGGATCGTACCGGTTCACCGGCGACTGGGGCAGGTGCAGAAGAAGATTCCGGCATCTCAACATTTCCACCATGCTCTTCCTCTGATTCAGCTGGAAGACCGAGCGTCGATTTCATGGCTTCAGCATTGGCAAGCATTTCCTGGTCGGCATTGGTCACGTCGACAATCGCAAACACCCGCAACGGATGTTTCTGCCCCTTCACCTTTCGGATGCCGCAGTCCTGCAGCGTAATCTTGTCGCGCACCTTCTGTTCAGTGGTCTGCGTAATGAAAATGCGACCGGGCTGAGCCATGGATTCCATGCGTGCCGCAACGTTGACGGCGTCGCCGAATACATCGTTATTCTTCACAAACACGGTACCAGTGTTCACGCCGATGCGAATCAGAATCTTTTCGTCACTGGTACGATTGAATTCGATCAGAGCCTGTTGCATCTCCTGGGCGGCATAACACGCTTCGAGCGGGTCATCATATTTCACCATCAAGGCGTCGCCGATCTTCTTGATCAACTGGCCCTGATGCCTGGCAATGATCGGCATCAGCGTGCGATCATGCACGGCCAGCAGCGTCATCGTATCGAGCAGTTCTTTCTCGGCCGCCTTGGCCGAATACCCCACAATATCGGTGAACATGATCGTCTTTTCGAACGTGAACTTTTTCAACAACTGTTCATCAAGTTTCTTACCCGCCGATCCGTCTGAAAATCGCTTGGCAAGCAACAATTCGATGTTTTTATCCGAGAACTTCTCGAGTTCCATCTTCTGCAGACGCATCTTCCGGAACATGTATTCGGAACTCGGAATCGTCTTCGCCTTGTAGAGCAGTTCGAGGCGATTGATCTCTTTGTCGAAATCGCGATCGATAAACGACTCGTCTGCCTGAATCGCATTGATGCTGCGGTCTTTCAGCAGCTTGTCGAGTTCGAGTCCGTCCGCGAGCAGCAACGGCGGCACCTTGACCTGATCATGATGTGTCTCGATATCGAGCGTCATGGTCTGCTGCATCTGCACGCTGGTGATGCGAGACATTTGCCCGAATGACACCGGCCTGACGACGGCACGGCTCGACTGCACATGATCGCGCAGAAAGAGAATCAAACGACGGTTGGTCAGCAGCACCAGCAGATACACCGGTCGCTCGAGATCTTTCATCATCGTTTCGATCTCGGCATACTGTTCAATGATCGGCGTGATATGGTTCAAATTGACAATCGCCACCGTCGTATGGCTGTCGAGCGACCGCTTGCCATCGCGAAAAGGTTTGAACGCATCGATATAGAAACCGATGTAAGCCCGATCAATCGTCTCTCCCTGGGTCAGAGCGTTCTGAATCAGGCTCTGCGTATCTTCGCGCAACGCGTTCAACAGCCCGATCGACTTCGGGAAGGGGCCGTCCCATTCACCATCTCGTTCAGCGCGTCCGGCCCGGTTCGACAGATCTTTCGACATCTGGGGGTATCCGGCTTCGCCCTTCCATTCGACAAACTGGGGGCGATCGGTCGTGAATCCGGGAAACCGCTCTTCGACTTTCTTTGTCAGTTCCTCGAGAGAAAGACCTTTCGGGTCGACAAAGTAGGGTTCTTTCGCAAACATCGAAGATACCATACGGGCTGTCATGCGCACTTCGGAATCCTGGTCCAGCAGGGCATGAAGAACCAGAAAGTATTCTTCCTGGCGCGGCGCCGGCTGCTGTTTGACATGCATGAGCGCTGCCAGCTTCTTTTCTCTGGTCATGGCATCGAAACTGGCAAATTTCACACTCATGGGGTTCCTCCGTCAGGCTTTTCGGCTGTTGAAGCCGATGTGATCACTTGAACGCCGATTCTGGT
Source organism: uncultured bacterium (assembly GCA_964472075.1). GTDB lineage: Bacteria > Muiribacteriota > Ozemobacteria > Ozemobacterales > Ozemobacteraceae > CAYYIY01. The sequence continues at coordinate 6,541 of CAYYIY010000005.1, read as the reverse complement.
CCAGATGCTTCACGTGCGATCGCCGGTATCTCCGTCCGGGTCATCTTCGGGTTCGTAACTCAGAATGTCACCCTTCTCGTAGGCTCTGATCCAGTGGTTGATCAGTTCACCGTTTTCCTTGAGAAAGTCCTTGAAGCTCATCGCTCCCTCTTCTTCACAGGTTTCCTGATACGCATGCGTGACAAAGCGGGTGAGAGGTTCAGAAACCTCGGAGTTCAGAAACAAACCAGCGCCCACAAGAAAGCGCAGATCGCCGAGTTTCAAAACCCGGGTGAACAAGAGACTGCCGGGTGGCAACGTTCCCTGCGAGCCGAGTGATTCCGCCACCTGAAACTCTTCGCCGAGAAACACATCCTTGAGTACCAGCCCCTTTCCGGGAATGACCGATCGCAGCTCGAGCAGCGACAGATGGGTATCACGCATCGCATGACAGATCTGTTTTTCCTGCATCGATAGCTCGTCAGAAAAGCGCTCGAGAAAGAGTTCGAGCAGGGTGCGATTCTCGGCGTCACTGTCATCGAGAAGAAACCAGGCCAGAAACAGAAACTCCTGCTCGGGGTCGAACTGGTACTTTTCTCCCTCCTCCAGATTGTGGAAAAAGATGACCGAGTCCTGCAGCGGTTCGGAAAACTCGTCATCAAGCATGAACTCCACCTGCTTGGCGAAGAGTTCGGCAAAAATCTTCTTATAGGCGTCCAGAGAGGGCGATGGCTTCATGAAACTATCCTTTGACTGACGCTAGGCCCGTGTCGGCGACATCTGAGACTCGCGGGCATGAATACGACGCTCACGGCGAATGACCCGATTCCGACCTTCCCTTCCTGTGGTGAGACTGAACCACCACGACAAGGGTAGAATCCGGATTTCAGGATCACTGCGAGGGACGAGAGTCAGACGCTCCATGGCTGCCACCTTTCACCGAGGGTAAGAGCAGACCCTGTATCGGCACAGTTCTCGAAATTCCCCATAGTCAGGATACATCGACTCGACTACCCGGCGTCAACCCGTCTTGAGAATCGCTTCGGCCACTCGCGCGGCTCCCATGCCGTCGATCAATTCTCTCTGGCGTTGTCTGCACGATTCATCGTCCAATGACCGCAGAAACCGGTTCCAGGCCGCCGTAAAGGCCGCTTTATCGAACCCGCGACGCAGATCGACGACCACTCCCGTCTGACGGTTTTCCACCACCTGCAGCGTTTGCCGCTGATTCTCGACCCAGACGACAGCCAGACTCGCCCGACCGACACAGTAGACCTCCCAGAGGGTGGTGCCACCGGCTGTCACCACCGCATCAGCCTCGGCAAGCCGTTCAGGCAATGTCGCAAACTCGCGACAGATGCTTCGCACCGACGGTTTTTCCGACACCCACCGTTCCAGCTCGCCCCCTGGGTCGGAAGCCATAACACAGATCTGTTCGAAGTCTTTCGACCCGATAGATGTGAGGGCCGGCAGCAATACTTCCGGAACCCCGCCACCACCGAGCGTGACCAGTAAACGTCGTTTCGATGCGGGCTGTCGATCGCGAATCGCGCGAATTTCGGGGCGAATCAGTGTGTACTTTTCACCAACGAGACAGCTCGGGATCCCCTGATCGCGATAACGGGTATCCGGAAAAAGGGGGTTCGGATTCACCACCACATCCACCGGAAGTCCGCGGTCGGCAAGATCATCGATGACAATCAGCGGGCGACCGCTTTTCCAGAGAGCCAGAAAGTCTTTCATGCCGTATGCGTAGGTATCGATGACAACCAGGGCAGCCTGTACTTTCTCAGCTGCTTGAGCTGCTGCTGCGCCACCAGAGCCATACTCGGTAGGAGGTATCGTCGAGAACGGCCGATTGTCCAGACCGGCAAAACCTGATTCCGGCACCCCATCTGACAGAAACACCGGTTCCCAGCCCCGCTGCTGCATTTCCATGGCCAGCGTGCGACAACGCATCAGATGGCCCATGCCGCGAGACGCCCCGCCGTCCGCACGAAACAGAATAGTCGGCATCAGTTCGGTGCGCCGAGCTTCACGTCGCGAGACTCACTCTCTCGTATCTTGTTTTTCCACTCATAACGGTCGAGAGATCCGTTGATCTCGACCAGTTCCGGATACTTTTCGAGTAATCGTACAAGTTCGTAAATACTGAGAAGTTGGTCTTTATCAGCAACCCGGCTCATAAACGCCTGGAGAAATCGATAATCTTCAGGTCGGTCGATGGTGAGGCGGTAGGCTGATACATCACGCCCGAAGGTCAGATTCCCGAAACGAAATCGCTCGGGGTGTTCGCGAATAAACAGGGTGACATGCTCTCGATGCGACGAAATGCGGCTCTCGCGGCCGGCGGTTTCGAGTGCTTCGCGGGTCACGATCTCGGCATCGAGACCATGCGGAAACATCGGCGGATGCAGATTGGACGAATAATCACAACCGCTGCGCAGATGCAGGTCGATCAACGCATCGATGACCCCGGGGTCATGCAACGGACAGTCGGCCGTCAGACGCACGACATGACGAGCCGGCCAGACGGTCAATGCAGTGAGAAATCGCGCCAATACATCGGCGGCATCCCCACGCACGCAAAGAACCCGATTTTTCGTACACCAATCGGCGATCGCGTCATCTTCAGGTTGATCGCTGGTTGCGACGACAACGCGTTCGACACGCGAAACGGCCGTGGCTCTTCGCCACACCTGTTCAAGAATCGAGCGACCGGCAAGATCGAGAAGCACCTTTCCCGGAAGTCTTGTCGATCCCATGCGAGCCTGTATGATGACTTGTACGTTTACCTCGGTATTCACAAGAGCACTTCCTTGACGGCTCGAACGACTCTGTCGACATCACCATCCGACATTCCCGCATAGCACGGAATCGAAAGAGCTTCGCGATAGTACCGCCAGGCCTCGGGTAAATCGGGCCTGTCGAGATGGCTTCCATAGGCAGGCATCATCGGAATCGGAATATAGTGCACCTGTGTTCCGATCTCTTTCTGTCGCAGTTCATGCATCACCTGAGCACGACTCTTGCCGGTTTTCTTGAAATCGATTCTGACGACATACAGATGATACGCATGCTCTACATCCGATCGAACCGGTACATGCGACAAGCATCTCACGCCGACCAGTTCGTTCCGATAGCGACTCGCTATGTGACGACGACGACGCAGGAACTCGGGCAGACGCCGCAGCTGATTCTCTCCCAGTGCGGCCTGCAGATCGGTCAGGCGATAGTTGAAACCGAGATCCAGCATTTCATAGTACCAGGGGTTCAGGCGCCCGGCTTCGTCACGGGCTTCGGTTCGATTGACGAACTGTTCAGGCTGACGCGTGATGCCGTGCGTGCGAAACTGCTTCAGTCGCTCGGCTCCGGCACGATCATGGGTGGTCACCATGCCGCCTTCCCCTGTCGTAATGTGCTTTACCGGGTGAAAACTGTAGGCAACGTAATCGATCTCGGGCCATTCTCCGACCTGGCGGCGTCGGCCGTTTTCATCACAGGAAACAGCCCCCAGGGCATGACAGGCATCGTGAATCCAGACAAAGCCGTATTGTTTCTTCAATCGCGCAAAGGCGACCAGATCACATGGATGACCGCACAAATCGACCGTCACGACGAATCGAATCGGCTTGCCGGCTTTCTGCGCCTCTGCGAGCTTTTCCGCCGTATGGTGCGCGGAAAGAGTGAGACTGGTCGCATCAATATCCGAAAACTCCACCTCTCCACCGGCGTAACGAATACAGTTGGCACTGGCAACAAACGACATCGGCGTCACCAGAGCACGATCGCCGGGTTTCACGCCGCCGGCAAGAGCGCACAGATGCAGAGCCGCGGTTCCATTGGCACAGGCGACGGCGTACGGAGCCGCTACGGTCGAGGCAAAGGCCTTCTCAAAACTCTCGATCGCCGGCCCCTGGGTGAGAAAATCAGAACGCAGGGTTTCGAGCACAATGCGCTCATCGGTTTCATCAATATCCTGTCTTCCGTATGGGATAAAGCTCATGATTTCAACACTCCGGAACCGATTGACTCGTACGCATCAGAGCATGCCTTCCTGTTTGAGAATGCTCCGCATCTCCTTCACCCCCAGCCATCGGTCATTGGTGTCGCTGGCATACTCAAAGCCTTCGGGCACCGGCTTCGCCCCTTTCGGCGTCGTCACTTTCCAGAACGGAAAATCGGGAAGTTTGATGTAGAAATCACCACTAGCGAACAGATGGCGAGAATCATCGCGAGAAATCATCATTTCGTGCAGTTTCTCACCTGGACGAATACCGATGACCCGGTGCCGACAACGCGGCGCAATGGCTTCGGCCAGATCGACAATCCTCATGCTCGGAATTTTCGGAATGAACAGTTCGCCGCCCTGCATCTCGTGAAGTGCGGTCACAACCAGCTTCACCGCCTGAGGCAACGTGATCCAGAATCGCGTCATGCGTTCGTCGGTAATCGGAATTTCTCCGGTTTTCGCACATTCCTTGAAGAAGGGAATGACACTGCCGCGACTCCCGAGCACATTGCCGTATCTGACGACTGAGAAGCGTGTATCCTTGCCGCCGGCATAGGCATTGCCGGCAATGAAGAGTTTGTCGGAACAAAGCTTGGTCGCCCCATACAGATTCACCGGGTTGCACGCCTTGTCGGTGCTGAGTGCCACGACCCGTCTGACCCCGGCATCGATGGCCGCATTGACTACGTTTTGTGCTCCCATGATGTTGGTCTGTACCGCCTCGAAGGGGTTGTATTCCGCTGCCGGAACCTGTTTCAAGGCAGCGGCATGCACGACAACATCCACGCCGGTCAACGCTCGATAAAGTCGGTCCTGGTCACGCACATTGCCGATGAAGAAGCGAAGGCTCTTTTCAGAGAACCGTTTCGCCATTTCATACTGTTTGAACTCGTCCCGCGAATACACGATGATTTTTTTCGGCGAGAGATGTTCGATGGCATACCTCACGAAGGCATTGCCGAAGGAACCCGTGCCGCCGGTCACCAGAATAACCTTGTTCTTGAGCGAATATCGTTCCGTCATGGTTTCTCCTTCCTGACTCCGACGCCGACATGGTTCCACGTCAGCGGAGTTCCTCGAGCGATGTCTTGGCTTGCACAGCGTCCCAGCACCTCTTCGAGATAACGCGGGTGCATTCCATGTCCCGGCCTGATCACACGAACGTTTTCCGGGGTGAATTCCTCTCCAGCCCGCATGTCTTTTACCACGAAGAGCGACCGTCGAAACGTTCGACCCTCGCGTTCCTTTTCGGTCAGGCCGTAATGAACCTGCCCGAGCGCTTTCTCCGTCTGTCTAATCGCCGCCGTCATCGCCTTGAACTCAGCGGGTTCGAGAGAGAACGCGCTGTCCGGGCCCGGCTCAGATCGTGACAGCGTGAAATGCTTTTCAATGATGCACGCCCCTACGGCAACGGCAGCCACCGGAACGGCGATGCCGAGCGTATGATCGGACAACCCGACCGGAACGTTAAAGCAGGCGGAAAGATGCGGAATCGTTCGCAGGTGCATCTCTTCAGCAGGGGCCGGATATGCGCTGGTACATTTCAGCAACGCGAGAGCCGGGCACCCGGACTGTCTCAGCACGTCAACCGCTTCTTCCATTTCAGCGAGGGTGGCCATGCCGTTCGACATGATCACCGGTTTGCGCGTCGATGCGATCTTGCGCAACAGCGGCAGATCGACGTTCTCAAACGAAGCAACCTTGTACACCGACATTCCGAGATTTTCGAGAAAATCCACGGCGGTCACATCGAACGGGGTTGAGAACAGGTCCAGGCCCAGACGATTTGCCTCTTCGAGCAGCGGCTGGTGCCAGTCCCACGGCGTAAACGCTTCGCCGTACAGCTGATACAGATTCTTTCCGCCCCACAGCCCGCCCTTGATGCGAAAGTACTCGTTGTCGCAATCGATGGTCAGCGTGTCAGGGCGATAGGTCTGCAGCTTCACGGCATCCGCGCCGGCTTCTTTCGCCGCGCGCACGATCTCTTTCGCTCGTTCGAGACTCTGATTGTGATTGGCGGACATTTCAGCAATCACGTATGTCGGGTGTCCGGATCCGATGGGGCGTTTTCCGATGGTGAAACTCATGTTCATGGGCACATCATACCTCACTCAAGCAGGGAAAAAAAAGAGCGGTCGGAATACCGACCGCTCTCTCAATCTTTTCAGATCACATCTTGCGGTAGACCACAACCTTGTCATACGTCGCCAGCTTGAAGGCTTTGGTGACGTTATACAGGGTTTCGCGAGCGGCAATCAACAGAGCGCCGCCGGGAATCAACGAATTGTACAAGCTCTCGGCCAGCTTTTCCTTTTCGCGCTGCGTGAAGACCGAGAAGACGTTTCGACACACGATGATGTCGAAGTCGCCGATTGCTTCCATCTCACGGCCGGAACTCAGATTGAGGAACTTGAATTCGACCATGTTCTTCACATCGTCCTTGATGCGCAGATCGCCGCGATCGTCTTCGAAGTACAGATCAACGTATTTCTGGTCGACGTGTCGGAACATCTCGCGCTTGTAGATACCGCGTTTGGCCGTATTCAGACA
>CAYYIY010000004.1:91212-183658 GCA_964472075.1 uncultured bacterium | reverse complement strand
TCTCGAGCGGAAACTGAATCATCGTCTGCATATCGTAGCCGAGCCGCTTGCGCTCTTCTTCGTCTGAGGTGATGCGGTCGGCGCGGCGGGTGCTGACCTGTTCGATGCGATACAGGGAGTTCAACAACAGACCGCCGCCCATGACGGCATCACAGTGAATACAGCGGTCGGGAACCGGCTGTTCGCCGAAGTAGCCATACCCGCAGATCGGGCAGAGTTCGGCACTGCGCACGGGCAGGTTAGCGCCGGTCGAAACGGTGTCCGAGTCGCGGGCGGTGAGAATCGCCTTTACAACCTGAAAGCGATGCCCTTCGTGATAGATGAGCGTCTGCGGCCCGAATTCGCTGAGACCGAGAAATCGCGGGCGCGACAGAAACGCGAACTTGCGGTCGACCTTTTCCTTGAAGCCCGGAATAAAGGCCATCAGCGGCAGGCGGGGAAAGTTGTACCCGGGCAGGAACCCCTGACCGGCGAGGTAACGGTAGGTGTAAAAGTCCGAGTTGAGATCGGGCTTCGCCTGCAGAAGAATCTCCTGTTGCAGGCGTGCTTCGTCGTAGCGCAGTTTCGCCTCTTTGCGCTCTCGTTCGGTGGCGACCGGGTTCATTTGAATGTCGTGCGTTTTCTGCATCTGTTCGCGCGTGGCCTTGTAGATGCTTCGCCAGCGCTCGAACGAGGAATCGAAGAACAGCATGGCCTGTTTGAAGACGCGTTCGACCCAGTCGTCGGTGAACCAGGCGGCGTTGTCGGGGTTCAGATACCCTTTCAACATGTTCATGATCGCTTGCCCGCGCACGACGGCCTTTTCACGTACCGAAGGCTTGTTCATGACGGCCGCCAGGTCGGGGTGCACGGGAAGGGTCGTCACGGCCGACATGTCGAGCACGTTCTGAATCGCTGAATCGAGCTTCTGCCCGGTCTGGGCCAGCCAGAGCGCGTGCAGATGACTCTTCACCAGATCCTCGTTGGCCAGGTCGAGCGTCGGCGGGTTGACACTGCCGGCCACCATTCTGACCGGGTTGGTGAAAAAATACTGATCGTGCGGGGAACGATTGGCGCAGTAGGTGATGACCAGCGCGGGCTGACCACTGCGACCGGCGCGCCCGCTGCGCTGAGCGTAGTTGGCCGGAGTGGGCGGCACATTGCGCATGTAGACGGTGTTCAGCGTTGAGATGTCGACGCCGAGTTCCATGGTCGGCGAGCAGAACAGCAGAGGCAGAACGGCCGGAGAGGACGGATCGGTCGTTTGACGCGACTTGAACGCGCCGTGGTCGTCGAGGATCGTGGCGAACCCGGCTCGAAACAGAGTTTCGCGCTGTTTGCGGGTTTCGTTGTCGACCTGAGCGGTGTGTTCGGCGGCGCGCAGAAAGTGCAGAAGGCGGTTCTTCTCGGTAAGCGCGGCCGCGACGTTGGTATAGAGCGTGCAGAAGAATCGATTGGTCGCATTCTTCGCCGGGTTTTCCTTCGTCGGCAACGCCCATTGAATGATCTGTGAGTCGAGCACATACCCGGTCTTGCCGTCGCAGATCTCGACGGATTGTACGAGCCCGTGCTTGGTGAGAATATCGAGAATGCCGGTTATCAGGTCGGTGTAAGTCTGTTCGTTGACTTTCGGCATCGAGCCGTCGGTTGTCAGGTTCCAGGTAGAGGGCATCTTCAGGTAGCGCCCATAGCGCGACCGGAAGCCGAGATGATGCGTCGGCACCAGATATCGGTCGGGTTGCGATTTGGCGGCTGGAATCATCACGGAGCCGGCGAACAGCTTCTCGTCGATGGTCAGACCCCAGGGTGGGCGCAGGTCGTTGTAGGCACGGTTACGAATCTGTTCCTGGTGTTCGGGGTTGAGATAGATCGTCTTGACACACAGGCCGCGACGCATGGCGTCGAGCAGTTCGCGGACGATGCGACGGCGGGTCTCGGGGGCGGCCCGCGCCAGCAGATCGTGCTTGGTGCTCCAGAGCTCTTCGTCGGCACAGCAGTCGTCGAGGCCGAGATAGCCGATTTCGAGGAGTCCGAGTTGTTCGAGGTTGGGATTCATGATGCGCCAGCCTCGGCGCAGGTCGTAATACAACCGATATCCGAGCAGGTCGCGCAGGGTCTTCTTGGTGTTCTCGGCTTTGATGCCTCGTGCTTCGACGTTGGCCGAGTATTCTTCGGGTGACAGGTGCAGATGCTCGAACACGGCCTTGGTGATGGTCTCGTCGTTCAGCGTGTGGTCTGGGGAATCCTGGATCGCGGCGAGCAGAGCGCCGCGCAGAAGCAGAATCTGCAGAAAATCGTTGAAATGCCCGGCCTGCAGTGAGGCATCCTGGCGATTGTCCGAGAAGCCGAGCAGTTTCTTGGCCTGCGGATGCAGGTCTTTCGCCTCATCGAGTAGATAGCGCAGGGCGGAAAGCGTCAGCACCGTCGTGGCGGAGCTTCTTCCCTCGCTTGTCAGTGTGCTGAGCTTGGCGAAGTCTGATCGGACCGAGCCGTCGTAGCTTGCCTGACAGTCGGGGTTGAGGCAGAAGCGAAAACCGCCGGGAATGAACCAGGCAGGCATGCCGGAGGTTGAGAGCGTACCGTCGGGGTTGATGCGCACCGCCTGCGGGCTGAATCGCTTGTAGGTGTATTTGAGCTGTGTCTGCCCGCCGCGCTGTTCGAGCCATTCTTCCGGAAACGCATTTTCGATGTCGTGCGGGCGGAAGCGGCGGTCGGGGTCGGGCATGATGAACCCGAAGCGCGTGTCTTCGTCACCGTCTTCGCGGGTTTTTTCGGCGAGTTCACGCGGGCTGACCTCGACGACCTGCTTGTCGGCGGTTCGCGCCCAGACAGGAAAATACTCCTGACCGCATTCGCGGCAGAAGGTCATGCCGAACAGGGTTTTATCGCGGTGGCCCGGTTGAAACTGCTGGGCTTCGACGGTTAAATACCGGTTGTCGGGTGGTTCGAGTGTTCCGTAGACCGTTCCGGCGCCGGAAACAAACTGGTGCAGGCGAAAGGCGAAGAGACTGCGACCGTCGTCATCGCGAGTGCGATAGGCGAGCAGCAGGAACTCGGCCAGGACCCTGGTGCAGGTCTCGGCATCGACGTCCGAGATGTCGGCGAGAAGCTTTGCCCCTTCCTTGATCGAGATCGGCGGACGACGCACCCACTTTTCTTCTTCCCAGAGCAGGCCGAGGTTCAGTTCGATCCAGGCGGCCAGCGGGTGTTTCTGCAGATCGGCGAACGAACACTGTTTCGGCACTCCGGCTTCGAGATGCTTCTTGAGAACCGGGGGATCGAGAGGCGTGTTATCGGGGGTGACGCGCTTGAGCGTCTCGGTGATGACGTTCTCGGGTTTGACCGGAGCGCCGAACAGCTTGGTCGCCACGTCGGCCACGATCTTTTTACGCGCCGCCGCGTCGCCTTCACTCACCATGGTCGCGGAGGTGCCTACGCAGAGCAGATTCTTATTCAAGGCTTCTCGGACCCGGCGAACCAGAAGCGCGACGTCGGCCCCCTGTCTGCCGCGATAGGTGTGCAGTTCGTCGAGCACGAGAAACTCGAGGCCTTTGGCCGCTTCGACGATTTTCAGATCGGGGAGCTGTTGACGCGTCATGATGAGTTCGAGCATGACGTAGTTGGTCAGCAGAATATCGGGTGGGTTCGCCTGCATCGCTTCGCGGTCTTCCTGTGATTCCTGGCCGGTGTAGCGGGCGAAGGTCACGGGCGACCCGTGCGGGTAGCCGTGCACGAGAAAGCGTTCGAGCTCGTCGCGCTGGCTGTTGCAGAGCGCATTCATCGGATAAATAACGATCGCAGTAATGCGTTTCGCAGTGTCGCCCTTCTTCTTGCGGCGCAGAACGTGATCGATAATGGGAATGAAGTAGGACAGCGACTTGCCCGACCCGGTTCCGGTGGTCAGCACATAGCTTTCGCCCCGGGCCGCGATGCGGATCGCTTCTTCCTGATGTTTGTGGAGAGACATGGGCTTGCCGTCGACATGGCCGGCCTTGTCGAGCCTGAAGATCTTACTGCATTCGGAATGCAGAACCCCCTCGGCGACCAGCTGGTCGACACTGCCCCCACGGACGAAATTCGGATTCAGCTGGAGCAGCGGCGCAGGCCAGAAACGGCCCCCGGCGTATGCCCCGTCGACGAACCGTCTGACATCTTCGGCCCTGATCTTCGTAAAACTGGTGGTAAAGCTCTGGTAATCCTCAATGACCCGATCACGGAACTGGAACACATCCATGGCTCTCTCCCCAGTGCTGTGGTAACTCTCGCAGACATGTAAAACCATTCCGTATCATTTGGCAAGGAATTGATCAGAACATCTCAGGCTCGGCATCGAAAGATAAAAAGAGAAATAATCACTTAAAAGTTGACAATATCTCTGTGTCAGATAAAAATAACCGCAATAAAAGAGAAAAAATCTCTATTCGGAGAGTAACCGATGATTATTCGCTTCTCGGTAGAAAACTGGATGTCGTTTCGCGACCGGGTCGCTTTTTCCATGATTGGGACCAGAGAACGGCAGCACCAGGAACGCCTGCCGAAGATAACGAAGTATCAGATGAGGCTACTGCCGATTGCCACGATTTATGGCGGCAACGCATCGGGAAAGACCAACCTCTTCAAAGCCCTGAGTTTTGCCAGATTCATGATCACGAGGGGCACTCAGCCTGATGGCCTTATTCCGGTCGATCCGTATCGACTTGACTCTGAAGCGCTCAAGAGACCGACTTCCTTCGAGTTCGAGCTTCTCATCGACGACAGTGTTTATGAGTTTCGTTTTGTTGTTTCGAGGAAGGCGGTTTTTGAGGAAAAGCTCGTGGCCATATCAAGCACGAGTGAACGGGTGCTGTATCACCGACGTGGCAATGAAATGCAGTTTGACAAGTCATTGGCGAAGAACCAGTTTCTTCAGTTTGCCTTCAAGGGGACGCGAGACAATCAGCTCTTTCTGACAAACTCCGTGTCTCAGAAGGTCGAAGACTTTCGGCCGATCTACGACTGGTTCAAGAACGAGCTGACGCTGGTGGCTCCCGACTCTCGATTTCAGCAGTTTGAGCAGTATCTCGAAGAGAGCAGCCCACTGTTTACACCACTGAACGATTTGATTCCGCAGCTCGATACTGGAATCGCTCGTCTCGGTGGTGAGCTGGTTCCCATGGACAACATTCTGCTACCCGAGTTCCTGAGATCGAAGCTCAGGGAGGAGCTGAAAGAGGGAATGACGATGAAAGCCGTGGTCGAGCCAAGCGGAGAACGATTCTTGTTTACGCGGAAAGACGGACAGATTCAGGCGAGACGATTGGTTGCTTACCATGCGGTTGCCGGGGGTGGCGAAGCCCGGTTTGAGATTTGCCAGGAGTCAGATGGATCGCAACGGGTCATTGAGCTGATGCCGGCGTTTTTGGCGGTTGCCGCTCCCAAGTCAAAGAAAGTCTACGTTATCGATGAGGTCGATCGTAGTCTGCACACTTTGCTGACTCGGCGGCTCCTCGAATCTTATCTCGAGACCTGTAATCCGGAAAGCAGATCGCAGTTACTGGTGACGACGCATGATGTCCTTCTGATGGACCAGGATCTTTTACGTCGTGACGAAATGTGGATCGCGGAGCGAGATCTGAATGGGTCTTCCAAGCTGACTTCGTTCGGGGAGTTTCGTGACGTTCGATATGATAAAGACGTGCGAAAGAGCTATCTACAGGGAAGGTTGGGCGGGATTCCGCGCCTGCTTCTCGGCGGTCGGTCGTTTGCGAGTAGCGCCAGGGACGAAGGGGTCCTGGAGTAATGGCTTCACGCAGGCGGACTTTTCAGCGTCCATTGGGCGACCGTCGATATCGACGGCTATTTGTCATTGCGGTTGAAGGCGCTGTAACCGAGCCACAGTATTTCTCCATGCTCGACAATCAGAATGCTGCGGTCAAGATCAAGACGCTACGCAGTCGGTCGGATAGTGCTCCTACTCACGTTTTACAGCGGATGAAGCGATATCTGATGGAGGAGTCTCTGACCGGAGCTGACGAAGCATGGCTGGTAGTTGACCGCGATGACTGGCCGGAGGAACACCTGGATTCGCTCTGGCAATGGTCGACAGAGAAGACTCAACGCGGTCTTGCTTTAAGTAATCCGAGTTTTGAACTCTGGCTCTTGTTGCATTTTGAAGATGGAGCAGGCGTCTCGACCAAGAATGAGATAGTTGCCCGTTTGAAGAGATACCTGCCGAATTACGACAAATCGATCGACGGGTTTCGTGGTTTGATGGGCTTGATCGATGAGGCTTTGAAGCGGGCGAAACGCAGGGATAACCCCGCTTCCCCCAGTTGGCCACGAAGCTTCGGAATCACGACCGTGTATCGACTAGTTGAAAGTATTCGGAGATCTTAGACACAGAGCTGTTGTTCGGTATCAGAGTGCTAGCGCGTTGCTGTTCCATCCGTAACAGACAATCTGGAGTCCTACTTCGCTTTGGCCGTAATAAGGTCCCAGTCAGATTCGGGGATTTGCTTGATGCCGGCGCGGAAGAAGACGGACCAATACAGTTTGTTGGTGATGAATGTGAGGTCGTCGACCATCTCTCTGATGTCAACTTCGTGAGCCTTGCCAACCGGTTTTGCTTTGAAGTCGAAACGGTCAGGAAATTGACCGTCTGCCTTGAAGATCCGCGTGTCGTCCATGTAATAGTCGCTGGTGGCTTCACCCAGCGCCATGATTTTGCATTCGCCGGTCACGTAACAGGCGACCTTGTCGCCCTTCTTCACCTTGCCGATGCCGACTTTTCGATCTTTGCCGAAGACACCGATCTTGATGCAATGTTCCATGTCGGGGCGGGGGAGGGCGATGATCCAGTAGTTCATGTGGCTGACTCCAGGCGAAAATGATGTCACCAGACTACCGCGCGTGAGAAACGAGGTCAACTTTTCCCTTTAGTGGTGCGGGTTTGGCGTGATGAAACTGGGACTCGAGATCGCACGCTTCTGGGGCGACCCGATACTCGTTTTTCGGGTTTCATCACCTGGCGTTCAGCGGAAGGAGGCTGTTGATTTTGTTCCTCAAACATGGCGACGAAGTTCGTTGGAGGGAGCAGAAGGGGAGGGAACCCGGCCCGACGGGTAAGGTCGGCAACCTGTTCTCTGAGAAACGGAAAGATGATCGAGGCGCAGTTAATGTTGATAAGCTGGCGCAGGAGGTCTTTTTCGGGAGTCTTCTGGAAGATGAAAGTTCCGGAGGTTATGACCTGGAGCGTGAATGGAAGCTTGCTCTCGGATAGTTCAAACCTCAGGTCGACTTCGATGGTGTTGGTTCCGATTTCGTGAAAGACGATGGTCATGACCGGATGAATGTCGAGCTCCACCGAGGTATCTGTTTCGGGAGTTTGAGGACGTAGCGAAAAGGAGACACTCTTTGTACGAACGGTTGAGAGGGTGAAATGGTATCCGGAAGTCATTTATGCGACCCTTTCGTTCAAAGCGTAATGTTCAGGCGAGTAACTGGTCTTTTCTTCAGGAAATCTGTAGACGACGGACAGAGTGTGTTTCTGATACGGGGTCGAAGGCAGAGTAACGCGTTGGGGTGCGTACACTCGGGCTTTCGGGAGCGACCAGAACGCGTCAGGGTTTTCCTGTAACAGTCTCAGCAGTGCATCCATGGGGGCGCTGGGAGTGAGTAGCGAATTCTCGTAACGGGCGATACTTTTCTCGCCTGCACCGAGCACCAGGCCCATGATCGCCTGGGTGCAGCCGATTCGTTTGCGAATCGCGCGAATCTCCTCGCCCGACAAAAAACCGTCGATCTGCTTGTGCCATTCCTTGAGGATTTTTCCGATTCGTTTCACCGAGTCAGGGTTCTCGACACTCTCTTCGCAGAGGTCGCACTGGAAGTATTCCACGTCTTTGATCGTCTTCTGCTGAGACTTGTACGTGTATGTGTGTGCGGCTCTTCGTTTCTGGAGGTTTCCTCGAGTGCAGACTGGACATTTGTCGTTCTGTTTATACATGTTGTGCTCTCCGTTTACTTGAACGAGACGACGACTGCGCCATTCTGATTGATTTGCAGCTTGATGTAGAGTTCGGCTCCCGCCTCGACGGTTTTATAGACATCCTGCCGGAGCCCAGGGCATTTCAGTGCTTCCCAAACACAAACCCCAGGTTACGAGCAGACTGGCGAGCTGAGAACGTGATAATGCGGGTCTTTTCGTCATCGAGGAGTTCTTTGATCTTTTCCAGGTCATACGTCGGTCTTTTTCGGGGCTTTGACACAGAATTTAGCCTCATCAAACGCGAGATGTCAAGGTAAAAGTATCTTTAAGATACCTTGTCGTGAGGTCGATGGGCGGGGTGAACCTAGTAACCAAGATCGTTGATCTTTCCGAGAAGGTCGTCCTGGTCGACATGACTGTATCTGAGCGTCGTGCTCAGATTGTTGTGCCCGACCATATCCATCACCAGGCGCGGTGGAACTCCTTTGTTCAGCAGCGACGAAATGAAGGCGTGTCGAAAACCATGAAGTCTTCGATAGGGAATTCCGAGCTTCGCGCATGCCTTTCTGATGGCATGGACCAGCCGGATTCCCGTGCCTTTTTTGGGGAAGATCAGCTGGTGTGCCTGAAGAAGTTCGCCACGGCGCTTCAGGACTTGAAAAAGCTCGTCGTGAATGCTGATCTTACGAAACTGATTCGTGACCTTTGTCCCTGTCTTGAGATTCCGGATGCGAATCGTTCGGGAATGGAAATCAATGTCGCCCTTCGTGATCTGTTCGGTAGAACGAAAAACGCCTCGAGGTTCTCGAAGATTTGTTGGTATCTCAGAGCCGTCGAGGGCTTCAGGACGGAGCGCTTGACGGCCAGGAACTCACGAAGAGCTCCGACAATACCTGTGTTGCTCGGAGAAGCTGTCGTTTATGATTGGTTGTCTGGTGCTTGATCGGTGCGGGCGGGGGGATTCTCGGGGCGGTGGCCGAGGAGCATGGCGATGATGATGATGGTGCCGCCCAGTAAAAATGTCGGGGTCAGCGGTTCGCCGAGGAGCCAGATGGAAAAGAGGGCTCCGGCTGGGGGCTGGAGATACAGGTAAAATGCCAGTTTCCCGGCCGGCATCCAGCGCAGAAGCCAGTTCCAGCCGAGATAGCCCATGGCGGTCACGACACCGGCCAGAAAGAGAACTCCCAGGAGCTCGCGAGATGTGAGTGTCAGGGCGCGGTTCCAGGCGGGTGGGTCATACCAGGCGAAGGCCGGAATAAAGGCGAGAGAGGCCAGGGCGAAGGGCAGGACCGTCACCGCCGTGGCACCCCAACGGCCGACCAGAAGCTTCCCGGCGATGGTATAGGCGGAGTAACCGAAGATCGAGCCCAGCACCAGAATATTCCCTGTCAAGTGGCGACTGCTCAGCAAATCGAGGCTTGAAGGGTCGACCGAAAGCAGAATGACACCGAAAAACGCCAGAATCAGGCTGAGAAGGTCGCGTCGCGTGATTGCCTCTCCGATGAACACGGCCGCGAGCAGAACCACGATGCTGGTCTCAAGTCCAACCAGCAGAGAGACATTGGCCGCGGTGGTGTGAGCGGTTCCGGCATACTGCAGAGCGATGGCACCGCCGCAACCGATCAGACCCATGATCAGCAGAAGCAACAGATCACGCCATCCGAACACGGAAGGAATATCTTCGCGTTTGAGAAATGGCAGCAGCAATAGCGTGGCCCCGCCGATACGCCAGCAGGACAACGCCATGTGACTCAGATCTCCGATCAGCAGTTTCGAAACCGGATACGAGAAGGCCCAAAGCAGGTTCAGGCCGATGGCCAGCCCGACCGTCAGCCACTGGGGCGGTGGATGAGGTGTTTCAAATACCTGGGTTGTGGGGGTTTCAAGCAATGGTTCAGTCATGCGTCACCCGTTTCGCGATTCCCGGGGCATTGCATGCATGCAGAAGGCCCGTATAATCGAGCTCAAAAGATACGATGTCGCCGACTTCAAGAGGCCGGACGGCGTCCTGGATGTCGATCAGGGTGTGATCGCTGGTTTGTCCCAGGACAGTGATGCCCGGGTCGCATGGCCAGAGGTTTTCGCAGGGAATGTCCTGGCGCCCGACCGAGAGCAGGGCGCGTCGCCTCGAGCCGCGATCGACAAATGTCCGGGTTTGCAAAAATGCATCTCGCCCCAGTTCGCCAACCGGACGGGTCGGTTTGACATTTGCCTCGATCACCTCAGCCTGCAGCAGATACATGTCTGAACAGACGCGCTTTACATCCATGTTCGAATGATAATAGCCCTCGAGATACTCGACGTTGACATACTCGATGCCGAACAGGTGTGTGCCGCCGACCCGAAGATGGTTGATTCCTTCCGGCCAGATTCCCCGGCGCAGGAGATAGTGACTGGTACAATTTCCTCCGGAAAGGTAGGGAAAACGGAGGTTGCGTGCGGCCTCGAGTTTGCGGGCCAGGGTGACGAACTGACGACCGTTTTCACGGGTGGGAAGCAGGGTGCCGTAGCAGTTGAAATTCGTTCCGATTCCGTACAACTTCAGTCCGGGAAGAGTTAAGATCAGATCGAGAGATCGCAAGATTGCATGCTCGTCTTCGTGCCAGATGCCTTCGCGCAGATCTCCCATGTCGATCATCAGCATGATCTCATGAGTACGAGTCTGACGCACGGCTGCGGCTGACAGCGAGCGTATGACCTGCTCCTCGGATTCGAGAGACAGGTCGGAATACTGCACGGTATCATCGACCTCGCTCGGCCCGGGACTGCGGAGAAGGCATTTCTTCACGGGCAGACCCGCCAGCTTTTTCAGGTTCGCCACTCGCGATTCCGCGATGGTCTCGATGCCCCCGCGCACGACAGCTTCGGCGGTTTCGCGCATGCCGTTGAAGACTTTGTTGACGCCCATGATGGTCACTCCCACCGCGGCAAACTCGTCGACCACTTGTCGGGCATTGTGTTCGAGCTTGCGGACATTGATGAGAAGTTGAGGAAATGAATCCTGCGACTGTCCGGTGAGTGGGTCGGTGGAACGGCGATCCTGCATGGCCGCATGATACAGGTTTTTGGGGATGGACGGTGGAAGTTTTGTTTTGAATGTTTCCCGAACTCCATTTCTTTCTCTCTTCTGTTTCTGCGCAGGTTGCTCTCGCGGGGGCATGGGGCTATACTTGAGGAAATCAGCCTCGGGAGGATGTTCAAACATGCCCAACGTCAGGAAGGTGATCGCGCTGTTGCTCTTGACGCTCATGCTCGGCGCTGTTACGCCCTCAGCCTTTGCCGGGGGGCGTGTGGCGCTGCTGATCGGGAACGCGGCGTACACGAATGTGCCGCCGCTGGCGAATCCGCACAATGATGTGCGGGCCTTTGCCGAGGCCCTGCGGCAGGTGGGGTTCGATGTCGTGATGAAACAGGACGCGGACCTGCGGATGATGGACGAGGCCATTACGGAGTTCTGGAATCGATTGAAAGGGCAGGAGGCTGGTCTTTTCTACTATTCAGGTCACGGTATTCAGTTGAACGGTGAGAATTACCTGGTGCCGACCACGGCCGTGATCGAGAAGGAATTGGACATCAAACATGGCTGTTATCCGGCTCAGAAACTGATCGACCTCATGGATGACGCGAAGGCGAAGACCAATATCGTCATTCTCGATGCCTGTCGCAACAACCCGTTCAAACGCAGCGTGCGATCGGCAGCCATGGGGTTGGCGCGCATGGACGCTGCAGGCCAGATGCTGATCGCGTATGCCACCGACCCGGACAAAACGGCGAATGACGGCGAGCCCGGAGGCAATTCTCCGTATATGAAGCATCTCTTGAAGAATCTGCAGACCCCCGGATTGCCGATCGAGCAAATGTTTAAACTTGTCCGAGTCGGTGTGCTTGAAGAAACGCAACAGAAGCAACGTCCGTGGGAATTGTCCTGTCTGACGCAGGACTTTTCATTTGTGCCGGGCAACGCCGCCGGCTTCGAGACGGTCTCAGGCACGCCCTTCAAGATTGAACCCCCGTCTGTTTCCAGACATGAGACGTTCACAGACAGCTCCAGACCGGCCGGCTGGAAAACCGCCATTATTCAAGACAAAGATGGATACACAAACATTCGCAGTGCGGCGGGAAAAACCGGCGCGGTCGTCGGGCGTATTGTGAATGGCGAAGAGTTTTATGTCAACCCGACCAAGGCAGACTGGTGGCCGGTACAAACCAAGTCTGGAACAACCGGGTTTATGCATAAGAGCCGGGTGCTGATTCGTCCCTGATCGACGCTCTCCCGACGTGTCGCATCTCGACTCGCGGCAAACCTCTTTGAAACAGCGGTTTCGTGATAACGAGGGACTCTGCAGAAGATCAGCGAAGCTCGTCTGTACAACAAAGAAAAACGGTGATGCCTGTCGGCCGGCACCACCGTTTCGCGTGTACTGACGATCTCACTTCAGAAGGGGCAGTTTTTCCCACTGGGCGGTATCGGGACTGTTGATATCCTCGAACAGGTATTCGTCACCTTCTTTCGTCAGCGTGATGACGTATGTTTCGACTCCTTCGGTTCGTACAAACGCGCAGACGGTTCCTTTGGCCATGAATGACGGTCCACTTTTCACGGCTCCGATTTTTTCGGTGGAACCGATTTTTGCCGCGAGTTCCTTCATCATTTCAGGGATGTCTTTGGGCGAAATCTTCTTCTGATTGACGGCATTCAACAACGAGACCACCGTGGCGCTGTCGTTGGCCCGAATCGCGGTAAGCAGTGCCTGAGCGACGGCTGCCGGGTCTTTGCGGTCAACGGCGATTGGAGCGGTTTTCGCTTCAGACGAAGCAGGCGGAACCGTTTGCTTTTCATCAGAAGCGGCTGCGGGAGCAGGTGACGTCATCTGAGTCGCGGGAGCAGCCGTGGGTTCGGCCGAAGGTTTCGTCTTGAAGACGAGCGATTTGATCGTGGTCGGGTCGAGCATGGCCTCTTCGATCTTGCCGGTATCAGGGTTCTTGATCATGCAGTCGAAGGTTGGCGAGGTGTAATGCGTTTTCAACTGGCCGAACTTCATGTCGACCTTCGTGCCATCCTTCATGGTGACGGTGTACACGTTGTTCGCATACTCGATCTTTTCGATGTCCTTGAACAGAATCTTCTTTTGGCCTGATGGGGTCGAGCCTTCGATGTGGCCCTCGGAACTGACGCTGGTGACTTCATACTCGCGATCGGCGACCAGCGTGGCCGGAATCGGGTCGACATCACCGTGGAACGCGAGGGCGGCCATCGGCAGGAGCAGAACGGAACAACACAGGAGAGCAAAGTATCTGATCATGAGGTACTCCCGATTTGCAGAGTGGTTCAGGGCTCGTAGCCGTTCGTCACGGCCGTTTTAGTGAAGAAACACATCGCCGGCGCGAGTTCGTCGAAAACGGCTTTCTGTTTCTCGGGGCCGGCCTCTGACAGCGCCACCGCGACCACGCCGCGAGCATAACGATTCGTCGTCATGTTGCCGACCACCTTGTCATCATTCAGCTTCTTCAGATACATCAGCTTGTCTTTGGCCGACATTTTCTGATACTCGGCATTCGAGGCCAGATGTGCCGACAGCATGCCTTCATACAGGGGAGCAGCGGCAGGCCAGCTGATCTTTTTTTCTTCCTGCAGCTTTGTTAACATCTTCAGCATCGCCGGAAGATCGGCCTTCTGACCTTCGGGGGTCGAAGCGAGATAATCGGTGGCGAGATGCGCTTCCAGCTCATACGTTTGAGTCAGCTTGGGAAGTTTGGCCCGCAAAGCTCCGTATGCGGTCAGGCGTGCGGCTGCATCTTTCTCGTCTTTCAGACGATCGAAGAACAATCGGGTGACGATGTCGGCACTGACATCAGAGGAGCCGAACTCTTTCTTGTCGACTTTCTCGTTGAGCCATTCAAGACGCTGTTCCGCAGTTGCTTTGGCAAAGGCTTCGTCTTTCATCAGATCGGCAACCTTCTTTTGTGCAGACCAGCTGGGAACGCAAAACAGAACCATCATAACCATTGCCGCAAAAATACGCTTCATATCTATCTCCTTGAAGAATGTGATTTGTACTTCATGAAGTCTTTCGAGCTTCAGGCGGAACTTCTGTAATCGAACTCCGCTGGTCGCCGCGAAGACCTCGCCGACTCTGAGTTCACTGGATCTCCTGCGCTTTTTTCAAAAACTCGATGGCGGCATCGGGCTTGCCCTGCTCACGAAGATAGCCGGCGATGCGCTTGCAGATCTGAATCCGCAGTTCCTTGGTTTCGTCATCCTGAGTCGGAAGCTTTTCGGCCAGTGACAGAGCTGCTTTGAGAGTGTTTATCGCTCCGTCAAAATCCTTTTTCTGCTCGGCCTGCAGGGTGGCAAAATCGTCGTGAACCTGGATCAACATACGGGTGGCATCACGGCGGCGCTCAGTTGAAAGCGTGTCGGGAAGGGGATACTCAACCGCCTTGCGATACTCGGCAAGTGCTTCGTCGATTCTGCCGGCATCCGTGTAGGTGTGGGCAAGCTCGATCTGGGCTTCCCATTTGGCCATGGCCAGGTTTTCCTTTTTCTCTGCCTGGCGCGCCGCCTCATCAGAGTTCTCGGCCCCGGCCCGACAGGCAAGACTCAACACGAACGCCGAAAGAAAAACCGCGCTCAGTACGATCAGGGGAAAGCGCCTCATCAATTCACCTCCGGAAAGATTTTTTCAAAGGATATCATACCGAGTCGCGGTTCGCAGAAACTACCGGCCGCTTTTGTGGGTTGTCGTGTCTTTCAGGGTGCGCGCCAGCGCATGATCAGCAGCAGAGGCCAGCCGAGATACTTGGCGGCGCGCGGCGATTTCTCGACAAGTTCGGGCGTGACGGGTTCTTCGATGAGATCGGTGAGTTCCAAGCCCGCGTCGCGAGCCGCCGTAAAAAGGTCGCTGATCGAATGCGGGTGACTCTCGGGCTGAATCTTGCAGCCGGTCTTCGGGTCAGGGAACCCGGCCTGTGTCTGACGCAGAAACATGGCCGGGTGCATGGCTGACAGAAGAACGGCGCCCTGGGAGCGGCACACCCGCCTCATTTCACGAAACAGAGCCGGTTTGTCGCGCACATGTTCAATCACCAGAAAACAGGTGACGAGATCGAAGGAATCTGCATGAACAGGCAGTGAACAGTGAATATCACCTTGTACAAACTGCGGCGATGCCGGTCCGACTGCGTGTTTCTCGCGGGCCTGTCTGAGCATGCCTTCGGAAAAGTCCAGGCCGATAACATTTGCACCTCGCACGGCAAGAGCATAAGAGTGTCTGCCGGTCCCGCAGCCGATGTCGAGAATCCGTGTGCCGCGCACGTCGGTCAGCAGCGGTGCGACGTGCTGTGACTCGAGGACGATCAGGCAGTTTTCCTCGGTGTCGTAAACGTCTGACCAAAGGTCATACCCGTCACGGGTCGGAACTGTTTTGACCGGCCGAACGTCAGGCGGGGGCTGGTTCATGGGTGACCGGGATGAACGCTTGGGCGTTCAGCGCTTGAGAACCGGGGCGATGATCTCGAGGCACTTCTCGATCACCACGACATCGTCCAGATAGCCGACTTCCGGTATGGCGTCGGGAATGATGTCCATGGGATCGAGCACATATTGAAAAGCGGCGGTAATGGCTGACACAACCTGTGCACTCAGACCGCCCTTGCCTTCGGCATGGTTCTGAAGAAGTTTCATTGCCTCTTTCATGGCCGTATGATAAACGGCAAGTTCTTTTGACTGCCTGAATTTGCTCCATATCTGCGGTTCCTGAGCGATAACGGCTCGGACATCATCATCGGTGATGTGCGCTGCTCGATCGGCGAAATAGGCTTCAGGGCTGGCAAATGTGTCGATCGGCTCGTGAGGGTTCCGTTGCTTCATGACGTTACTCTGCCTCGTTTGTGGAATCGGCGGCCTGCGGAAGATCGTTCGGCTATTGCAGACCCCTGCCCGAGTGCTTGATGCATGTTGCCTCAAGCTTCCCGTGGATCCAAGTATAGCGAGGAAAAGATCGAATGACCAGCAGGTTCTCACGGTTGTATCGTGGCGACAGGGCGGGTTCGAAGGGCCGGCATGAGACGAGCCTTCAGAGCGGAAGGCATGCGTTCAAGGGTATCTTTTCCGTGCGAAATGCGGTATCATAAGCAAAATCAACAGGAGTCAGCAGTATCATGAAAATGCGCATTTTCCATATCGGTGATGACGTATTGCGCACACCGTCTGAGCCGGTGAAAGAAATCAATGACGATCTGCGCAAGCTGGTCAAGGATATGTTCGAAACCATGTATGCGGCGAGCGGTGTCGGTCTGGCAGCGCCTCAGGTCGGCCGCAATATCATGCTTTTCATTGTCGATGTCGACGGCAAGAGTCCGATGGTGTTCATCAACCCGCGCATCATGAAAGCCGTGGGGAAAGAGACCGCCGACGAGGGCTGCCTTTCGATTCCCGGTTTCCGAGAAGAAGTGCAGCGGGCAAAACGCGTCATCTGCCGCGCCACCGATCTCGACGGGCAGGACTACGAGGTCGAAGCTGAAGGCCTCATGGCTCGTGCCATTCAGCATGAATTCGATCATCTCGAAGGAGTGCTGTTTGTCGATCGTATCTCAAAAGCCCGCAAGATGCAGATTCGCGACGTCATCGAGCGTCTCAACCGGGGAGATCTCTCGGTCATCGAAGAGATCGAGGAAGATGAGGATACCCCGATGCCGAGCACGTCTGAAAAGTCTCGCGGATCGGCGGGCACGGCGCTCAGCTGAACGGCAGGCGATTCTGATGACACCTACGAACCCATGGCGCGTCGTGTTCATGGGTTGTCCCGATTTTGCGTTGCCCGGGTTGCAGTCACTTCGCGCCGATCCACGGTTTGAGGTAGTGGCTGTGTATTCGATGCCGGACAAACCGAAGGGCCGCGGTCATCAACTCGGTTGCACTGCGGTCAAGCAGGCAGCGCTCGATGTCGGGCTGCCGGTGTTCACCCCGACATCCTTTCGTAAAGATCCGGCGGCGGTTGAGCAGTTGCGCGCTCTGGCCCCCGATTTCCTGGTCGTCATCGCCTATGGCATGATCCTGCCCCAGGAAGTTCTGGACATTCCGCGTCTCGGGCCGATCAACCTGCATGCGTCGCTGTTGCCCCGCTATCGCGGTCCTGCGCCTCTGCAATTTGCGCTCATGAGCGGCGATGAGGTGACCGGTAACTCGGTCATGCTCATGAATGCCCGCATGGATGAAGGTGACGTCCTGGCGATGCAGGAGCTTCCCATTCTTGCCGGTGAGACGTTGTCCAGTCTTCACGACCGGCTTTCGCAGGCTGGAGGCCCGTTCCTGGTGAAGACGATTGCCGATTTCGCCGAAGGTCGCATCAAGCCCAAACCGCAGGACCATTCGCGGGCAACCTACACGCAGAAGATCACCCCGGAACTGGCGCGCCTGCGCTGGCACGAGAAAAGCGTGCGCGAACTCGATCGACAGGTGCGGGCCATGTATCCAGCCCCGGGAGCCTGGTTCGAGATCGACGGCGAACGATGGAAAGTTGGAGCAGCCGAACGGACCACGATCTGCGGGGAACCCGGGGTGATCATGCATGCCGACCTGGACAACGGATTTCTCGTGGGGTGCCGCGACGGCTCGTGTCTGAAACTGTTGCGTCTCCAACGCCCGGGCAAAGGCTACGTCGACACCCCCGACTTTCTGCGCGGCCTGCATCAGAAACTTGCAGGGAAAACCCTCTCCTGAGCGTTCTGCTCTCAATCGCTACTGAGTCCGAACGGCGGTGAGATGACCAGGAAAAACAACAGCAGAGCCGGCGTGCCGATGATCAACAGACCGTATGGAATTGCGCGAATTCGGTTTTCAAACATCCGGATGCTCAGGTGACCCGCCCATTCGGCTTCGAAGAATCGGGCGAACAGCAGTGCCGGCCCGCAACAGAGATAGACGACTTTGATCCAGTCGATGCTGCCGACGAAGCGATCGTTCACTTTCAGCGTGAGAGCGCCATCCTCGTGGTGCACCTGATCGCCGGTTCTGACAGACCAGCAGTACTTCATCGGCAACCGGTGCGTCACGGTGGCGACATCGATGTTAAAGAAGCTTGGACCGCGGCGTCGATGTTCATACGAAGTCTTCTCAACCTTTCCGTCGAACATCTGAAGCGACTTCATGAGCAGCACTTCCTGTACGAGCAGGCCGCCGCAGATAAAAGCCGTGATCGCGGCGATGATCGACAGCCAATGCAGATATTCTCTCGGCGAGTTGCCTGAAGCGAGTGTCTGGTCCCAGTCAAAATTCATGCGTGTTCCTCCAAGAAAAAGCCGGGTCACGGCAAGTCATGACCCGGCGGTAGAGCGAGCTTGCGTCCGAGCTTCAGTGTGCTTCCTTCTGCTGTTGTGAGCGGTTTCCGTAGTTGCGTTCGTAGAACTCACGGTATTTGGGGTCTTTCAGTTTGATGGCGTGCCACCAGTCGGTGTTTTGTTTGTACCAGTTGATGGTTTCCTTCAAGCCGTTACTGAAAGCGATCGAGGGCTCCCATCCGAGGCGGAAGGTTGCCTTGGTGTGATCGATGGCGTAGCGCCGGTCGTGCCCGGGTCTGTCTTTTACATAACGGATCATGACGTCGGTGTGGCCGAGTTCCTTGAGAATGCGATGCGTGAGGTCGATGTTGCTCAGCTCGTTGTCGGCGCCGATGTTGTACACTTCGCCGCTTTGCCCGTTCAGCCATACGGCTTCGATGGCACGGCAGTGATCGATGACGTGGATCCAGTCGCGGACGTTCAGGCCGTCGCCGTACACGGGGACCGGTTGATCTTCGAGCAGATTCGTGATGAACAGCGGAATCATCTTCTCAGGATACTGGTACGGACCATAATTGTTGCTGCAGCGAGTGATGCAGACGGGCAGACCGTGCGTATGCCAGGCGGCCAGGGCCAGCAGGTCGCCCGATGCTTTGCTGGCGGAATACGGGCTGTTGGGCGCGAGCGGGGTGTCTTCACGGAACCTGCCCTCGGACCCGAGTGAGCCGTACACCTCGTCGGTCGAAATCTGGACAAAGCGCTTGACCTCGTATTTGCGAGCCGCATCGAGAAGCACCTGCGTTCCCTCGACATTGGTACGAATGAATGCCGACGCATCTTCGATGCTGCGGTCGACGTGCGATTCGGCCGCCAGGTTCAGAATCGCGCCGATTCCCTGCTTCATGATCTCGTCGACGACTTTGCGATCTTCGATATGACCATGAACGAACGTATAACGGGGGTGTTTTTCGAGGTCGGCCAGATTTTCTCTGCGCCCGGCATAGGTGAGAGCGTCCAGGTTGAAAAAGTGCCGGTCCGGGTGGCGATCGAGCAGAAACCTGACCAGATTGCTGCCGATAAAACCGCACCCGCCGGTGATCAGAATCTTTTTCATCAGCGTCCCTTTCCGCCGCGCTCTTTCTCGCTGCCGGCGCTCATTTCCTTCTCTTTTTCCTTCGCGGCCTCGGCCGGCTTGATCAGGCCGAGTTTGGTCTTGAGCTTGAGCACGATTTCGGTGGTGATGTCCGGGTTCTGAGCCAGGAATTCCTTGGTGTTTTCGCGGCCCTGACCGAGGCGGGTGTCGCCGTACGAGTACCAGGCGCCTGACTTGGTGACGACTTTGGTTTCTTCAGCCAGATCGAGAATCTCGCCCTCGCGAGAAATGCCCTTGCCGAACATGATATCGAAGCGAGCCTTGCGGAAAGGCGGCGCGACCTTGTTCTTGACGACCTTCACTTCGGTGATGTAGCCGATGGGTTCCTCACCCTCTTTCAACTGTTCCTTGCGGCGAATGTCGAGACGTACCGAGGCGAAGAACTTGAGCGCGCGACCGCCCGGCGTGGTTTCGGGGTTGCCGAACATGACACCGATCTTTTCGCGAATCTGGTTGATGAAGATGCAGCAGGCGCGAGAGCGGCTCACCGAGGGGGTCAGCTTGCGCATCGCCTGGGACATCAGACGAGCCTGCAAACCGACGACGGCATCGCCCATGTCGCCCTCGAGCTCAGCTTTGCTGGTCAAAGCGGCAACCGAGTCGACGACGATGACGTCGATGGCATTGCTGCGTACCAGCATGTCGGCGATCTCGAGCGCCTCTTCGCCGCTGCTGGGCTGAGCGATCAGCAGATTTTCAACATCGACGCCGATCAGCTTCGAATAGCTGGGGTCAAGCGCGTGTTCGACGTCGATGAACGCGGCCTGGCCGCCGGCTCTCTGAGCTTCGGCCACGACCTGCAGGGCCAGCGTGGTTTTGCCGGATGACTCAGGACCGTAGATTTCGACGATGCGGCCGCGAGGCATGCCGCCGACGCCGAGCGCGATATCGAGAGACAGCGAGCCGGTCGGAATGACTTCGACCTGCATGTGGCGGGAATCGCCCAGGCGCATGACGGCGCCCTTGCCGAACTGACGTTCGATCTGGGAAACCGCGGTTTCGAGGGCCTTGATTTTTTCGGCGTTTCGTTCAGGCAGAGCGCGTGACGGAGCAGCTTTCGGATCAGACATGGAATGCCTCCAGAGTTTAATCTATGAGCCGAGGGTAGCATAACCGCGGAGACAGGTCAAAAACGGGCGAAAGAGGTGGGTGGCGGCTCAGGAGACGAGCGTGGAAAGATACGTTTGAAGCGTCTGTTCGATGGTAAGCCACTGTTGCGAAAGAGCGGTGAACTCGGTGCGGGCTTCGGCAAATCGCCCTTCCCGGCATAAACGCTCCAGTTGTGCGGCCTGTGCCGACAGACCGGCGGCGCCCAGTTCCAGAGCGCTACCCTTGATGGAATGGGCCGTGCGAGAAGCTGCGGCATCGTTCGCGGCAATCTGCCCGTCGAGGGCGGCGAGATGTCTGGCGGTCGTGTCGCAAAACACGGTCGCCAGATGTTTGAAAGCTTCAATGTCACCGCCCAGGTTGTCGAGAGTTTTCTTCGGGTCGAACCGGCTGGCGTCGGGCCGGGTCTCTGATGACTGGATCTTTGTTGAGATCGGTGGGGTTGAAACCGCGCGGGCGGCGAGCCTGTGGTTGAGAAAATGATCGACTCTTTCCAGCAGCAGTCTGGCGGTGATCGGTTTCGGCAGATAGTCGTCCATGCCGACGGCCAGGCAGCGTTCGCGATCAGCTTTCGAGGCCAGAGCCGTCAAGCCGATGATGACGGGTTGTTTGATATCGGTCATGCGTCGTATCTGAGATGTGGCCGTGAACCCGTCCATTTCCGGCATCTGGCCGTCCATGAAGACCAGGTCGAAAGCTCCGTCATGCATGGCTTCGACAGCCACCCGTCCATTCTCGGCCGTCGAGACATGATAGCCCGCTTTCTCGAGAATCCGCACCGCGACAAGCGTGTTGACGGGGTTATCCTCCACAACCAGAATTCGCCCGGCGGCAGAAGCTGACGGTGAGGCCTTTACGGCCGCGGTAGCCGGTACGGACGGAGCAGTCGGGAAAGTCGGAATAGAAGGGGTCAGGGGCGCGAGCGTCTCAACGGCAGAGGTGATCGGAACAGCCATGGGGGCTTCCCCCGCGAGTTCCTGCAGCAAATACGCACGGCGGGTCGGAATGTGGAGCAGGCGCATCGGTTGCAGCGACTCGGGGGGGCGCGGCTGTTGGCCGCCGTATGCATACGCCCCGATCAGCGGCAGACGGCTGAGACTTGGATCCTGTCGAATGCCGGTCAGGAGTGTCCAGATCTCGTCGTCATGAGCTGGAATCTCGACGAGCAGGCAGGCGATACGCGGCTTGTCGCCGGACTGTTCTTCCCACGAGTGTTCGACGTGCAGCCCGCATGCGGTCAGCTGCCAGTCGAGCATGCGTTCAATGGAACGATCGCGAGCGATGACCAGAACCGACTGCCCGAGTAACGTGGCTGGTACAATCATCGGCTCTGCGCGTTCGGCCGCTTTTTGAAACAGAATGGTGAACGTGAACTGTGTGCCCCTGCCGAGATGCGATTCAACATTGATTTCCCCGCCCATCATGTTTACCAGTCGTTTGGAAATGGCGAGGCCGAGACCGGTGCCGCCGTAACGTCGTGAGAAGGTCGAATCCCCCTGTTCGTACAAGTTGAATAATCGGCCGAGTTGCTCGGGATGGATGCCGGGGCCGGTGTCGCGGATGGAAAAACGCAGCAGGTAGTGCAGCTCGCTTTCCTGAACATACTCCGTTACCACGTCGATCGAACCGGCGGTGGTGAATTTTACGGCGTTGCCGATCAGGTTCACCAGGATCTGTCTGAAACGGTTGCGGTCGCCGGCCACAATCTCTGGAAGCGAATTTCCAGGATAAAAGGACAGGGCCACCGGTTTGTCGCGCAGATGCAGGACGAGCGAGGTGCAGGTTTCCTCAATCAGATCAAGCAGATGAAAGTTCTTGATCTCGAGTTCGAGTTTGCCGGCTTCAATGCGCGAAATGTCGAGCACGTCGTTGATGACCGACAGCAGGTGGTCGGCTGACGATCGCACCGTTTCGGCATACAACCGCTGCTCGGCGTTCAATGGCGTTGAACAGAGCAGGTCGGCCGTGCCCATGATGCCGCTCAGAGGCGTGCGCATCTCGTGCGACATCGTGGCCAGAAAAGCACTCTTGGCGCGATTGGCATTCTCGGCCTGAAATGCAAGACGCTGAGCGCGTTCCAGCGCGTCCGACTCGGACTGATGTTTCCTCTGTAGTTTTGCCATCAGATTGTTGAAGATCTCGCCGATCTTCAGAATCGAGTCCTGCGTGCAGCAGCGAAAGACTTCACACTCATCGCACGCCTTGTTTCGTCCGGCATCTCCGCTGCAACCATATCTGCCGACAATCTGCCAGCACCGTTGCGCAACCTGCCCGAAGGCGGGGCATTCGTTGCGGCGACACTGTTTCAGCTCCCAACAGGTAGCCAGATGTGGGTTGGCAAATCGCACGGCGAGAGAGTCCTCTTTATCGGTCGCCTCAAGTAATTCCTGAAAGTGATTGATGGCTTTTTCGAGCTGCTCGGCACGCTCTCTCTGCCGATGTTCTGAATTCAGCAGCCCGGTGGTCAGGTCATTGACCTGCGAGCTGATTCCGGCGGCGATTTGCGCTGAAAGCAGGGTGGCGAGCAACATGAACGCCGCCACGATGAACAGGAAAAATGGTACCAGTTGTCGCAGGTGGCTGTCCGTCACCTTCGTGGAGATGAGTAAGGTGAGATGCGTGCGTTCGGGCAGGTCGAGCGAACGGCGAATCGCCAGGAAGAAATCACCCTGTGGAGTGTCGATTGGAAGCAGTTGTTGCGTTTTCGTAGCCGGTACTGACGGAAGTTGGAGAAGAGCGATGGGAACCCCCTGGGGAAGTGAGCCGGCGAGCAGTTTGCCGTGAGATTCGATAAAGGTTCCGAAGATGCGCGTATCCTGCCGTGTGAGGGACTGCAGATACAGATTCAGAGTGCGCAGATCTGAACGGAGTAGCAGTTCTTCCGCGCGATCAGCGGCCATCTGAGCCATGGACTCGGCTCCATGTATCTGCTGACTGAGCAGGAAATTTCGTGTCTGCAGGAAGAGAACCCCGGTAAGGCCGACAATCAGCAGTGTGGAAAGAAACACGAAGGAGAGGGTAATGGTGCGCCTGACGCTCATGGCGTGCCCTTCAAAGGTCCGTATTTATCCATGCAGGGCCGCAAACGCTCGTATAGATGAGTTTCAGGCGGGACAAAACGTTCGATAAAAGTCTGAGCAAGCAAGCTCCTTCCGTCGGCAGTATCATGCAGTGACAGAAGATAACGGCGAAGACTGGTACGGTAAGCCTCGGACAAAGATGACGAAACGATGACGGCAGGCATGGGCATGCCGAACCATTCAGAGATGATACGAAAAAGAGAGCGAAATTCCGGCCGCGTCTTCAGCACCATCTCATACACCGGGCGGTCGATGACCGCCCCGTCCGCGGCACCCCTCTTCATGAGATACAGAGTTTTTTCGTGGCTGGTGGAAAAGATGGTATGACGAAAAAACGTTTCGGGCAGCAGACCCAGCGACTGAATCTGCTGCCGAGGAAAGGCATAACCCGAGTAGGAGAATCGGTCGGTGTAAATGAAGCTCTGATTGTGCAGGTCGGCCGGCGAACACACGGAAGACGAGGCTGGTACGATCAGACAGGTTGAAAACGTCGTGGTTCCGTTGGTGACGAGCGTGGCGAGAAACTCATAGCCGTGAGAAGCCGGCAGCAGCGCTACGGCTCCGGCGCCGATCAGCGCCACATCGATCTCATGGCGATTCAACCGCTCGAAGAGCTGCTCAGATGAAATGCCGAGGGTAAGGGTGTGCGAAGAGACGGACGGATACTGGCGCTCAAACTCACGAAAGAACGTCTGAAAAAAGGTTTCGGCGCCGGCAACCATGAACAATTCGGCAATGCCGACGCGAATCGTTCCACTTGCGGCACTAGGTGCAGTTTCCGGGGCAGGCACAGCGGAAAAATCGACGGTGATGGGGCGACCCAGGTGAGCGATGGGTGATGAAAACACGGCAAACAAGAGAACGGATAACAGGAAGATGGTTGCGAGCACGAGAATCCAGAGGTGGGCCAGGGGCTGTCCCTGTGCGAACGGGGATGACTCCGGCTCGGGTAATGCCTGTGAGCCGGTTTGCGGGTTCCTCTCAGCCGTGATCGGTAACTGCGACATGGCTAGATTTTACCGGTACCCATCGGCAGAGGCAACCGAATCGTTTTTACGGCCGACCGCGGCCGGGCGGTCGGCGTAAATCTCTTCGTCAGCGCGTCAGGTCGATGATGGTTTGCCGCCAGTGCGGAAACTGCTCTGACAAGGCCGCCCGATCGGCCAGACGAAAATCGGCGAAGTCGAACCCGGGGGCGACCGTACAGCCGAGCAAAGCCCATGAGCCGCCTGGCAGCAGTCGGCAGCCCTGCCAGAAACCTGCCGGAACAACCAGTTGCGGCAAGGCCCCGCTTTCGAGGTCGTTGCCCAGACGATGAAACGTGCCTGTACCGTCTTCGCCCAGCATGAACAGTTCGACGGTATCGCCGGCATAAAAATGGAACACCTCATCTGACTCAAGTCGGTGCAGAGCCGAAAATGTTTCGGGAGTCAGCACAAAATAGATGGCGGTGCCGAAACGACGGTCTCCTGAATAGCGCTGGGGAAGATTTGCCTGCAGAATAAACTCGGACGATCGCCAGGTTTCGACGAAGAACCCGCCTTCCGGGTGCGGCTTCAGTCCGAGCCGGTCGATGATATCCTGAGCGCTTGTGTTGCTGTGGGGCATAGTACAAGTTAGAAAGAGATGAAACAGCTCTCTGGAAGAGATAGAGAGGCAAGCTCAAAGCCATACGCAACTTCGGGCAGGTGCACGCCGCCGATCTGAACCGTTTTCTCGCCGACGAGTTTCCCGCCACGTGCTTCGTAAAAACGACGCCAGGGGTTCGCGGCCAGAACCCAGACCAGGGCCGACTTCAGGCCGTGCTGCAGCAGACGATCGGCAGAGGCGGCGAGAAGACGTGTGCCCAGCCCGCAGCCCTGATATTCGGGCAGAACATAGAGGGCGTAGAACTCACCCGCGTAACCGCTGATGCCTTCTCGCTGCGGACCCGAAGCGATGAAGCCGACGACCTCCGATGCCCGGGTTGCCGCGACCAGCCAGTGTCGGCCCGGCTGACCATGAGAAAGGCCGCGGCGCCACATGTCGGCGCGACCTTCGGCAGTCAGCAGATCGAGATGTGAGTCCGGAACGATGCCGCGATACGTGGTCTGCCATCCGGTGACTTGTACTCTACCGATGGCGAGAGCGTCATCGGCGACGGCATCGCGAAGTTCAATCGCATCACTTCGTTCGGTGAAGGTGCTTTTCATAGGCGGTTCGAATGCGGCGGGCGATCTCTCGCACATCCTTTTCCGGAATGCCGACATTGCCGTCGAAGATTTCGACGAGCAGATGACCGATGACGATGCGATAGATGATCTGTTTCTGGGTGCCGGGGTCGCCCTTCGAACCGATCGTGAAAGCGAATCGGCGGCTCGGCGAAGCCTGTTCGACCGGGAAATCGGCGAGGGTGATGTCGGTTACCTTCAGCGATGACTGATCGACCTGCAGCTGTTTGAGATTGCCCATAGCCATCTCTTCGAGGGCCGCGATGAAGCTCGGGGCTTTCGCAGAATCTCGCAGCACCATGATCGAGACGTTGCCCATGCTGGCCGATGCCGTAGCGACGACCACCAGAGCGTGGGTTTTCACGATTCCGGCCAGCAGCTCATCGCGTTTCTGCGGGTTCATGTTGGCCCAGGCCGCCGCGAGATTCATCGTACCGACCTCGACGCTCTGAACCTGTACCGGCGGGCTGCCGAGCATGGTTTCCAGCCCTTCCATCCATTGCTTCAGAGGAATGTCGGCATCTTCGATCTCACCGCTCGCAGCATAGGAAGGCGGACTCATGATGACGCTGGTGCGGGTGGGCGGGGTTTTGAGAATCTCCCAGACCATGGCGGGACCGGACTTTTTCGCCCAGTACTCGATGAAGCGCTTGCCTCCAAGGTAGATCGATTCATACTGCGATGACATGACCTTGTTCATCATCTGCAGGGCCGGGTCGTCGAACTCCACCGAACCGGCGGCGAACAGCTTCGAGGCCTCGATGACCGAGCTTGCCAGTCCGAGCTCATGCCCGACCTGTTCCATCGTGAGAACGGCATGCCCCTCAATGGTGGAATTGAAGGCGAGCCCCGTTTCGCTGTCCTTGATGTTCGAGATTCTGGCGAGCAGATCGATTTCCTGATCCTGCATGGCGTGCGTGAGTTCGTGAGCGATGATCAGCTGCAGAATGCCGGCCACCTGATCGACCGGCACGTGCGTGATGCGGAACAACGGCAGAAAGTTGCGGGGCAGCAGGTAGAGCTGTTTATCGGAAAACCCATACTTGCCGAGCATGAGCGCCGCCATGGATTTTGCCTGTCTCAAGCCGATTTCGCGGCGTTGTTCGGCGGTTGCCTGCGGCAGAAGATTGTCGAGTTGCGGCAGGATATCGGCGGCGAGAACCTCTGCCACCTCGCGTCGATCGGAAATCTTCCAGGTGGGCACTTTCTTGAACTTCTTCCCGGTGGCCTTTTCGACCAGAGGCACGATGCGGGGAAACTCGCGTTCCACGTCTGCGGCGGTGAAGGATGGATCGCCTTCCTTGAGCATCTCGCGCAACTTGCGCAGCTCATCGGGCATGCGTTCTTCTGCTGCGGTGTCGGTGGCGATCGCGCTCGAAGAAGAGGCGGGGGCGGCTTTTTCCGCCCACAGAGGGAGCAACTGAGTCAGAAGCAGAACAAGGCAGAGCCACGTGAAATGCATTCCGGATCGTGGTTGTCTGTGGTGACCGCCGACAAGGCGTGGGTCGAGCGCGTTCGTCTGTTTCATGATGGAATCCTCCGGGATTCTTCGGCTGACATCAAGGTTACCCCAAACGCCCCGAGTTTGCCTACTATTCGGTTATGGCTTTGCGTGATCTACTTGCGGCGATTGGGCCTTTTCAATACAATGACCGTTGATCAACGCATCTCGCCGGCCGTTGTCGGGTCTCGAAAATACGCCCCAGGCCGGCAGATGTGCCCGAGAACGTGATCAGACCCGGGGGTCGTCACCTATCGTGAGATGACGAAAGAATGGAAGAAGGGATATCGCGTGGGTGGTCGAAACCGGCCGCTCCCTTAGTTTCGATAGAGGAGAGGTTGCATGAAACTCAGTGCGGATCAGGTAAACAATCCGGTTCTCAAAGTTTCGCGCGAGCACGACCTGATCGTTGAGCAGCTGGGTGAGCTGCAGGCCATCATGCAGCGCAGTACCCCCGAAACCGCCCTTGCCATGATGACCGGCGCGCTGCCCGGGTTTGCCGAAGCCATGCGGCAGCACTTCTTTTTTGAAGAGCGCATTTTTTACCCGGCTCTTCTGGTGTCGATTCCGGTTGCCGGAATCGTCGAACGTCTGCAGCAGCTGCAGAAAGAACACGGCATCATGGAAGAACGAATCCGATTTCTGTTGCTCTACCTTCAGTCCGAGTTCCTGCAGGGGGAGCGGATAGCGCGGCTGATGCACCAGGAGTTGTCCAATTTGATCGATCTGGTAAAACGGCATGCGATCACGGAAATAACCGATGTCTTTCCGAGAATCAATCAGAATCCACTCTGTTTGAAGATGGTCCTCGAGCTGGCGCAACGCGAAGCGGAAAAGGCCGGCGGCAAACCGGAACGCTGATTGTCGATCGTGTCGGAGATCGATGTCGCAATGGGCGACGAAGCCTGTGACGAATCCGTTTGACTTTCCTTTTCAGCGCCCATAGGATATGGAAACAATAGCATACGGAACGACTTTTCTGCGACTGGAGGATGCATGTCGAAACTGCCTGTTTTCCCGGACGTGTCTTTCGAATCCGAACCCATCGGACTCGCCGACGCTTTTGCCGCGCTGTCCGAGCCGGCAACCATCGTTCTTGAAACCGAAGCTGCGACTCCCGACGGGTCGGTGATTTTCTTCGGGCTCTCCACCCCTTCCGGAGAAATCATGGAGGCGAAAGGGCGTGTACGATCCTCCGCCCCTCGAGCCGGGGGATTCGCACTGACCGTCGAAGTTCTCGAGGTCGACTCAGCCTATGAAAAGGCAGCGCCGGCATGTTTGCGAGCCGGAGATCGTCCGACTGACGGTCAGGAACCCCTGTGGGGCATCGCGGTGAAGCAGACGAACAATTCATATGCCGTACTCATCAACTCACCGGCCGGTGTTATCTCGGCGGCGCAACTGGCACGTATTGCCGAGATTGCTGCCCAAGGCGCGGGTTGTGTCAAGCTGACGCACGCACAGCGAGCGATTCTCTTTACCTCATTAGACAAAATGGACGAGGTGAAAGCCCGTCTCGCCGAAGTCGGATTGCAGATCGGAGTTCTGCACAGGGGCGTACGAAACATTCGCGCCTGCTGCGGCAGTCTCTGTCGATTTGCGCAGAACGTTGACGCCGTTTCTACCGCGCTTTCTGTAGATAAAGCCTTGTACGGACATGGTACGAAATTCGACGTGAAGGTTGCCATTTCCGATTGTCAGCGAAACTGCTCGGAAAGTTATTGTGCGGATATCGGTCTGATAGGCGGCAAAGGAAGCTATCGTCTGGTCATCGGTGGTCGCGGCAGTCAGGTTCCGTTTCGCGCCGTACAGATTGCGGATGACATCAAGCCTGCCGACGTCCCGGCAACGATCAAGAAAGTTGTCGACTGGTACGAATCACACGCCGCTGAAGGCGAGCGACTCTGGAAACTTATGGTAAGACTGGGAGAAGCAGAGGCGCGAAATCATGATGTATCAGCTCTTGAGACGGTCATGAAGCAGATTGGCGATGGCGTCAACGAAGTTGATCGCATGAGAGATCTGGTGGCGAGACTGGTGACGGCGCGTCGGATCAGGCAGGAATTGATGCCGATCGCGACCAGCTGAACCGCGGAACCAAGGAGAAACATCATGCCGGTTGGAAGTCACAAGGATGCTTTCAAAGCGCACCAGTTGGTCAAGAAGCTGGTGGAAAAGGACAAGAACACTGTTCTGGCCGTTATGGCAGCGGACGTTCTTCTTGATTTCGTCAAGAGTCAGCGTCAGATCAACCAGCGCGAACAGACGACAGAACTCCCCGTCGACCGCAATCAGTACGATCAGGAACGATTAGCGGCGGCGCTGCAAGCGGTGGGCAGTCTGTGCGGCATGTGCGAGGAAGCACACGACGATGCCTGTTTCGTGAACCAGGCCCGGCGTTTCCTGATCGCGGCCCGCACCGGGGTCGATATCGGTTTGAAATACGATGGCAAAACGACGCTTACCGACCTGCTCAGCGAAGCCGAACGTCTGGGCATGGAACAAAAAAAAACCGGAAAAGATTGTGACAGCACTACGGATGCCCGGACATCCGTACCGGCTGATGGCGTGTCGATCGATCATCTGCAGCGGGAACTCGACCAGCTTCGCGAAAAGGACGTGTTTCGTTCGACGCTGATCGATGAGGTGATGAGTACCATTCAGAAAGTTGCGGCTGGAAACTTTGCGGCGGAAATGCCCGTGCACGATGACGAACAGCTTGGGAAACTCGCCACAGCCTTCAACCTCATGTTGAAGTCGATGCAGGCGACGATGTCGCAGCTCGATCAGATGGTGGCCGTACGCAGTGCCGAACTCAAGCAGATCATGAAGTCGGTTCCGATCGGTCTGCTTTCACTGAATCAGGAGTATCGGGTGAATCCCGAGTATTCCGCCGCGGCTGAGCGTATTCTTGGCGTGGAGTCTCTGCGAGGACGTGACTTTCTCGATCTCCTTGGCTTGACGCGCCGTCTGGTCGAAGAACGCAAGGCTCTCGAGGAGTATCTCGGACTCTTGCAAATGGGACTGTGGAATCCGGATCTCGAGCGTCTGAATCCTTGTTCCGAGCGTTTGTTAGCTAACGGCTGCTGGGTGCGTCTGAGTTATTGCCCGCTGTCCCTGAAAGGGGGAGCGTCTCCCGAACTGCTGGTGGTCCTTGAAGACATTACCGAAACCAAGAAACTCGCGGCGCAGGTCGAAACGACGCAACGAGAGAGTGCCCAGATCAAGGCGATGGCCGAGGCGCCGGATGTGTTCCGCGAGTTCCTACAGGATGTTCGCTGCATCCTGACCGATGCCGAACGCATCCTGAGTCGAGATCCCGGTAGTTGTGCGTCTGAGGCAGAGATCGACGAGTTATTTCGGGGTATCCATACGATCAAGGGCATGGCAGGCAGCTTCGGCATGACGGAGGTTGGTACTCTTGCGGGCTCAATGGAGAACCTTCTTGGTCGGGCACGTAAAGAGAAGCAGCTGCAGGGGGAACTCCTGCGCGATGTTCATACGAGCATGGCCGCATTGAAAGAAGCTGTGCAAGCGGTTCGACGAACGGCAGTCATCATTCTGGGCGATGACGTCGAACAGACGGTTCCCACGATGCGTGTCCCGCTATTTGAGTTGCAACAGATGGAACAACTGCTCAAGACGTGGAAAACGGAAGAAGAGCGGCAGAGCGTTCTTCAACGGATACAC
This sequence comes from uncultured bacterium, assembly GCA_964472075.1. GTDB lineage: Bacteria > Muiribacteriota > Ozemobacteria > Ozemobacterales > Ozemobacteraceae > CAYYIY01. Next base: position 152,694 of record CAYYIY010000004.1, on the reverse strand, counting down.
AAGTGGCAGCAGATTCCCGCGCGCAAGGCGCTTGAACGAGTCATACGGCTTGTCCCGGGACTGATCAACCGATTGGGAAAAGCGATCGACTTCGAAGTTGTCGGCGGTGACCTCCTGTTGCCGTATCTGGCGGCGCAGGCTTTGAATGCCCCGCTGACACACCTGTTGCGAAATGCCTTCGATCACGGCATCGAGGACCCCGAGACGCGACGGAGCAAGGGAAAACCGGAAACCGGGAAGGTCGTGCTCGGGGTGCGATCATCCGATCAGGAATATCTGATCTCGCTCGAAGACGATGGCCGGGGCCTGGATGCCGAACGGCTGCGTGAATCGGCGGTCGCCAAGGGGCTTCTGAGCGCGGCTGAGGCGGCGGTATTGACCCCGGATGAGTGTCTGCGTCTGATCTTTAAACCGGGCTTCTCGACCGCTGCAACCGTCACCGAGGTTTCCGGACGAGGTGTCGGTCTCGATGTCGTTCAAACAGCGATTATGGCTCTGGGCGGCGTCGTCGTCATCGACACCAAACCGGGGTCCGGAACACGATTTACCCTGAAGTTGCCGCGATTTTTCTGACCGGGATTTTTTTAATCGATGGTGCGAAAAGACCGCTCTGCGAGCATACGCTCACAGAGCGGTTATGTTGTACGCCCAGCATGGGCAGCATCCTGGAGGTGCAAGTCCTCCCGAAAGGAGTCCATCTCGATCGAAGCGAAACGCAACTGCGGAAGGGTGACCAAGAGTTTTCAGAGACCATCTGGGAAAACTCGCTGCGCGTGTTTCCGCTTCTCTGATCTGACTAGCGAGCTCCCGCGGCGACCAGCAGTTTGATGATGGCCTCGTCTTTCCGTTCCTGAGCAGCCATGAGCGGGCTGACTTTTCGCCGATCAGAAAGATTGACGTCTTGCCCGGCTTTGATGAGAGCTTCAAGCAAACGCGCCTGGCCGAACTGCGCCGAGAGCCAGACCAGAGATCTACCGTCGGCGTTGCGAATGCCCGCATCCGCGCCTTGCGAGAGCAGCCAGAGAGCGTGATCCTCTTGCCCCTGAACGATTGCCCAGGCCGTTGGGGTGAATCCGTACGAGTCCGTGGCATTGATATCGGCCTGGTGATCGAGCAGCAGGCGACTGAAACTCGCGTTTCCAACCGCGGCCGCTTCATGCAGGGGGGTGCGATGGTCACGATTTCGGGCGTTGGCATCCGCTCCGTGCTCGAGCAGATAAGAGGCGATTGCGATACGTGATGGCAGTTGACAGAAATGCAAAGGGGTATTGCCCTTGAAGTCGCGCTGATTGGCACTCGTCCCGCCGCGAAGGAACAGGCGAACCCCTGGCAGGTCTTCGTTCGTGACCGCTTGATGCAGGGGCGGTGGAAACTGACTTTGCGTGACTTTTCCCAAATGACGATCAGAAAGCTGTCGCGCGGTTACCTGAGTCATGACAAAAAACCGATCTCTGGTGCGATGCTCCGGGGGCAGTATGCCCAGCGTGCCTTCCAGCAGGCCGCTTCTATGCCAGGGAGAAGGCCTTATCGAGTCTGAGGCAAAGTGGAGCAGAAGACTGTCGAATGCAGCAGGGGGAGTGCCCATACAGCAACCGTCCCAGGCATGGCTGGCAACAAATAGCTTCCCGTCGGGGTCATCCAGTTTCTCAACCACGAGATTGCCCTCTGCCAGAACTCGACGGCCCACGAGCCTGCTCCACGACGCGGGCAGGGCGAACTTGTCCATTCCAACGTCTGCGGCATTCCGATGAAGGGATTGAAGATCATCCCAGGTGATTTTGTCTTCAGACGGTTGTGGAAGACTTGCGGAATTCCGGATGTCGGACCCCGATAACGGTTGGCACTGAGTCGCCTCGATGCGCATGATGTACCCGTCTTCAGGCCTGGGTTCAACGTAAAAACGACCAGTGACTTGTACTGGCTTCAAGCGAACAAACGGAACAGCCTCGGAAGTTTCCACGAGCGCAAACTGATTGAACTCGGGGCGTGGCCCGTAACAACAGGTCTGAGTTGTGGCCATGAGTAGAAAGGCCTTGATCGAGTCGCCCTCCTGAAGCGGAAACATAAAGCCATTGATTCGGACAATCTGTTGGTGAAGCCTGGCAATCGTTTGAGGAGCCGGAGTGGCGAGAGAGTCTTGATTGAGTTGCCACGTCTTCAGACTTTCGAACGAGAGATCCCGATCAGTGAGGGGCGCGGTTCCCTGTAAGCCAACGGAGAGGTGTCCTTCCGGCCCGGGGACAAGAATAACTGCCGGGGTGCTCCCGACGGATGACGGTTGCCCGATAACCGTATTTGTACAGTTACAGAGGCATAAGCCACCGAGAAACAACAAGACCGCAAGAGGTTGAACCTGGCTTCGACTGACGGAACACATCATAAATGAATCGACTCCGACCGACGTGAGATACGATCTGAGAGTATACGCTCTTCCGACCTGTTGTTGTCAGCGACTCGCGCAAACGCAGGGCCGCCCGGCGCTGACTCCCGCGACCGGATCTCAGCTGTCGTTGACGAGTTTCGCCTCTTCCAGGGCCATCAACCCTCTGTGAGGCCATTCCTGCCGACTTCTAATGCGCAGCACTCCGACGAATCGCACATTCTGAGACCAGACCTCGGGTTGTGGCGTTCCAGAAGCAATCACAACGGGCACGGAGTTGAAGGGCGTCGGTGGAACCCCGGTGCAACAGCCGTCCCAGAAATCCTTGCTGACAATCACCCCAGATTCTCCAGTGACGAAACGAAACGCTCCCGCTTGAAACCCCTGCACGACGACCTCCTTGTCTGCAAGCGCGAGAAGCTCGTCCGGCAGGTTGATCCGACTGAAATACTCCTCTGGGGTCCTGGCATCCGTTCGCTGTTGAGACTGCAATGCGGTAAACCAGAACCAGTCAAGCACGGGGGTCGAGGAGGCGATCTTGACGTTTGCATACAACTGCTGTCCGATTGGCTGCACGTTGTCTGCTTCAATGCGAAAGATATACCCGTCTTGGGGTCGGGGTTCGACAAAGAAGTCTCCGGTGACGAGTACCGGTCGCATTCTCTCGAAATAGACCGGCTGACGACATTCGACGAGGGCAAATTGATTGAACTGAGGTTTCGGGCCATAACAGCAGGTTTGCGTTGTCGCCATGAGACAGAAGGCTGACACGGTTTCCCCTTCGGTGAGTGGAAACATGAACCCGACCATACTGGTCTTTTTCCCGTGTCGCCACTGAATCGAGAGAGGCGCTCCGGTCGGTTTCTCGGCATCATAGTTCCATTGCGCCAATTCGGAAAAGGGAAGCAGTTGAATCTGCCCTGGCTGCCCGTCGACGACGATCGAAATGCTCTTGTGCCCTTCGGGGCCCTGCACTTCGGTGAGTCGGGTATTGGGCAGAGTGATTCCCTGGCTTGAATACGGGATGGGAGCAGGGTACAGAACCCGATAGATGCTAAAAACCATGAGCAGCCAGCATCCGATGATGATGACTGCCCATGGGGACGGCAGATATCTACGCATCAGTGATCAGTCGGAGAGTGGTCGTGGTGATGCGATTGATCGTGTTCTGTTTCTTCATCGTCTGAGACAGCACCATGATTGATCTGCAGCGGACGATAGGCTCCCTTGAAATGTACCCAGCCGAAGGCACGAAACGCGGCGAGACCCTTCAGCGAATCAGAGACGGCGATGAAATGAGAACAACGCCCTGTTTTCTCCCCGGCCAGTCGAAGCGGGTCGGCGAGCATCATCACTTCGATGCGTTGTCCGTCAGAGGTGACAATGGAAAGGGGAAAACGAAGCTCGGGAATGGGGATGCTGCGCGAAATGCTCTCGCCGCCGTCGAGAAACCACAGCTCCAGTTTGTTGTCGGTCAGCTTCATCTCCACGTGACCCAGACCGCAGCCTTCAATGGTTGCCAGCACTCCTCCGTGCGGGGCGACATGCTCGTGACTGTGGTCGTGACCGTGCTTCTTGTCATGGGGCCGGTCCTTTTCGTGCGGGTTCGAAACAGCGGCGGCGGTATCGGATTTCGCGTGGCAGGCAGACGATGGCAGAATCAGCAGCGAGAGGCACAGAAGAATAATGGTCGAGACGTTTTTCATGATGGTTGTCCTTTCAAAGTAGGCTCAGGATACCGGACGCAGATGTTCGATGACATTCTGCCGATATGCCTGGAGAGCTGGAATGAAGCCGGTGAGGGCTCCAAGGAAGATGACAAGAACGAGAATCAGGAGGTCGTAGGACCAGGCACTCGCAGACTCGAGGACCATTCCGGTTTCCCGGCGAATCATGGCGGCGCCGATCGAGGAGATCGACCATCCGACACAGAGACCGACGGTTCCGCCCATGGCGGTGATCAGCGACGATTCGCCGAGCACCAGGCCGAAGAGCAGACGGCGCCTGGCTCCGAGACAGCGCAGCAGGGCGTAGTCCCGACGACGCTCGCGCAGGGCGTTCAGCAGCGCGACCAGAAGAAAGAGCGAGGCCATGGCGACGACCAGTGCCGCGATTCCAAGAAGAACATGATCTACCCAACCAATGATGCTGAAGAGTACCGGCAGCACCTCGTTCGGAATCACCAGCTGGGCAACAGGGTTCTGCTTCAGCTGAAAGGCCAGGTCTCGAATTCCCGGATGCATGATGTCTCCACGAATGCGGCGAATCTTCACGTAGGCTCCGGAAACCTCGCGATGTTCCAGATCGGTGAGCATGCGTGCGGTATCGTCACCGTGTCCCCCGAGAGTGTAGAAACGGTCGAGGGGAATGTAGATGGCGCGATCATACGGAGTTCCCGTTCGAGCAAGAATGCCCACAAACACGAGATGATCCTCGCGATGGATCGGGTCATTCTCGTTGACGCCGCAGACCGGGTTGAACTGGTCGCCGAGCTTTACTCCCAGACGCTGTGCTGCTTCCCAGCCGATGACCGCCTCGTTCGCGGTGCCTGAGGCGAACGCTCGCCCACTGCCGCCTGCCGAGGTGTCGAACGACAGAGTCTTGCCGGGCTGAATCTCGAAACCAGAAAAGAAATCCCGCTCAATCGCATTCACTCTGAATCCGCCGAACGAATGACCGGTACAGAACGGGATCACACGTTCGACGACATCATGCTTGCGCAGTTCCTCGATGAGCGGCCAGGGGACTTTCCCCGGCATTTCCTCGAGGTTGTAGATGGCGTTCAAGACTATCTGCAGCGAGGAACCCTTGGGTCCGAGCACCGCATCGACCCCCAGGCCGACGCGGGTGAACTGTCGGTGGGTTTCCTGGCGCAGATGAATGACGGCGGTCATGAGGCCGATGCCGAGCGCCAGGCTGAGAACGGCTGCCAGTGTCGACATCCAATGCTGCACGAGACTTCGTCTGATCAACAGGCCGAGCGTCATACCGTGCCTCCGGCTCTTCGATAGGACCGATTCAGCGCGGCAAAATCGATCTGTCTGGGGAAGCGTTGAACAACCGTTGGATCGTGACTGACGGCGATGAGCGTACAGCCGAACTTCGCGGTGGCTCGTTCGAGCAGGGTCATGACCTCTCGTGCGCGCCCTTCATCCAGACTGCCGGTCGGCTCATCGGCAAGCAGCACAGCGGGTTCGCAGGCCAGGGCTCGGGCGACGGCAACCCGCTGCTGCTCGCCGATCGAGAGTTGGTCGGGGCGGTGGTGCAGGCGATGTTCCAGTTCGACTTCCGCAAGCATGGCGCGTGCTTTGCCCGGATCGGCGACACCGCGAGAGAGACTCATGCCCAGTTGAATGTTCTCGATCGCGCTGAGACCGGGCAGCAGATTGAACGATTGGAAAATATAGCCGATGTTTCGTGCTCGAAATGCGTCTCGATCAATCTCGCTGAGTTGATCTACTCGTACTCCTGCCACTTCCACTTCCCCGCTCGTCGGGCACAAGAGCCCGGAGAGAAGGTGCAGGAGAGTGGTCTTTCCCGAGCCTGAGGGCCCCTGAAGAACGATCCGCTCACCGGCCTGAACGGTGAGTTCCGGGACGTGAAGGATCTCGATGACTTCCTGCGGCCCGGGAACGGCATACCGACATTCGCACAGGCGTACAACCTGAGACATGCGTTCCTCCTGATTGCATTCATTGGACCGTCGACAACCTGAAACAGCAATACCGATGCTCAGGTGTTCGAGGGAGGAGCCTGCGCCCCGGGAAGTCGCAGATGTCTTGGTGTTTCCAGTGTGCGCGTGCCAGTGAAGCTGACCGGAGTAATCTGAATCTCGCGGACAACGCATGGCGAAAATACCGACACGGCTTGCAGGGAACTGTTGGTGAAGGCAAAGCAGAAATCGCAGGGGCAATGGTCAGACTCGCCGCCTTGAGAAATCTCCAGGGAGTGGAAAGAGGAGTGCAGATGGGCGCAGGAATCGTGAGTGGCTTCGTCTTCGTGACAATGGCTCGTGCAGACGTGAATGATGGGAAGAACATGAATGCCGACCATGACGATAGACACCAGAAGAAGTGAAGTGTACTTCAGTTGGAGTTTCTGGTTCCTCGATGTCAGGTAGTACATAATGGAAATGTACGCGAGATCGATAACGAAGGCAAGTTGCTCTCGTTTCCTTGTTAACGGACAATGAGAATGTCATGGTTAACTCGATCGAAGAACTTCTCCAGATCAACATCCACAACCCAGCGCTTTCCTTCCTGTATGAACTTTCGCGCCTGCCGAACCGCCTGATGAGCGCTTCTTCCCGGTCGAAAGCCATGACTGTGGCTGGAAAACTGCGGATCGATTCGTGGTTGTAGAATCTGAAGGATCGCCTGCTGAATGTACCGGTCCACGGCGGTGGGAATGCCAAGCTCGCGCATTCCACCACCGGGTTTCGGAATCTCTCGACGCAATATCGGTTGCGGACGATAGGTTCCATTCAGCAATTGCTGAGAGATTTCCATACCGTGTCGCTGTAGATAGGTCGGGAGTTCCTCAACCGTCATTCCGTCTATGCCCGGTCGCCCCTTGTTCCCCAACACTCGCTTCATTGCCGTCTGAAGGTTCAGCGGGTTCACCACTTCCTCCATCAGACGACTCGTACCCGGGTTCGTTGTATTCTGAACCGCCGAAATTGCTTCCACGCTTCGTTCGTCATAGGAAGCTTCACTTCCCTCGTCGAACGAGAGCTTCAGTTGCCTGATCATCTGTGGCCGCGCTTTTTCGAGATTCAGAAGAACCAACCCTCCTTCACGTTCAGCCCTTCACCGGCGCGAGTGCCGATTCCTACGGCTTCTGCTGACTTCTCGCTCCGTGGTTTGCACGTTGCCCTTTCGCCCTCTTTGGCGACGTGACCTCAACTTCCGAACCGCCCGGTGCGGACCCGCATGCCGGGTGGTGTGGCAGGGGAATGCCGGGGATCACCCGGCACCCCTATGCTGATGCGGCTCAGTAGCCGGGTTTGAACAGTTCGCGCAGGCCGTCGAGAAAGAGTTCGACCACTTCGGAAACCGGGATCTTGAGATCATCGGTGGCGATCGACATGAAGGTCGTTACTTCGCCGTTCTTCAGTTTCTTGTCACGCACGATGATGGGAAACAGGTTGCGCAACAGATCGCGCACCCGTTGCGGATACTTTTCCACCAGTGTTTTAGAAGAGGTCTTCAGGACTTCCTCGAGATTTTCCGGGTTCAACTGGTCCAGGTAGGCCGGCGGCCAGTGAATGAAATCGGAAAGCACGTTCAGCAGATAATCGTATTCCTCATCGCTGGGACGGGGTTCCGAGAGCATGATCTTCATGCCGGCTGAAGCCAGAAAGGCCAGTGACAGTTCCTCTTCCTCGTTGAACGGAATCTTGCGGATCAGCATCAGAATCTCGTTGATCTTTTCTTCGAGCGGGGCGTCGGCGGCGCAGGTCTTGCCTTTCATGATGCTCTTGCCCATCTTCGAATTGTAGAACTCGGTGAGGGCCTTGATGCGTATCGGGTTCGCCGGGTGAGACGCCGAGACGTAGCTGGGATTCTGCGCCATCTCGTAGAACGTGTCTTCCGAAATCTTGACCAGATTGTCGAAGCTGACCTGAAAACTGCGATCGTCCAGGCCGGAACTGAGCTTGAACAGCGCCCGAACTGCGGTTTCGATCTTTTGACAGACCAGCAGCCCGATGCGATCGGCCGAGATTTCGCCGAGTTTGCTCCAGACATCGTACAACTTCTGCAGAAACGGCGGCATGTTTTCATACTCGGGATACACGAATTGAATAACTCGAGAAGCGTACGAGTGCTGGTAGATCAAATGCCCGATTTCATGCCCCATAACGAAGGCAAGCTCATCGGTATTGACCCGATCGAGCAAGCCGCGATTGATGATGACGATGTGCGGCCGGTTCTTCGATGTCGAGAGAATCGATGACGAGTTGAACTCCGCGTCATTCGCCACGTAGAACTCGATCTCATCCTTCTTGAACCCGAGTTTCTGTCGTGCGTGCTGACAGATCTTGTTGATTTCGCCGCCGAAGGAGTCGTTGATCGGCAGGTAGTACCCGCGCATGTAAAACGGCAGGTAATTGTCCGGGGCCTCGTTTTCCTTGAAGCTGATCAGATCGTTGACGGTTCTGAGGTTAAAGGTGTCTTCGAAAAAGCTGAGCAGGCTTTTTTCTTCCGGAACGCGAATGCAGTCGAAGAACTTCTTCATGAGTGGGTCCTTGTGTGTGAATCGCGCGGCACGTCTTTGCGGCGTGCCGCGCGCGTGGCGTAGCGAGAACTGGTACTAATTCTTCAGGCGGCGCGGAAAACCAGACCCTTGAAGCTCTGATATCCGGTTTTCCGAACCGTTTCGATCGATCCCTGCACTTTCATTCCGATTCTGGGATCCGCGATGTCGAGTTGCCCGGTGATGCGGTTGCCGTTGTCGAGTTGTACGATGCCGAGAGAGAGTTTCGGCACTTCGAAATCGCCCGGCAGGGCATGCGCATGCGTGTAGGTCAGCAGTGTTCCCGATTTGGGCAGCGGTGTGATCTCGAACTCGGGGTTATGGCACTTGCGACAGCGAGCGCGATTCGGATAATGCACATGTCCGCAGCTTTTGCATTTGAAGCCGAGAATGGAAGGTTCCATGTCAGTTCTCCTTGGTGAAGACGAGGCTGACAACATTGTTGCCGAAGCCGCCGAAGTTGGTGGTGAGGCCGACACGCGCGCCCTGAACCTGGCGCTTCTTCGCCTCGCCTCGCAGTTGAGTCACGATCTCATGGGCCTGCCCGACGCCGGTCGCGCCTACCGGGTGCCCCTTGGCTTTCAGACCGCCGGAAGGATTGATCGGCAATTTGCCGCCGAGGCGCGTATAGCCCTCGGCCAGCGCTAGGTGTCCTTCGCCCTTCTTGAAGAAGCCGACTTCCTCGCTCTCGACGATCTCGAGAATCGTGAAAGCGTCATGCAGTTCGGCGACGCTGACATCGGAGGGCTTGAGACCGGCCATACTGAAGGCTTTCTCGGCCGCGCCTCGAACCGCGAGCAGATCGGTCGGCTCGTCACGTTCATGAACCGCATGCGTGTCGGTTGCCTGGCCGACGCCTGCCAGACGCACCATCGGTCGACCGCACTTCTTGGCGACGTCGGCGGTGGCCAGAATGACCGTTGCCGCGCCGTCAGATACGGGGCACAGATCAAAGAAACGCAACGGATCGGCGATGATCGGGTTGTTGGTCGCCGCGTCCTTGTCGTCCAGGATCCCTTCGAGCGTAATGGCCTGACGAACGTGCGCAAACGGGTTCAGTAATGCGTGATCGTGGTTCTTGACCGCGACCATCGCGAGGTGTCGTGACGTCACTCCGTACTTTTCCATGTACAGGCGGGTGAACATGCCGGCCAGCGACGGAAGCGTGACTCCGTAGATCTGTTCGGCAAGCGGATGGGCGAGAGAGGCCACGAAGTCGGTTGCGTCCAGGCTGTTGACTTCGTTCATGCGCTCGCAGCCCGTGACCATGACGATGTCGTGCAGCCCCGAGGCGATGGCCATGTACGCGGTCTTGATCGCCGAAGCGCCCGAAGCCGGACCGTTTTCGATGGTTTCGGCACCGGCCGGGCACAGGCTGAGATGATCGACCAGCGCGCTGCCGAGGGCGGTCTGCCGATTGATCCGACCGCCGCCCATATTGGCGACATAAACGTGATCAACGCGATCGAGGCCGCAGTCCTTCAGAGCCATGAGTGAGGAATAGGCCGCGATCTCGATCAGCGGGTATTCGAGTCGGGTGAACGAAGTGATCCCGAGGCCGATGGCATAGACGTCACGCATCGTGCTTGTCCTCCTTTCCAAGGGCCCAGCGACTGGCCATGAGGGCGGTACCGGTCGAGTCATACTTCGAGCGGGTGGCAGCCAGCAGATCGGGCGGCATCTTCGGCGGATTCGACGGGGGCAGGATGGCCTGTTTCGCTTTGGCGAGCAGCGCCTCAGGAACCGGTCGACTTCCGACGATCAGTGTGTCTTTCGCCTTTTCATACAGCTCGCGAGTGAGCGCGTAACTGGGACAACCGCCAAGTTCATGCGGGTACTCGAAGCGTGGGGCCAGGTTGTATTCGATCATCCAGCGGCGGAAGCCGATGGGTGACTCGGCGACGACCATGACTTCTTTCTGGCCGATGATGTCCATGTGGTATTCCATCTTCGACGCGAAGGCATGAGCGCCGACGCGCAACCCGCGCCGGAAAGCGAGCGTGTGGTAGGACATGCCGATATCCTTGTTGACAAAACGGCCGTTGACGATGGCTGCCAGCTCGCCTTCGACCTGAGCGACCAGGACATACTCATCAACGACACGATACCGATAGTACCCTAACAACTCAGCATACACCCGCGATGCAACAATGTCGTAGTAGTCGCGCTCGATGTGCATGAGAGCTTCAACGTGGGGCAGAAGCTGGGGAATCTCTTCGCGGCCGATCTGGCGAATCGTCATCTTTTCGCCGTTGGCAAGTGTCATGCACTTGGCGGGGTAGGGCGGATACGGACTGTCGACGGGGCGTAGCAGTTTTTCGACATCAACCGACATGAACGACCTCCTGCGTAAATTTCAAACCTTTCCTCTTGTTGATGTGACCGGCTGTTTTTGCTGTGTCTCTTCTCTTGCTAGCACCCACACGTACAGCCTGTCAACCCGCGCCATACGGAAAGAAAAATCGATACGGCGTGAATAGGTTGCCGGGAATGTGCGATCGTTTTTTCCTGATTTGCATAATCTTTCCGTTGTGCCACCCCGGCAAATGGCAAAAAAACTTTTCTGGAGAAGAGATTTCGAGTAATATGTACTCCACATACAGAGAATGCTGCTCGACCGCCATTCCAAAATGAGAATGCACGGGAGGACCTCGAAAATGATGATTCGTGTCGATGAAACCGGCACAGTTGCCGCTTTGCGGCAGTTGCTCGATCAGGTGCTGAATACCCCCGACGTGCGATCGTGCCTGATCTTCGCGTGCGATGGCAACCAGTATGCATTCGATGAGGTCAATGCGGTGATTCTCGGTAAGCCGGTGTTCGGCGGCATTTTTCCGCAGATCATCGCCCTGGGAAAACGCCTCGAACGTGGGGCCGTGGTTCTGGGGCTGCCGGCGTCTCCATCCCTGTTTGTCGCGAAAGAGCTGGGCAATCGCCCGGATGGTCTGGAAAAGCGTCTCGCGGCCTGGGAACCTCCCATTGAGCCTGGTGTCGGCACACTGATGGTGTTCGTCGACGGGTTTTCCGTTGCCATCAATGTATTGATCGAGGCCTTGTTCAATCAATTCGGACTGGAAATCAACTTTATCGGTGGTGGCTGTGGGTCGCTGAATCTGACGCCGAAACCCTGCGTGATCACTCCCGAAGGGTTGTTGCAGGATGCGGCGGTTCTGGCGTTGCTGCCGCTGCGCTGCGGTGTCGGCGTCGCCCACGGCTGGACGGAAGTATCGGATGCATTCAAGGTGACCGGCGCTTCCGGGAACACCATTGAAACCCTTGACTGGAAGCCTGCCTTCGATGTGTATCGCGAAGTGGTCGAGCGTCATGACGGTCGTTCTTTCGATCACACGCCGTTTTTTGATGTGGCCAAGGCATACCCGTTCGGCATCGCCAAGTATGGCGCTGAGATGGTGGTGCGTGATCCGCTGATGATCAAGGAAAAGAGTCTGGTCTGCGTCGGCCGGGTTCCGCAGGAATCGTTTGTTCACATTTTGCACGGCAATGCGGAAACCCTGGTGAAAGCGGCCGGGAAGGCGCGCGATCTGGCTTATGCCTCGTTGCGCGGCGCGGAACCGACGGCCATGATCTTTATCGATTGCATCTCGCGGGTGCTGTTTCTCGGCAACGAATTCGAACGCGAACTGGCGACCGTGCGCATGGAGGGGATGCCGATGGTCGGCGCTCTGACTATCGGTGAAATTGCGAACTGCGGTCATGAATTTCTCGAGTTCTACAATAAAACATCCGTCGTCGGTCTTCTTGCCGCAAATGCGGTTCCTGCAGATCATTAACCGGTACTTTCGGTTCGGCAAACGTTATCTCAGCATCAGGAGAAAACCATGCATGTGACTCTGGTTCAGGTTGCGGTGAAGCCGCAGGACGTCGTGAAATTCATCGAGGCCTGTCGTCTCAATCATGAACAGTCCGTGCGCGAACCCGGGAACTGCCGATTCGATATCCTGCAGTCCGCCGATGATCCGACGAGATTCATCTTGTACGAAGCCTACGAATCTGCCGAGGCGGCGCAGGCGCACAAGAAGACACCGCACTATCTGCAGTGGCGCGATACGGTTGCCGAAATGATGGCCGAACCGCGGCGCGGTTTGCCGTTTCATGGATTGTACCCGTCGGGGAAGTGTAAATAGCGCAGATGGAAAGTTTTTCCGCCGGTCGGATTCCGCGTATCGTGTTCGGCGATGGTGCGGCGGCCTCTCTTGCGGCCGAGGTTCGACCCTTCGGACGACATCTGCTGCTGTTGACGGGCGCGCGCTCGTTCTGTGACGGCCCGGCCTGGGGTTCGGTTGTCAAACAGTTGGATCAGGCTGGTCATGCGTGGTGTCATGAGAAAGTGAGCGGTGAACCTTCACCAGAGCAGATCGACGGCCTGGTGCGACAGTATCAGGGCCGTTCCATTGAAGCAGTGATCGGCATCGGGGGCGGATCGGTTCTGGACACCGCGAAAGCGGTTGCCGGGCTGTTGCCATCCGGAGACTCCATTCTTCGCTATCTCGAGGGTTTCCCTGACCAGAAACCGTATGAGGGGCCGAGTCTCCCCTTTATTGCCGTGCCGACCACCTGCGGCACGGGCAGTGAGGCGACGCGCAATGCCGTGGTAACCCGGCGCGGAATCGATGGCTTCAAACGCTCCTTTCGCGACGAGCGACTGACCGCGCAGGTCGCGATCGTCGATCCGACTCTTATGCGAGGGTGTCCGAGACCGCTTCTTGCCGGAAACGCCCTGGATGCCTTTACCCAGCTGCTCGAAGCGTTTGTGTCGATACGAGCCGTACCGATCAGCGACGCCCTGGCCTGGTCAGGCATGGAAGCCTTCTGTCGTGGGATGCCGCTGGTCTGGCAACAGGGGTCCGCAGCGGGCGCCGCCTGGAGTGATCTGGCCTACGCGGCGCTCTGCTCGGGGATCTGCCTCGCGCAGGCCGGGCTGGGGGCGGTTCATGGTCTGGCCGCGAGTCTCGGCAGTCGATTCGAGATTCCGCATGGCGTTGCTTGTGGCGCGCTGCTGTCCGTCGTTACCGAGGCGAACATCAAGGCTCTGCGTCGACAGGGGGGCATGTCGGTTGCGTTGGCGAAGTATGCTCGAGTCGGCCGGCTGGTTTCCGGCCAATGGACTCTCGAAGATGACGAGGCTCTCAATTCACTGCTGAAGACGCTCAGAGATTGGGACAACAAGTACGATATGCCGTCGCTCGACCGCTTCGGTGTGACCGAAAACGATCTGGAACACCTCGTCCGCGGTTCCCGCGGTTCGAGCATGAAGACCAATCCTGTCATTCTTTCTGATGCTGAATTGCATCAAATACTGACCACGTGCCTGAGAAACTCGGACGCTGTCGAACGGGGTCGATCATGAGTTCGATTCGCGAACGACGAGCGTTGTTTGAGCTGGCGATGGCGATTGGGAACAGTCTCGATCGAGAGACGATGCTCAAGGAATCGCTGAGCGTGTTGCTTCGAGTGCTGACCGGGTTTGCGACGGCTGTCATTCGCTTCTCGCCCGGCGGAACGGAATACGAGTATATTCTGCCGCGAGCGGCGCAGCGCAACCAAAGCATGATCGCGGCGGTTGAGCGAGCCGGCTCTCTCATGCGCCAGAGCGGAGCATTGACAAGTTCGGTGCTGTTTCAGGAGCCTGAACGCGTTTTTCATGGCTGGCAGATGGGCAGCGAACGCTGTTTGATTCTCGGGCGTTCCGAACCCCTGCCGGACTACCTGGTCATGGACCTGGCGCAGATCGCACTGAAACTCGAGCAGGCGCTTGTCGCCTGTCTGCAGCATGAGCAGTTTCGTCGTCACGCACAACAGGAGCTGGAACAGAACCGTGAAAAACTGGCGGAAAGCCGGCTGCGGTACCAGGCGTTGTTCGAACTAAACCCCGAAGGCGTGCTGATCCTGAACAATCAGGAGGTGGTTGACGCCAACGCCGCGGCGCACTCCATCCTCGGGATTGATCAAGCATCCACGCTCATTGGTCGCAAGTTCCATGAACTGTGGCTCTCCACATCAGAGGACAGCATGCCCACGTTCGAAGCGGGAGCGGGGCCGGGGAATGAACTGCGCCAGAGTTGCTTTGAACAGCGGTTCCGCGATCGACACGGCCGGATGAGGACCGCGGAAGTCCGTGTGGCCGACCTGCCGATGCCGGGTCTCGAACTGCGACAGGTGATCTTCCGCGACATTACCCGACGCAAGGAGATGGAGGCGGAAGTGTTGCGCGCCCGTGATCAGGCGGAAGCCGCGAATGCGGCGAAAAGTGAGTTTCTTGCCAACATGAGTCATGAGATTCGCACGCCGCTGAACGGCATCATCGGCATGACAGGAATCCTTCTCACGTCGTTGAGCGGGGAACAACGCCAGTATGCCGAACTGATTCAACGCAGCGGCAACGCCTTGCTGAAAGTCATCAACGATATTCTGGACTATTCCAAAATCGAGGCGCGCAAACTCGATGTGGAGCAGATCGATTTTCATCTGCCGACCCTGATCGATGACACGTTGGAAATGGTTGCCGTCAAGGCTCATGAGAAAGGGCTGGAACTCATTTCCAACCTGGACCCGGCCCTGCCGGTCGATGTCATCGGAGACCCTGATCGTCTTCGGCAGATTCTTCTCAATCTGCTGGGGAACGCAGTCAAATTCACGGATAAGGGCGGCATCGTTCTGCGAGTGGAACTCGAGTCGAAGACAGTAACATCCGGCGGATCAGTCGCAGACGGTGCATCGTCGGCCATGATTCGTTTTTCGGTGACAGACACCGGAATCGGCATTCCCTCGCACCAGTTGGCGGAAATCTTCTCTCCGTTCATTCAGGCAGATGGATCGACCACGCGAAAGTTTGGTGGTACCGGTCTTGGGTTGGCAATCGCGCGGCAATTGACCGAGTTGATGGGCGGTAAGATCACTGTTCAGAGCGAGTATCAGGTTGGTTCAACTTTCACATTTGCCATTCCGTTGTCGCTTCGCTCATCGCGTGTCAGTGACACGTGGCAGGATTTCCCATCTGTAAAAGGAAAACGGGTTCTGCTTGTCGGCACCATGCAACTTGTACATAATCAGTTGTTCGAGCTGCTGAGGCATTGGCAGGCCGTTCCCCTGCGCGCAGATACGGCCGCCGCCGCTCTGAAGGTCGAGAGACAGGAAGATGAGGCGGGAAGTCGTCTCGATCTGATCATCTGCGATTACCGGCTATCTGATGCAGATGGGTCTGAGTTCTTTCAGCAACGTCTGGAAAGCGGCAGGAAGCCGATTCCCGGACTCTTGCTGATCCCGATCGGAGTTGAAAGGACCGTCGGCCTTGCCGCACGACCTCCTGGTGTTTATCCGCTGATGCTGCCGATGCGGGGGGGAGTGCTGAGGCAACTGTTGATGCAGATCACGGATGCGAACTCATTGTCCGGCGCGACGAGCAGCGCGAAACCGGCCTTGCCGGACGGCGATCCCGTGCCCCTGGACCGCAAGATGCGAGTGCTGTTGGCTGAGGACAATCCGACCAATCAGGTGGTGGCACAGATTCTTTTGAAACGGCTGGGAGTCGCCCTCGACCTGGTGGAGAACGGGCATGAAGCGGTGCATGCCGTTCGGCAGCGAGAGTATGATCTTGTACTCATGGACTGTCAGATGCCTGAATGTGATGGCTACGAGGCCACTCGAGAAATTCGTCGGCTTTCCGGCCCTCGGTCGCAGGTGCCGATTATCGCGATGACGGCACACACCCTGGAAGCAGATCGCCATCGGTGCCTGGCGGCGGGCATGAATGGCTTCATTCCGAAACCGGTGACCCAGGAAAACCTGAGCGCGGTCTTGCAGGAATGGCAGAAAGTCAGGCCGACTGAGCCGGAAGTCATTCCCGCTTCTCTCACTGCCGGGCTGCCGAAAACGCAGACCCGCATGTGGAATCCGCAGTCTTTTCTGGAAGCGTTGCAGGGTGACCGGGAAACGGCTCGAATGGCGCTCGAGGTCTTTTTGAGCGAGTTTCCGAAACAGCTGAAGGATCTGCGGGAGGCATTGAACCTGAAGGATTTCGGCCGCATTCGTCGCTGTGCTCACCGTCTGAAGGGGAGCGCTCTGGAACTGCAGATTGAGCGATTGCGCGAACAGGCACGCCAGGTTGAGACCGGGCCGGAAAACCTGGATGTTCTCGAATCGCTCGTGAGGCAGCTTGAAGACGCATTTCGGGAATTTTGCCGCGAGGTCGATGAGAATCCCGTTTTCTAAACGAAAAAGTTGCTTTCACATGCCGATAGATTGATAATACGTACCTAGTGAGAACCATGAGAACCTCGACGCGATTTCTGAATCTCCTTCTTGTACTGATTGCCGTCCTGTGCAGTTGGTCGATTTGCGTGGGTGCTTCCACTCGTGAAGTCTGGAGCGAACTGACCCGGTGTCTGCAAGCCGGGAAAGCGGAACGAGAGCAGGAGGCGGCCCGCCTCGGAGTAATACTTCCGAGTCAGATGCCATCGGCCTACGATCAGCCGCAAACGCAACAGAAAGCCGAACCTTCTTTTCCGCCTCGTTTCGAGGAAATCACAAAACACGAAGCAGAGGGAACTGTATCGTGCCAGGCAAATGTGAATTCTCACGACCTGCCGACGGCGTCGCCTGACGAAAAGCCGACCTTCATGACGGTTGCGCCGAGGACGTCGGAACCCATGCCGAAACGCGCCCCCTCGCCTGTGTCTTCAGAACATCAGAAAGCGATTGCGACCGCGAAAGTGCTCGGAGTCTCAGAGGATCGTGAACTGGGTGAATTTCTGGCGTATTTCCCGGCGGTCGAGGATTCCTCGGAAACCCCGCCGCCCTCAGCACCGTCGAAGCCGGTTTACACGCCACAGGTGACGCTCGGTTCTGTCGTCGAGGTCGATTCGGAAAAAACCGAAACGCCGGTTGCCTCGACGGTGGTTTCCCGGCCTGCTGCAGAGCCTGCTGCTCCGAAAGAGGTGGTGGGCATGACCGCACCGAAGCTCGTCGACCAAAAAGGAAATTCGGACAAATTGATCAACCGGGCAGCCGATGCTGCGCATCCTCATCGTGTGGCCTTTGAAAAACTGCTCGATAAAATGGAGTCTCGACGTGCCTGGCGAAAGAAACAGGCTCAGAAGCATGCCATCGTCCTGCCGAGCGAGCGCGCAGCGACTCAGGCAACCTCGACCAATTCGGTCGGCGCAAATACGGTGTCGACTTCCGAACGTCTGAAACAGCATCTTGAGAAGCTTTCCGCCCGACGTGAATTGCGAGAGCGCGAGGCGGCAAAGTTCGGGGTGGATCTTCCGAGCAAGCATCTGGCCGGTTCAGGGGTCGTTGCCCAGACCGCCCCGGTGCATCCTGATTCCACCGTGTGCCGGCCCATGCCGATGCATCGATCGAATCCCGTCGAATCACCTCTCAACTGAGGTTTTCCCGGGCTGTCGCCTCCCCCCGCGATTTCCGATCAGAAAACTCAATTTCTTTCCGTGTTCCCATGAAGACGCCGAGTTTTGCCGACTCAACCACTATTTCTTGATGTCCAGCAATTCTCGGTGAGGTGCCTGGACAGGCCGAACGCTGATCCCGAGAATTGCTGCTTGATGTCAGAATGATGGATTTTTTTTGCCGACTTTTGCTACAGTGATACCTATGAAAAACAACGATAGAGGGTCAATCTGGTTCGCTTTGGTTCTGGTGTGTTTTCTGTTTGTTCCTGGGGTGGGCAGGGCGATTCCGTCGGCCGCAACAGAGCTCTCTTCAGTGACTTCGGCAAGTGATGACGCGGGCAGCGGAAGTGACACGTCTCCGGCCCGCAAGATGCCGCTGCCGCGTGGGCTCGATTTCTGGCAAAAAGAACGTGACGCGAAAGCGGCGCGGGGCTGGGAATACGAGTTTGATTACTCCGGTGAGTATCTCAAGGTTCTCAAATGCCATCATGGCACACGAAAACAGGTCTATCTCGACAATCTCAATCTCAAGCTCGGGGTTGATCTCGAAAAGGCGAATCTGGGGTCGAAGGGCCGATTCTTTCTGTATGTGCTGGGGAACAGCGGAGGCAACCTCACGGGGGAGCACCTCGATGACTCGGGGCTGGGACGCATCGGCGATCTGCAGACGCTCTCGAATATTGAAACCAACGAGACCTTTCGCCTCTATGAAGCGTTCTTCGAGTTTCCCATCAAGAAGTGGTCGCTTCTTGCCGGATTGCGGGATTTGAACGCCGACTTTTACAACAGCGAGTATGCCGCCTTTTTCTCGAACAGTTCTTTCGGCATCGGACCGAATGTCTCAAAAAATGCGCCGGTCAGTATTTTCAATGTAACGTCACCCGCATTGAGACTGAAGTATGAACCGAATGCACACTGGACATTCGAATACGGCATCTGGGACGGATACCCCGGCACTCCGGATGAAAATAAACGCGGCTTCGGTATTCGCATCACCCCGCGTCATGGGTTCATGAATATCACCGAAGTGCAGTATCATCATCAGACGTTCGGCAAGCTGCTGCCAGGGACCATCAAGCTTGGAACCTGGCATCATACGGGCCGATTCGACGATCTGGTCAATGTCGACGATGCGGGTGACCCGGTCAAACGCCGACATAACTGGGGGCATTATCTGGTCATCGATCAGAAACTCTGGAGCAACCCCAAAGACGCGGAACAGGGAATCGGCGGATTTGTCCAGGTTGGCGGCGGCGAACCCAATGATCGGTCGCTGGTTGAAGGATACGTTGGTGTCGGTTTGAATTTCATGGGTCCGTTGCGCGGTCGCCCGAAAGATGTTTTCGGCGTAGCCTGGAACTCGGCACGGACAAGTGGAGCGGCGCGCGCGGCTAATCGCGCTGCCGGCACTCTCGCTCTCGACACGGAAAAAGTTCTCGAGATCGGATACCGCATTCAAGTGAACGACTGGTTGACGATCAAGCCCAATCTGCAGATTATCAAGGCTCCCGGCGCTGATCCGACGCTCAGTGAATCACGTGTTTTCGGCCTGCGTTTCAACACCATTTTCTAGCTCTTCACCGAAGCGGACAGCGACGGCCTGATCTGATACAATAAGGGTGTCTATGCGCTTTCTTCTCGTCGGGCTTCTCTGTCTGAGCACCATTCTTCAGGTGGTGCCGTCTGGCGACGCTTTGGAAATGCGCATACAACGTGTGTTACAACGGCATGGATGCGCGATACAGGGTGAGCCGCAGGGTGGTCTCATGGAAGCCCTGACTGACTCGGACGCGTCGGCCAGGTTTCTCTGCCGCGTATTCCAGTTCAACGGCGGTGCGGGAACGCTCTCGCCGTTGATGCGGCCTCATCAAAAGTCGTCTCTGAAGGTGTGCTGCGTCTGGTCTGACATGCACCGGCAGCGCCGGTTTTTCACTGCAGTGCAACCGCAGGACCGCGGGATGATTGTTACCCGCTTGCCGCGGGTCGACGGATAGCGCGTTCCTTCCATTATTCCTCTGTTTCACCTGTTTTCTCACCCTTATCGAATAATGAAAGGAAATTCATATCATGTCACAACATCAGAAAGCTGATACCCCAAATGTTCGTACTGAGGAAAACACCACTCAGACCCTGATTGGCATTGTCTGGAAAACCGCGCTGACCATCGTGGTCAGCGGCGTTTTTGCGAAGCTGATCGGCGCGTTCTGACGCGTCAGCGGAAAGAAAAGAACCCACCCGAAAGGGTGGGTTCTTGCTTGAGGAACCGCTTCGGTCGGTTACTTGCCGAATTCGAAGGCCACGATGCGGCTGATGCAGCTTTCGAGTTCGATGGCTCGCCAGGGGAACAGGCCGATCCAGGCGCGTTTGTTGTTCAGCTTGTCGATGTCGCCGCCCAGGTTCTCGGCATGGATCAACCCTTTCGGGAACAGCTTGAGATGCATGACCTGATAGTACTCTTCGTAGGGATACATTTCGTCCCAGGCCTTCTTGTACTTTTTCTTCAGTTTGGCTTCCGCTTCCTGAAACAGCTTCGGGTGCCACTGGCGTAGAATGGTGTTCATCGGATGGTCGGCTGAGCCGCAATCCACGCCGATCCATTTGAACTTCATCGACAGCGCCCATTTGTGAAACTCGGGGCTCGGGCCGGGATGCTTCACCATGTACCGCACTTCGTCGGCTTCCTTCTGATCCCAGCCGTAGCGATGATAGCCGGTATTGATGATGAGAATATCGCCTTTGCGAATGTCGGCGCGCTTTGTCAGCATGTCGGGCGTGTACAGGCTGTAATCCTCGACGTCCTTGCTGATATCGACAACGACGCCTTCGCCGCAGAATTCATCGAGTGGCGTATCACCGATCGTGCGGCCGTTGGCGACGAAGTGAATTTCGCCGTCGATGTGGGTGCCGACGTGGTTACTGGTCTTGATGATCTGGCCGTTGGCGCCCTGACCCATGTGAGCGCCGGCGATGCGCTTGAAATACTGCACCTGCAGCGGCATATAGCTGGGCCACGGCGGGGTATGAATACTCAGGCGCTGTGTCAGGTCGTACATTTTAAACTTCGGAATCATTCTGAAATTCTCCTTGATAGGAATTTTATGTCATTATATGCCTTCCGCCTCTGACTGTGCAAGTGGCGGTGCGTACCGGTCAGTCGCCGGCGCAATACTTCTCGACAAACGCCTCGAGAGCGTCTTCGAAGCATTTCATCGGCGGGTTCACCAGGCCGGCACCGACCTGACCGACGCCCGGTTCCTTGTGGGCGACCCCGGTATTGATCTGCGGCAGAATGCCCAGTTCGCAGACTTTCAGAAGATTGATCCCTGTCGGTGAACCTCTGAAGTCGAGTTGGGGAATCTGAAAACTTGACGATTCCGCTTCCGTGATCTCATACATGCGTTGCGTGTAGTGCAGAGAATCCTGAACGGTGCCGCCGACGAACTTGACGATGGCGGGTGCCGCGGCCATGGAGAAGCCGCCTAGTCCGACCGTTTCGGTAATCGCGCTGTCCCCGATGTCCGGGTTGGCATCGTCTTCGGTGAACCCCGGAAAGTACAGACCCTTGACGATCTGCGCCGGACCGGTGAACCAGCGGTCTTTCAAGCCGGCGATGCGAATGCCGAAGTCGGTGCCGTTACGGCACATCGTGGTCACGATGCTCGATCCCTCGATCCACTCGGCGGACTGAAGAATGGCTTTCGCTGCAGGCATCGACAGATTCAGGAAGAAGTGGTCGTTGCTGTTGATGAACTCGAGCACTTTCTTTTTGTCCGGGTTGGCGTGTTTTGTCTCGAGGATCGCGGGCGCGAGTTCGCGAAACAGCAGGGATGTTGCGGCACGATTGCGATTGTGCACTTCATCTCCCATCATCAGGGCCTGGGCGATAAGACTTTTCAGGTTGATCTCGCCGCGCACGGCAAGAGCGTCTTTCACGACGGGAGCCAGGACGTTTTCCATCCAGCGCAGGCGCTCGATGACTTCGGGCGCAAAGGCGCCGTAGCGAAGCACCTTGCCCAGGCCCTCGTTGAACGTGCAGAAAGTTTTGTTGCCTTGCGTCTTGTTCTCGACGATGAAGACCGGCATGCGGGGAGTGCAGACGCCCGCCATGGGGCCGACGCCGCTGTGTTCGTGCCAAGGCTCAAAGGCGATCTCGCCGGATGCGGCAAGTATTTCCGCTTCGGCAGCGGATTTGGCGTAGCCCTCATACAGAATACCGCCGACGACCGCGCCGCGCATCGGCCCGGACATGCGGGCCCAGGTGATCGGAGGTCCGGCGTGCAGAAACAGCCGATCGCGCATGCCGGGCACCGTGTCCCGGGCGATGCCCACGCCCGTCAGTACCGGTTGGGCTTCCTGCATTTTCTTTATTGCAAGCGCATTTGCTTTATAGATATCTGGCATGTGTGTTCTCCGTTTTCATTGCCGGGCTCAGGATTGATACCCGAGCTTTGCCTGATGACGATGGACCTTGTCGAGGAGCGCGATCAGCTTCGGGTTGCCTCCCGCCGGAGGTCGCCAGTCCAGGTCGATGACCGGCACATTCTGCTGTTTGAGCTCCTGGGCGAAGCTGGGGAGTCCGACATTGATCACGGAGACCTTGCTTTTGAACAGCTTGCTGAGTTGCTCCATCACTTTGCCTCCTGGGCGAAGATCGCCTGGATGTATTTCACGAGCGAGACATTCGATCTGAAGACGGCAACTCCCGCCTTTTCGAGGGTGGCAACCTGCTTGCGATAGTCCTGCGGGTCGTCGGTCGTGCCGCAGATGGTCGCCGCCAGCAGCGGTCGATGCCTGGTTTCGCTGCGACCGCGTTCGATGGCCTGTACCAGCTCTCCGGCCATGTCCGGGTGCGAGCCGTATCCGAGAACCACGTCAAAAGCGATCAGAGCCACATCTCGGTCTTTCATTTCCTGGACGATACGCTCCTGACGATAGGAGGGGTCGATCATTGGGTGCGCTTTGCCGCGCGTGAACTGATCATCTCCCAGGTCGATGATGACATGCTCTTCGCTCTGATAGGGGTCTTTCATTTCCTTCACGCCCTTGACCGGGGTGTTGGAAAACATGTTCGGCAGCTGATTCTGCAACAGGCGCTGTGACTCGTCGCATAATGTGCCGCCCGAGTAGAGGGCGCGCAGATACTTTCCGGGCTTTTTCTCTTTTTTCGCCAGCGAGGTGATTTCCTTTTCGGTCATCAGCGGCGCGGCCTTTTCAACCCCGGCGAGCCGACAGGCCTGAATCGCCGCATCTTCGAGATTGGCAGCGGCCGTATACCCTTCATTTTCGATGACTCGGCGGTCGGCGCCGATGAAGTAGACGACCACCGGTTTCTTCACGTTCTTCAGTTCCTTGAAGAGTTTCACCATGGTTGATTCAGCGGGCGGCTTCGAGATCAGTACCAGGACCTTTGTTGCGTCATCGTGTGCCAGAGCCTTGACTGCCTGCAAGGTCATCAGGCCGCCGACCTTTTCGCTGAGATCGCGGCCGCCGACGCCGATGGCCTGCGTGATACCCGAGCCGAGCGTATGAATCAGGCTGGTGACTTCCTGCAGCCCGGTTCCTGACGCGGCGACCAGGCCGATCGGCCCGCGTCGCACCACATTGGCGAATGCCAGAGGAACCCCGTTGATGATGGCGGTGCCGCAGTCGGGGCCCATGACCAGCAACCCTCGTTTGCAGGCCAGTTCCTTCAGGCGAATTTCTTCGGCCACGCTGACATTGTCGGAAAAGAGCATGACGTGGCGGTTGTGCCGCAGTGCGGTTTCGGTCTCGCGGGCGGCAAAGGCGCCCGGCACGGAAATCAAAACGATGTTGCTGTCCGGGTTCTGCTGAAATGCCTTTTCGAGGGTTGAGGGGCGAAGCGCCTGTGAGGTGCCGCTCTTCTTGCGTGCCGTCAGGAGCTTCTCGGCCGTCACGAGTGCTTCGTCAGCCGCTTTCTCGCTTTCCGCCTTCACGCAGAGAATCAGGTCGCTCGGCGTTGCCTTTGACATTTCGGGTTGCAGCAACCCGAGACGTTTGAGGCTGTCGATATTGTAGTCCGTTGCCATCCCAACGACGGCGCTTTCCACGTGGGGAAGCTTCTTGACCTCACTGTTGATGAGCATCAGAGTGACCGAATCGAAATACGCGTCTTTGCGAATCACGAACCGAATGGCCATGCTTCTTTCATTCCTTTCTTTGCGTCGGGGTTGCCGTAAGCTCTCTTTGCCAGCGGGCTAACATGCCGCACAGCAGGTCGGTGCCCGAGCTGAATCCATATCCGATGCATTTTACCACATCGGCCGCGGTGAGCATACCACTTGCCGCGGCGACGCCGAGACGCTCGAAGGCAATCGAACTCTGCCCGGCAGCGGCGAAATGCAACTGCCAGAGAGCAATGGGGGTGGTTCGCGTGCGGGCGCATCTCCAGAAACCTTCGTTCAATCGCACGATCGATCCCGGCAGGTGACGGTCGACCAGCAGAAAACCCGAGATCAGATCGTCGCCGCTGGGCGTGGCTCCTTCTCCAGATCCGATGAAGGGCAGCACCTTCTCGGTTTCAATCGGGGGCGCATCGTGCAGCAGGTGCATGACATCCGGAAAGATGTCGCCGGCGCCGTTGAAAACGGCACGCCCCATCTCGGAGAACCGGCCGAGCGTGCGTACGATGCGACGAATGTGCTCATAAGCATCAGCAGTGATATTCCAGAACTCGAGATCGTAACGGGGCGAAGTCACGCTGCCGGTGAGCGGTCGAATCGCGTTACTGAAACTGATGGAATCTCCGTCGAGAGTCAGGAGGTCGTCAAGGGCAATCACATCAAGCATCTCAGCGGGAATGAGCACGCTCAGAGGATGCAGCGCACCGGTGTCGGTGTGGAAGTTCACCACCAGTGGAATTTCTTCTGGAAGCTTGTCGATCGGCACCCCTGCCTGTGACAACAGTTCCGGGGTGAGTTGATGGAAAACGGCCGAAAAGGAGCGCTGGTATACGCCGACGACCTTCAGTTGCAACCCCGGGAAACGATGTACGTACGAGTCCGTTCTGGTGTGAAGCGGCTCTGTATACATGAATGGCATGCTTGAAAATTGCGCCCGTTGAGAATCAGATTGTGCGAACGGAAAAAGGGGGCCGTCCGTTCCCGGAAGGCCCCCTTCAAGCAATCAGCGAACGTCGCTGTTCTTCCCTTTTTTACTCAGAGCTCGCCACACGTCTTCGGCCCGAATCGGCATGTGCGTGAGATCTGCGCCGACGGCGTTCTGTATGCAGTTTCCGAGCGCTCCGCAGACGGCGATCATGGAATGTTCGCCGACCCCGCGTGCGCCGAACGGACCGTCGATCTGCGCGCTCTCGACCGCGATGGCTTCCACTTCTTCGGGAACATCGAGAGAGGTCGGGATCTTGTTATCGGTGAACGACGGATTCAGCAGTTTGCCTTTCTTGTCATACAGATACCCTTCGCAAAGCGCTGTGCCCAGCCCCTGAATCATGCCGCCGATCGACTGTCCGCGCACCGCCTGCGGGTTGATGGCTTTGCCGACATCGAAGGCCGAAGCGACCTTGATCACGGTGAACTCACCGGTGACCGGGTCGACCTCGGTGATCATGCCGTGAGCGCCGTAGGTCCAGTCGAGGGCGGGCTTGCCCTGACCGGTTTCCGGGTCGAGATTGGTCAGGCCCTGGGCGCAGTATCGACCGACCCCGATAAGCGGGCCGCCGATGGCATTGCCGTTGGGATACACATACGCCAGCGCCACCTGTTTCCAGGGCACCTGCGATTCAGGATGATGCTTGACGAAGATCTTTTCGTGATCGTGATCGAGATCAGCCTTGTTGGCGCGCAGCACCTGGGCGGCGACGTCGTAGGCTTTCCCGATCATGTCTTCGGCAGCGAGAATCGCGGCATTGCCCGTGAGCAGCAGGCCTTTCGAAGCCACGGTCTGCCAGTCATACGGGTCTTTGTCGGTGTCTTTCTCGAGCGGAATGCGAATCATGGCGGGGGGGAACTTGAGCGCTTCGGCGAGAATCTGCTGCACCGAGGTGTAGGTGCCGGCGCCGATCTCGGTCAGCGAGAAGTTGGCCGTCACGGTGCCGTCTTCGTTCATTTTCAAGATGACGGCGGTGCCGGTGAACGGCGGCATGGCCGGGGCCTTGTGCAGGGCGACGACGGCCTTGCCGATGCGCCGGCCGGTAGCTTTCTCGCGCTCACGCTCTTCCGGAGTCAGTTTCCCGTAGTTGATGGCCTTGGCCACCTCGTTCATGCACTTCGACACGTTGCCGTGATGCACGGTGATCTTCTCACCGGTCAGGGTGATCGAGCCGCCGCGCAGGGCGTTTTTCAGACGAAACTCGAGCGGGTCGAGACCGATCGCTCGGGCGCATTTGTCCATGTGTCGTTCGAGACCCCATGAGAACTCGACGTGGCCGAAGCCGCGATAGGCCGTTCCGAACGGCTTGTTCGTATACACGGTGTAGGAGTCGACCCAGGCGTTGGGCAACTCGTACGGACCGCCGCAGGAATAACCGGAAGCGCGGGTGACGTTGACCGCGTAGTCGGCGTAAGCGCCGGCATCCCAGTACAAGGTCATTTTCTGCGCGACGATCTTGCCATCCTTGCGAATGCCGGTCTTGATTTTGTACACGAGACCGGAACGACAGGGCAGCATCGAGAACTCTTCCTCGCGGGTGGCGACCAGTTTGACCGGTCGACCGCCGGCCTTGCGCGACAGGCAACAGACCAGAGGTTCGAGATGAATGCCGGCTTTGCCGCCGAACCCGCCGCCGACATACGGAATGTGAACTCGGACATTGTTGTGCGGCAGCTTGAACGTGTGGCAGAACAGGTTGCGCACCGTGAACGGGCTTTGAGCCGACGTCCAGATCGTGACCTTGTCGTTGGGTTCCCATTTGCCGATGGCGACATGGGTTTCCATCGGAACATGTTGTACGCTCGGATTCGTGTATTCGCCCTCGATGATCTGGTCAGCTTCGGCGAAGCCCTTTTCGACATCGCCTTTGCGAATCTTCATGTGGTTGGCAATGTTGGTTCCGGGTTGCGGAGTGAACACGCCCTTGAAGTAATCGTAGTTGCCCAGATCGGGGTGGACGAGCGGCGCGTCTTTATCAAGGGCCTTGACCGGGTCGAGTACTGGTTCCTCGACTTCATACTCGATGTCGATGAGGTCGACGGCCTGCTGTGCGATCTGCGGTGTTTCGGCGGCGACGGCCGCGACCGCTTCGCCGTAATGGCGAATGACCCCGCGTGCCATGATGTACTTGTCGACCAGATACAGACCCACGCGATAGTCCAGGTCGTTGCCGGTCAGAATCGCGTGTACGCCGGGCAGACGACGGGCCTTTGAGGTATCCATGCGGGCGATGCGGGCGCGGGCATGCGGACTGCGTTTGACTTTGGCATGCAGCATGCCGGGCAGAATCATGTCACCCGTGTAGGTGGCCATACCGGTGAGTTTCTCGGTGGTGTCGAGTCGTTCACATTCCTTGCCGACGAATTTCAATTCGTTGTGGGAGAGCTGCTCACGCATGATGCAGGTCCTCCTTCTTTTTCAGCTGGCCGGTGACGTCGAGCACGGCTTCGAAGATCTGCTTGTAGCCGGTGCAGCGGCAGAAGTTGCCCTCCACTGCCTCTTTCACTTCCTCTTCGGTCGGCTTGGGTGTGCGGCGCAGCAGAGCTTTTACCGACATGATCATGCCGGGAGTGCAGAAGCCGCATTGCACGGCGTGGTGCTTGTGAAACGCCTGTTGCAGTTTCGACAGCCGGCCGTCGGTCGCCTCGCCTTCGATGGTCTCGATGATGGCCCCGTGAAACTCGGCGGCGAGCGCGATGCAGGAATTAATCGGTTCGTTGTTCGCCAGAACAGTACAAGCTCCACATTCGCCGACGCTGCATCCTTCCTTGGTTCCGGTCAGTCCGAGATCTTCGCGCAGAAAACGCAGTAGTGTGCGGTTGCCGGGAACGTCGCGGGTATACTCTCTGCCGTTGACGGTCATGGTGATCTTCATTTGGCTTTGCCTCCCTTCGCGGTCTCTTCCTTCATGATCTGGTTCCAGAGGCGCTCGATGTACGTCTGAACCATGAACACACGGTACTTGGCCGAGGCGCGCACGTCATCGATCGGCTTGATGGCTTTGGCGGCGGCTTCCTTGATGTCGGAGACGGCGTCGCCCACCGAGAATTCGGGCAACAGGACCGGAGTGACCGAACAGGCCCCGACGGCGACGCGCAGTTTCGTGTCGCGGCGGACCATGCAGACGCTGGCGAGGGCCAGATCGTGACCCTTGATGCGCTTGAGTTTTTCCATACCGCTCTTCAGGCCCGCGAAAGCCGCGGGAACGAGAATGCGGGTAACAACCTCGCTGTGATCAAGTACGGTGCGCTTGACGCCGGTGAAGAACTCGGACAGTTTCACCGTGCGGGTGCCGGCTGCCGATGCGATCTCGACCGACGCGTCGAGACAGAGCAGGGCCGGAGCCATATCCGCCGCCGGCGAGGCAGTGCAGAGGTTGCCGACCAGGGTGGCACGATTGCGCAGTTGAATCGAACCGATACGGCCGGCGGCATTCGCGATCAACGGATACTTCTCGCGTACCACCTTGTTCTGCATGACATCGATACAGCGAACGGCGGCACCGATCGAAAGACCGGTTTTCGCGTCCCAGGTCAGTTGTTTGAATTCGGGAATCTTTTTCAGATCGACCAACGTTCGCGGTTTGTGCATGCCGGAGCGAATGTCGACGAGAAGGTCGGTGCCGCCCGCAAGCAGACGCACCTCGTTTCCCTGTTCTTTGAGAATCTGTAGAAGTTCGACCTGACTGGTCGGGGCCTGGTAGGTAAATTCCTGGAGCATGCCCTCTCCTTTCCTTGAAATAATTCGAACGATTTGGTGAAATGGTAGAGAAAATCGGTGCCGGGTGCAACTCTTTCCGCGCAATCACTCAGGTGTGCCTGGCAACCGATCGGCTCAATTCCGGGAGGCACCTATGATCAGGCTGCGGGAATATCTTGTTCGGCTGCTCATGACGCTGGCGGTAATGATCGGGGCGACGCAGACGGGGGTGTTGTTCGCCTGTAATCCGGAACCCGGACCGCAACACTTCATGAAGATTGATCCCAAGCCCCTGCCGCCTTCGTTAACGGTCGGCTATTTCGAAGTGTTCAATACGCTGAACGGCCTGCCGCACAACTCCATTCGCAGCATCCTCGCCGGCGTTGACTTTACCCTGGTCGGAACGGACGGCGGCGGGTTGCTGGTGTTTCAGGGTGGCGGCTGGAAGAGTCTGACGCCGACAAGCAAGCCGGTATTTCCTTCGCTGACCGTGAATGCTCTCTGTCGAACCGCTGAAGGGCACATTCTGGCCGGAACCCCGGAGGGGTTGGTCCGCGTACGATACGAAGACGACACGTTTCTGGTCGAGATGATGAAGATCGGTCAGGCGCCATCGACGAACATTCTTTTGCTGAAGCCGGTCGGCGACAAGGTGCTGATCGGGACGGATCGCGGCGCCGGGTATCTGGAAGGAACGGCGGTGACCTGGCTCAAACCCGAACCCGGGGCAATCATTACCGGTGTGTCTGCGGGCATCGAGGCGGCCGGAACGACGTGGTTCGGCAGCAGCGTCGGTCTCATGAAAGCCCAGGGAGAACAGCTGTTTCTCGAAACATCTGATCAGCAGCAGAAACACGGCTGGGTGCAGTCCTTGCTGGCACTCTCCAAAGGGTATCTGATCGGCGGTGCGAAGGGGTTGTTCATGCGTGATGAGTCGGAAGAACGCTGCCTGATGAGCGATATCTGGGTGAGCAGCTTGTACTTGACCGCCGGAATGAACGAGTTGCCGGGCAGTATTCCCGATCGCCGGCCCGATGTCGAACAGCTCGATCGACTGGCAGGCTTGCTGGCTCAGCACGAAAAAGCCGGACCATCCGAGGCGCTGAAGACCTACAACGAGCAGACCAGCTGGTTTCAGAACCCGGCCAACTGGAATGATCCGCAGTGGGAAAAGCGCTGCTATGAAATGTACGACAAAATGATGCAGATTCCCGAGCTGAGACCGGAACTCATCAAGATCAGGCTTCCTCTGCTGAAAGGTCTCTGGATCGGCACGCAGGAAGACGGGGTGCTGCTCTGGTCGAATGACGGCAAACAAAGGCATTTCACGAGCAGCAACAGTCGACTGACCAGTAATCGAATTACTGCCATCGACGGTCTCGAGAACGGTGAAACCTGGATCGGCACTCAGGATGCCGGACTTGTACGATATCGATCGCACATGTTCGATCCGACGCAGGCGACGCAGGCCGTCTACTCAGGGAAAACCACGGTGCTGAAGCTCCTCGGCGAAAGGCTGATGGTCGGCACGGAACGTGAAGGCTTGCGCGTGTACGACCCGGTGTCGCTCGAGTGTCTGGCGCATTATCAGCCGTCCTCTGTACCGAATTTTCATCGCCGGGTATCTGGAGTGGCGCTTGACCCGAAGGGAGCGCTGTGGGTGAGCGGTGATCGCGGGGTCTGGAGGTTCGACGGCAGCGCCTGGCAGGGCTATGATGCGCGACACGGCCTGGCGAGCGATGCGGTACGACTGCTGGAAGTGGATGCGGACGGGCGGGTGTTTGCCGTATGCGGCAGCGAAGGCATGCTGTCTGAGCAGTTGTACCAGTTTGACGGCTCGAGATTCGTCGGCTATGGCAAGCAGACCGTCAGGTCATTTCTCGGGATGTCGGGAAAAGATCGTTCCGACGGCCTGGGCTTTCTGGGATTGCAGAACACGTATATGCGTAGTTTTGATCTGAAGACAGCATCTGTTTCGCTTGGCTTGTACGATGCTGAAAACTCCTCGGATGTCATCGACGCATTGCTGGCAACCCCTTATTATCTACTGTTCGGTGTCTCGGGAGGCAAACTGGCGATATTCGACGGAGAGGGCTTCAAGCCGGTTTCGGCGCGCGGCCCCGGCATGCTTGGCAGGATCGTGTTTCTCGGTCGACAACCGGGTGATGATCTGACGATCGTCGGAGAACGACAGGCGGTGACGTTTGACGGGGAAAATTTCAAACCCCTGCCGTCGACTTCCGCCATGGGAACGACGCTGAAGCTGTTGTGTGCCGCGTATGATGACCTCAGCCCCTCGAACATCTGGGTCGGGTATGCGTCCGGCCATTCCGGCGGGGTTGCCTTGCAGCAGGGAGCGGGGTGGTTGCCGTTGTCGACGCCGCGACCGGTTGAGCGCGTGGCGATCTTCGAACCGTTCGTGTTCATGGCCACGGCCGAGGGCGTGTCACGGCGGGCCAAGCGGTGAGTTTCACCTTGCGTCGGTGGTGTGCGATACCTCGATGTTTTCGGGAAAGCGCAGGCGGCTGAGGCGTCTGATCGAGCGGTGCATGCCGTTGAGCAAGGCCTGCCGTGAGCCGATCAGAATCACTCCGGTTTTCGCTCGGGTGACGGCGGTATAGAGAATCTCGCGGGTCAGGAGCGGGTGATCGGCCGGCGGCAGAACGAAGAAGACACGGTCAAACTCAGACCCCTGGCTTTTATGAACGGTCAATGCCCATGCCGGCTCGAGATCATGCCTCAGAGCCTCATACGGAATCGCATGATACCCGTGATGACGCTGAAACACGACATGCAGAGCGGGTTGCGGTGAAACAGAGGTGATGGCCCACAGCAGCAGGCCCTGATCGCCGTTGAACACGTCATAGAGATACTCGTTTCTGGTCATCAGCAGCGGTTCGCCCGCCGAAACCCCATCGAGGCTCGTTTGTCCGATCCGGCGGCGATAGAGAAGGCCGGCGGCTCGATTCAGGGCTTCGGTTCCATACTCGCCCTGCCGAGTGGCAGCCAGCAGCTTGTTTGACTGCATGCGCCCGAACAGCGCGTCGAGAATGTCGCGATCGACGATGACATCCCCGGAATTGTCCCAGATGAATGGCTTGTTGATGCGCATTTGCAGTGGTTCAGAGAATGACGCATATCGAGGAAACCACCAGGAAAGAAATCGCTCCAGGGTTCCGAGACCGGAAGATTCGAGCATCTCCGGCCCTTTTCCGGTCAAGGCATGAGCATGGGTCTGATGGGGCAGCAACGAGTCGATGTCGGACTCCGAGCCGATGTCGTCGCCGGATGTGCGGATCAGGTTGGCGAGGCGAAGCACGGCAGAACCGTGCGGGTTATCGGCACGCATGCGAAAACTGTGCGTCAGCCGGCAGCTCCAGGGTGGCGTGCCGTTGCTCCTGGTCGGCAGCTGAACAAGATCGCGGAAAACGGCGCCATTCTCGACCGCGGGCAATTGATCGGCGTCGCCGAGCAGTACCAGTCGACAGTTGTTCGGAACGGCCTCGAGCAGCAGGCGCATGAGGGCGAGATCGATCATCGAGGCTTCATCAACGATGACCGCCTTTAACGGCAGCGGATTCCCGCCGTGATACGCAGGCCGGTCGAGACGATTTCCCACACCGAGAAGGCGGTGGAGTGTCAGCCCGCTGAGGCGATCGGCCTCGTTCGATTCAGATGCGGCGCTCACGGAAGGCAGAGAATGGTGAACGGCTTCTTCAAGGCGGTTGGCGGCTTTGCCGGTGGGTGCCGCCAGGCCGATCTCGCGAATACTCATGCCCAGCCGGCTGAGACAGGCGATCAGAGCAGCAACGATTGTGGTCTTGCCGGTACCCGGTCCTCCCGAGATGACGGTCAGGTGACGTCGAACGGCCAACCGCACGGCATCGCACTGCTCTTGCGTCAGTCCGGGTTTGATCTCAGCGAGAACGGCCGTACATGGATCATCGGGAAGGGAGAAATCAGGAAGCCGCAACCGCTGCTGCAACAGTTCGTCGAGCCGGGCTTCCTGCTGAAAGCTGCGGTGGGTCGAGAGAAAATCGCCGTCGCGGATCAATGGTTTTCGTTCGCCGGGGACCCCGACCACAGGAGACAGGCGACTGTCACCAATCAAACGCACACCAAGGCGCGCGATTTCCTGACGCGCGGCAGCATCGGTTTCGGCAGCGAGGATACCGGGCAACAGAGAGCCGAAACTGCCCGAAGCGCCGCTCTCGCTCAGCAGTAGATGCGTGTGCCCTTCCTGTTCGGCGGCCGGAACGGCCATGAGCACGGCAATGGCCAGGTCGCGTTCGTGCGGGTTGAGACCCGGGCATAGCCGAAGAAGCTCGCGAGCCGGCGCAAAGGAAGCCAGTGACGTGTCGAGAACGAGAGACCAGGACGGATCAGTCACGCGCGGCCTCCTCGATTGGATGCGTTTCAATATCCATCAACCGGTTGTAAAGATCGATAAGCTCTTCCCAACTGACGCGACCTGTACAAATACCCTGCCCTGGAGTATCGAGACCGCGCAGAAAGACGTAGATATACCCGCCGACCTCCTGGTCATATCGTATCTGATCCTCTGGTTTTTCGGGGTTGATTCCGAGCAGACGAGCGACGGCCAGAGAGTAAAGTCTTGCTTGCAACAGGTAGGCTTCGGCGACGGTATGCGTGAGATCCTGTGGTGCGTATGATCCGAGCATATCAGTCTTCCAATCGAGGATATACCATCGATCCTGGTGACGGAAAAGAATATCAATGAATCCCTTGATCAGATCTGTATTGTGACTACAGACGCCCTGTACTGTGTTGCGATTGGGGCGACAGAAGTGAAAATCAAACTCCCGCACCTGATCGGAACAATCCATCAATCGTACGGGTTGCCCGGTATCTGGAAGCGCAAAAGAAGCCGTGAAAGCGGCATAGAGAAAACGATAGAATACCGGCATCAGATCGGCTCCGATGTCGAGGCTTTTCTGCTGCTGCTCGACCAGCTCGCGCACGACCTCGTCCCGACACCAGTCGTCAAACGAGCCGTGTCGGAACGACTCGATCGGCAACTGCTGCAGTACCTCGTGAACGGCGACCCCGAAACCGGTACCGCGGGGCAGTTGCCGATATGTCGGTTCAGTCGCGATGGTCGGCTGAGGGGGCAGGTCTGGGTGCGGTTCTTCCGCAGGCACATCGGCCCTGGCAGGCAACGTGATGGGGGAGGGAGGCACCGCGTCGTCAAAACCGGTCGACAGAGGTTCGGCCACATCGGGTGCTCGAGGGTCAGCCAGCAACAGCTGGTCGTCCGGCTCGGCGGAGGTGTGAGCTTGCTTGAGAGATGAATACGAGTGCAGACGAAATCCCGCGAGCGTCCGGGCTAGAGAACGTGAGACGTCTTCCGGAATCGGTGTCTCAGGGATCTGAACCGGCAATCGGGGGCTCGGCACGGCGTCGGCTTCGTCGCTGATCATCGCTTCCGGTGCGATCGGCATCTCGGAAGCCCCAGACTCGACATCGATGGGAAGCAGGAAGGGCAAACGATTCTGGAGGCATCCGAATATGCCCTGCCCCGAATTCAGGGCCGGCGAAACCGCCGGTAGACAGAGGCGAGCCCGGGCGCGGGTCAGAGCGACATACAACAATCGTTCGTTTTCGCTCTGGCGAATGCGTTCAAGAGCAAGAGAATCTTCGGGTGTCAGCGGTCCGGAGATCGCTCGGGCATCTCCTTCTCGAATGACCAGCGGCAGCGAAACCGGAAACTCGGTGAATCCGCCGAAGAGATAGACGATGTCGGCTTCCAGCCCCTTGCTCTTGTGCATCGTGAGAATCTGTACGGCTTCGAGGTCGGTTTCGAGGCGCTGCAGGTTGTTGATCCCGCCGATCTGTTCGCCCGAAAGCGTGGCGAAATGCACCAGATCGCGCCACAGGTCGTCGATGGTCGCCTTTCCCGACTCAGCCTGCTCGGTCAGAATCTCGAACAGATGAAGAATGTTGGCGACGGTTCGATACGAATCCTCGGTCAACAGAAGACGTCTGATAATGCCCGACTCGGTGCGAATACGATCGAGCAGCACGGGGACATCACCGTGTTTTGCCTGTTCGTGCCATGAAGCCAGGCGTGCGAGGGCTTCGCGGCCGGTCTTTGATTCACGAAAGGCCTGCAGGTTCTCGGGGCGACAGGAGAAGAAAGGAGTCAGCAATGCCCGATTGAGGCGCGTCTGATCTTCGGGATGAAGAATGGCATCGAAAAGCTCGGCGACGGCGATCGCCTCGGAACTTTGAAACAGGCCTTCTTCCTTGAAAAACGCGCACGGAACTCCGTCTTTGCGTAACGTGCGCGCGATGAGGCGGCTTTCCAGGCCTTTGCGAGTCAGAATGAAGATCCGGTTGCCGCGAATGCGTACCGGTTGGTTGTCGCCGTCGACGACATACAGAGCGCCTGACGGCGAGAGAATCCGGCGAATGCTGCGTGAGACGGCCTGCGCCAGCAGTTGCTGCCGCCGCCCCACGGTCACGGCGTCGTCCGGCAGGTGAAGCAGTTCCACCGGCGGTTGAACTCTCCCATGACGATCCACAAGACGCCGCCGGGGTTTGCCGGGGCGCACCGGATCATCGTAGCGGATCGAGCCGCCCGAAAAGTAGTCGTCGGCGAAGAGTCGGTTGTAGGCGTCGATAACCGCGGGGGTCGAACGAAAATTCCGATCGAGACTGAGCACCAGTCCTCCCGCCTGTCGCACCTCTTCACGGGCTTTCAGATAGGTTTCGACGTCGGCGCCGCGAAACCCGTAGATGGCCTGTTTCGGGTCACCGATGAGCACGAGGGTGTGGCGGTCGTCGCTGGAAAAAAACAGGTGCCGGAAAATGCTCCATTGGGTCGGGTCGGTATCCTGAAACTCATCGATCAAAGCTACCCGATACCGTTCGCGCAATTGCCTGCAGAACCCGGAGGCCTGCGCGGATTCGGTCAGAGCCGACCACGTGTGACGCAGCAGATCATCGAAATCGTGCTTCCCGTTCGACTGCTTGTCGCGCTCCAGATGCGCCTGAACGATCGGAAACATCTGACCCGCCAGCCAGGCCGCCGGACTGGGAAAGGCAAACAGCAGATCATACAAGGCTCGGGTATTCGGGTCGACGGGAATGAAGCCGTCGGCGGTCATGTCACCGCGCAGTTGGGCCAGCGTCTGCTCAAAATGATCCGTGAAAAACGGGTCGACCGCGCCGGTGCGCTCGGCTTCTTGCACAGCCGTGCAGATGACTTCATACCAGCCGTTCAGCTTGTCGATGGTTTTCTTTTGAGGATTTTTCGGCCGCGCCTTCTTCCATTCAATGGGCAAGGGAACGGCCTGCCGCAAGGCGCTGATTCGGGCGATCAGATCGGCCGGGGCTTCCGCATACGGCAGCGTGGGTGACAGACTTTGCGGCGGATGACGGACTCCGTCTTTGTACAAGCCCCAGAGAAATGCTTCCAGAGCGTCCGGGGTCTCATGACTCAAATACCGGCTCAACAGAGGCAGAATATGTCCTGGAAGTTGAGGAATTTCGCGCAGGGTGCGATGAAAAGCTTCCTGGAAGAGCAGAGCACTGTCCTCGAGTTCGGACCTGAACAGACGGTTGCCGTCGAAGGCCTGGTCGGCAAGGGCGCGGCCGCAGAATCCATGAATCGTGAAGATCGAAGCCAGGTCGAAGCTGAAGAGCGCCTGCTGCAGACGCACTCTCTGTTCGGGACCGATCGTCCAGGTTGTGTCGTCGTCAGACGGCGATTCAGAGGTCGTAAGTGATACCAGGTGTTCGAGTTTCTGACGAATGCGGGTCTTGAGTTCGATCGTCGCCTTATCGGTAAAGGTGACAACCAGAATCTGTTCTATGGAAAGATGAGTCAGTTCGGGCCGAAGCAGGAGATCGATCACGAGGTGTTCGATAGTGAACGTTTTTCCGGTCCCGGCGTGTGCTTCGATGACGGTCGTCGCTCCGGTGGGAATGCGTTTGACCAGCGCAGGACATACGGCCTGACAGACGGCGGTGTTCATGAAATCCTCCGCTGAGCCTGGAAAAACTCGTCGAACCATCGATGCCGACGCTCTCGCGCGGCCTCGAGAGGCAGAACCGGATACTCCGTCGGGGTTCGCAACGGCCGGCCGGCGAACCACGGAGCGTGCCGGCTGTCTTCCGCATACAGCGATCTGACTCGTTCCTCCCACACTTCCTCTGTCAGATCGCTTGTTTCGGAATGTAAAAGGGTTTCGACCAGAGGAAACGGGTACAAATACTCATGGAACCCTGCAGTCAGATCGGACATGATCGCTCCCAGAACCTCACGGGCGCGTTCCTGCGCAAGACCCGGATGGATACGGACACTGCGCGAGGACTTCATGCCGAGAGTCAAAGGCGCATACTCTGCCGGAAGGCTGGTGAATCGTCCGCACGCCGTCAAAAACAGGTGCTGCAGATGCAGCAGCAGAAAGTGCTCG
This sequence comes from uncultured bacterium, assembly GCA_964472075.1. Lineage (GTDB taxonomy): Bacteria > Muiribacteriota > Ozemobacteria > Ozemobacterales > Ozemobacteraceae > CAYYIY01. Next base: position 115,363 of record CAYYIY010000004.1, on the reverse strand, counting down.
GGCTTGGGTTGAGAGGAATGACACAAATTCAGGAGCAAGAGGCGGTCGGGGGTGTGAAGCAGTGGTCCGATCGTCCCGGTCAGCCGAACCTGTTTTCGCTCGCCGCCAGGCTGTGCGGGAACCTCGAGTTCGAGTGGCGGCAGAGAGACCCCTTGGGTAGCGGTAAAGCTGCTGCCGGAAATGAATCGCGTTAAGGTCGTGCCTGTGATATCAAGCTCGGACAGATTCTGCAGCCAGGCCTCAACTTGTACTATTCCTTTGCTGCGCACCGGCTCGCCGAAAAAATCCGCCGGAATGTCGCCGCGCAGGTCGGCATAGCGGGCGCATTCGTCCCAGATGGTGTTCAAATCCGGCTGGTCGCCTCTGAGCTTCGAGGCGGTCGCCCGGAAAAAGACTTCGTTGCACAGAGTGCGCAGAGGCAGAAAAGCGGCGGTCAGGGGCTCGCGATCCTCATGAAAAGCGGTGTCATCCGCCTCATCGCCGAGATGCAGATGAATCTGCGCCGAACCCTGAAGCGGGCAGGTGAGAAAGTCACGCAGTCTTGTCAGCGACAGGCGAATGTCCGATCTCGAACCGGAAGATCTCCGCCCGCCATCCGGGTGTCCTGCCGACTCGAACTCGCGAGGTTCCTTGCCCGTGCCAACCGTGCCGGCGCAGGCGACAACGGCGGCCCGCGTCGATTCAGGCAGCGACGGCCAGGCTTGCCGCAGTCGCTCGCGGGCGTTGCCTTCGGGGCGGGAATGAGCCAGACTGTCGTGCACCTGGCGGCAGAATGCCTCTTGTGCCGCTTCAGATGAGTTGCAACACCCCTTCAGATGACCCGAGGTCGAATCGTCCCAGTAGGCTGAAGCGTCACGCCTCAACGGATGCCGTATCGTGAGTAACTCGAAATCAGATTCGGTCAGGTAACGAGTGCGCAAAACGGAAAGCAGTTCCTGAATGACGATCGACGGTTGCAAAGGATCAAGCGTGATTTCATCGCGGTCCTGGTAGGACAAATAGATTTTGTCTCTGGCTGACAGCAGGGTTTCGAGAAACAGATAACGATCCTGCTCGCGGGGCGAGACATCGCCGGGCAGCCGGTGACAGGCGCGCAGATCGAGTGTATGCCGGCGATCGGCGGACGGGAAGCGCCCCTCGCTCATGCCCGCCATGAAGATGACGCGAAAGGGAATCGGCCGCATCGGCAGGAAGGAAGAGATCGACACCCCGCGCGACAGATAGCGCGGTGATTCGCCTTCGAGGGCTTCGAGTCTGGTCAGCAGCATACGCACGGCGATAAACGGCGAGACCCGTACTGTCTGTGCGCCCTCGAGTCGGCCGAGATCGAGAATGGCTTTTTCCGCCTGTTCACGCAGGCGCTGCTCTCCGTTCGGTTCATCACGATACGGACCCAGAAAACGCCTGAACCAGTGCAAGAAGACATCCGACCACTCGCTGAGCAGTCGGGACCCTCGGGCAAAATCTTCATGCAGCTGCTCGAAAGCATACATCAGGTCAAGGAATGCAGCCGCGGCCGGACGCTGTTCCAGAGACACCGCGGCCGGAATCAGACGCGCCTGAGTCGTTTCGAAAACATGCGGAGCGTCGTCTGGGCCGGGTTCCATGAAACTGCCGAGCGCAATTCGCATGCGTGCCTGATCCCAATTGTACATGTCGGAACGGATATATGTATTCTGTTGGTCAGCAAAAGAGCGGCCTCGAAAAACCGCGCACTCGTTGCACCACTGTTGCACGCATTCGGCATCAAGATGTGGAAAACGACTGGTTACGGCCCGATGCTGCATGATGCGCAGCAGATCCGGTCGCCGCCACTCGCCGAACGGCAGAGAAAAGATCATGGCTGCTGCTTCGAGCGGGTGCCGATGTTCGGGCGTGTGAGGCAGGTTGTGCGGAATGTCGCCGCTTTCCTGAAAGACGGCGCGCAGGTGGGAAAAATACCGGTCTTTCTGCCCGGGGGGAACGATGATGGCGATATCGGAGAAATGCAGGGGCAGAGACGATTCTCGGGCATCGAAGACCAGGCGGCGAATCTCGTCGGCAATGACCTCGGCCTCTCGACGCACGGAAGGCGCGGTGAGCAGTTTCAGGCTCCCGTCGGCTCGCACAGGCGGAACCACCGCCGCCGGATCGGTGGGGGCGAGTCGACGATAGATATCCTCTTGTAAGCGTTGCAGGAGAGTTTCAGGGTGGTCGCGATCGTCCGGGTAGACGGTCTCGAAATCACAGTCCACGGCTTCATTGAGAAAGCGTATGTTCTCACGACCGGGTTTCCCCCACATCTGCAGCAGCGGGTTTTCCATCTCGACATGCAGGCCGAACGGGTCATCGGACGGTTCGTCGAGAATCGATGCCCCGAGGTGCGGCACGGAAAGGCCGTTGCGCCGTCGTTGTTCCTGGGGTGTTTCGACGTCTTCCCAGAACTCTCGACAGGGATTGAGCGTGTACAAGTAGACATCACGAAACTCCGACAGCTGATGCAGACATTCGACGTATCCGCGCGCCATGTACGAAAAGGCGAAAAGATGTACCGGGGTGCGTGCCTTGACGCGTTCAGCGGTTAGCCCACGGAATCGATGACTCAGCGGCTGTAAACCCGGCAGCTCGTTTCCGTCTGCATCGAGATGCGGTCGACGCAGCAGTCTCCAGAGTTCCGCCTGCCAGGTTTCGAGTCGGCGATGCAGTGGTTCCCGCGTGGTCAGTTCCCGACGACTCCAGGCCTCGCACATGCGCGGTCGCGAGAACTCGTATTCGAGAAACAACCCGGCGATGGTTTCGACAAACTGCAGACGTCGCACTTCCCGCTCGCGTTCATCGGCGTTCGGCGGAAACAGATAGTGAACTACCGGCTGCAACAGAGAGTTTTCGTGTAACTCTGGACGATCGACCAGGTCGAGAAGGCGCAGCATCAGCGTATCTTGCGTCATCAGAGGTGGGACAGGCGGGTTGCAGGTCACGGCACCGGCGAGAAACTCGCTGAGAAAGCGAAAGCGCAGGTGCCCGACGGCCTTGAGACGACGTGTCAGCTCATAGGTCAGCCAGACCTTGAGATTGCGATTGGGAACCACGATCTCGAAAGGATGCAGTAACTGACGCTCGGGTGCCGGCTCTCGTGCCAGGCGCTCGGCAAGCCCCAGAGCCAGCAGCTCGGGGTGATGCGCGTACAAGAGGTGAATCATTGATGGAAAGCGGTGCTTCGGGCTTTATTCCACTCCGTGCATCCAGCGTTTGAGCCACGGCGAGAGAATGATCAGCAGCAGGGCCGAACCCCAGGCGGTGGCCAGCGGAATCGAGAAAAACGTGATGCGATCCATCGAGTCGTATTCGCCGGCCAGAATGCCGCCGAGCTTGTTCGCGGCGAAACTCGAGAGAAACCAGGTTCCCATCATCAGCGAAGCGAAGCGGGCCGGAGCCAGCTTGGTGACCAGCGACAAGCCCACCGGCGACAGGCAGAGTTCGCCGACGGTATGAAAGAAATAGACGGCCAGCAGCCACCAGATGCCGACTTTCCCGTATTGCGCCTCGACTTTGACCGCTCCGATCATCAGTAGAAAGCCGAGACCGACGAGAAAGAGCGCGAGAGCAAATTTCACGGGGGCTGACGGGTTGTTTTCCCGTTTGGTCAGGTTCAGCCACAGACTCGAGAACAACGGAGCCAGCAGAAAGATTAACAGCGGATTAACCGACTGAAAATAGCTGGTCGGAAACTCCCAGCCGAGGGCGCCGATGACCCGATCGGTCGAGCGATCGGCGAACAGCGTCAGCGAGCTGCCGGCCTGCTCGAATGACAGCCAGAAAAAGATGCTGAAGCCGACAAGCACGAAGACCACGATCATGCGCTGTTTTTCTTCGGTGGTCAGGGGAACGTCGGTGACGCGTTCTCCGTTAACGGTTCGCGGGCGGGCCGGCTCGAGCCCGTGCGTGCCGAGATACCGGTGCTGGCCCCACAGATAGAGCACCAACCCGATGACCATGCCGACCCCGGCGGCGCCGAACCCGTAGTGCCAGCCCCATTTTTCCCCCAAGGTACCGCACACCAGCGGAGAGAAGAATGCACCCAGGTTGATGCCCATGTAGAAGATGGTGAATCCGCCGTCACGTCGCGGGTCTTTCTCTTCATAGAGGGAACCGACGATGGTTGAGATGTTGGGTTTGAAGAGACCGTTGCCGACAATGAGCAGTCCTAGGGCGGTATAGAAGATCGCTTCTCCCGGAAAAGCCATGGCGAAATGACCGAGAGCCATGAGAATACCCCCGATGAAGATACAGAAACGTGAGCCGAGATAGCGATCGGCAATGTACCCCCCGATCAGGGGAGTCATGTAGACCAGGCCGGTGTACCAGCCGTAGATCTGCCCTGCTTTCTGCGTGGTGAACAGCATCTGTTTGGTCATGTACAGCATGAGCAGGGCGCGCATGCCGTAATAGCTGAACCGTTCCCACATTTCGACGAAAAACAGCAGAAACAGGCCGGGCGGATGTTGTTGACTGGTCATGAGAACGCCTTTCCATGCAAGATTCGGCTGACACGCCTGCCGGCAGACCGCCGAATTATAGCAGATTCACGGCGCGTCGCCCAACCGCTGGCGGGAATGAAAAAAATGTGTACAATGAGAATGGGGAGTTATCCTCAAAATTATAGACCGATTTCATGGAGGAAATCGTTATGGACAAACGGAATTCTCTGCGTCTGTTTCTTGTGGTGTTTTTCGGCCTGTTTCTCGCTTCGGGCGCGTTTGCGGCGAAGAACGTGGTCATTCCGACCTGGTATGGGTACGGCTTGGTTCCCTCGTCCGGGGGTACGATTGATCCGTACATTGTGACGCCGGCGAATGCGTATCTCCCGCCCGTCGCTTACTCCTTCGTTGACCCGTATCGCCGGTTTCTTCCCTATGGGGCGGGGTATCTGCCCGCAACCCTTGCGGGAGGTTGGCCATGGTACGGATGGGGGTACGGGGCATACGGCACGGCGGTTTCCGCAACCAACTTGAACCTGCGTTCGTCGCCTGAACTCGGCGGGAAGGGGAACCGCGACTTCAACGTCATCGGTTCATTGGCTCAGGGAGAGGGCGTCTGGGTTTTTGGACGCACCGGCAACTGGTATCTGGTGCAGTCGATGACCGAACCCGGAAAGTACGGATACGCCCACGCTGACTACCTGCAGGGCGGCTACCCGGGCGCCGCTGGTTATGGCGGGTATGCATATTACGGGTTGCCTGTCAGTTATGCGACCTCGGCTCATTACCGCGGTCTTTCGCCATACTACTATTACTACCCGGGCTTGTACTACAACTATCGCTACTGGCCGCGTTACTGAATTCCGAAACACGTTCGTCGATCGCAGTCTGAAGCCGACGTTGAACGCCGGGGCGCCGCCCCGGCGTTGCTGTCTTCCCATTCTGTTAATCTGTGGGTCGACGTTTGTTGTTGTTTGTCGAAGTGTGTCGAAGTGTGTCGGGCTGTAACCTGTTCTTGTTCGGGTGCTGAAAAATTCCACTTTTTCTGCTGGAAATTGGGCGATTTTTCGATACCTCGCGGTTGTTAATAACCGGAGAGTCCCCGGCCTATCGGCCTTTCCTGTTGTTCATGGTATATGGCAAGTTTATTGCTGCATATTCCTACCCTGCGCTTTGTCCGTATGTATTGAGAATTGAGTGCTGGTTTTCGTGGGTTTGCGGTTCGCGACATTGAATATGGAGTAAGGAGTATTCGCATGTACGTGTTGTCTCGAAGATGGTTGATGGTCGCAGCGGCGGTTCTTGCTTTCGGCTTTTCGCCTGTTTCGGCCGAGGTCCCTGACTGGACCTCGTTGTTGAACCGGGTTTCCGATGTCAGACTGCGGCAGACGCTGCAGAACAGCATCAATGCCGGGTTGATCGCTGATCAAGGCGATTTTGATGCGGCTCTCATGCGGGCTCATGGGGGCAACGGCAGTGGGGCAAGCAGTTCCAACCTGGCGCGCGAAATTTCCAAAGCCTGCGCGGGTCTGGCGCAGCTCGATCGTGATGCCGTTCACGATGTGCTCATCGATGGGCGCACCCGTCTGTTTAAGAAATACACTGGGAAGTTCCCTCAGAGTTATGCTGCGGTGATCAAACTCGCTGCGTGTTTCGACCCGAAGGTGGGGACGCCGGAACTGAAAAAATGGTCTCGTGAAATCAACGAGTATCTGCGTTCGATTGAGAATGACCCGGTCATTCAGCACGCCTTGAAGATCACCAAGACGAGTATCGAAGACCTCAAGATGAACTGGTTCGGTCCTGGAGCCGGTTTTGAACATGTGATCTGTGGTGAGATGAAGACGACCACGGTCAGCGGGTACCACTGGTGGTACAAATTCTATGACGACGAAAATGCCGGTCGCACGAAGTTTCAGGGAAGCATCGACCACGCAGGTGACACGGGTATTTTTACGGGCCGCTTCACTTGGGACCCGGACGGCGCCGGTCCTCTACCGAACTTGAAGAAGAGTAAAGGCGGCTTCACGATCGGCAATTCTGCGCAGGTTCTGCTTGCGCTCGGGCACATTGCCATCGAAACCGCTCGCCGTTCAGGCGGGAATGCTCCATCGGCCATTCAGTTTGATGCCGATATCAACGGTCACGCGTACACCTGGCAGTTGTACACCTTCGGCAACACGATTCGCAGTTTGTACCCGATCTGCGGTTCAGGTGACACCGCTCACGCCGATGATCGTCTCGACGCTCTCTACTTCGATCTCGAAGAAGATTGCCTGCGCGGCCTCTATGGCGAAGGTTCTCTGAACGTTCACTGATATTTGCAGAAAAGTACCGGGCGCGACTCTGATAGAGCCGCGCCCGGTCTGTTTATGCGGCAAAATGATTCGAGAGATGAAAGGGAGCCGGGCGGGCGGATGCGGTGGACTATTGTGGCGTGAAGGTGATGGTGGCGATGAGCGGAAGATGATCTGAAACGATGGGATCCAGTATAGGCTGTGATTCGATGGTGACAGATATCGAAGCGGAAGGTCGTGCGAGAAGATAGTCGATCTTGGTTCCGTCAAGGCGAGCCTGCGTGCGAGATTGCAGGTTGCGCTCCCAGCTATAGCCTTCTGGTAGAAGTTCGCGCAGGCGCGGAACCCGTGTATTCAGATCACCGGCAAGAACTGCGGGTGCGGATGCAGCCCTGATGATGCGATCCAGATGTGCGATCTGGCTGTCGGAAATCGTGCGTTCGTACGAGTTCTTGGGAGCATAGACGTGTGTACAGACAAGGTCGAAGGTGAGCGGTTCGCTGAACGTGAGGCGAAGGTATCCTTTGCCGGCCAGATGCTCGACCGGATTGTGAAGCCAGGTGCGTCCGAAACTGCCGTAGACAGCCCGTGTCGGCTGCCGACGTGAAAACACCACGAGTCCCCCACGGTTAAAGAGATCAAGAGGAAAGATCGTCATCCAGTATTCCGGCAATGAGGTGCGGAGCGCTTCGGCATGGGCATACAGCCACACTTCCTGGAGGGTGACGAGATCAGGATTCAGACGATCGATCAGGGAGACGGTGTCGTACAGACGTTGTCCGTGACTGTGGGCGAACGGAAACGGCAATAACCAGAGATTGGCATTGAAGACGGTGATGAGGTTCGACGCCGCGTTGTCGAGGGTTCCGACTTCTGATGATGGGCCTTTCAGTGGGGGAAAGATGAGGGCTTCGCGATCATCGAAGCGATCGGCAAGAAACCACGAAAGCTCAGGAACGAGCTCAGGAGACCAGCAGGGAAGTGTCAGGCGAGCCTGCCGCGCGACGACGGGAGGGTATTCCTGGAATCGCGAGATGTTGCCCGCCTTTGCCCTTGTCGGCAGGAATGCGAATGACACGAGAGCAAGAAGAATGAGAAATCGGCGAGGATAATTCGGGTTTGAAGCGGGTTGAGCGATGGTGTTCGACATGATGATTGATGATGAATACTTCGCGAAAGATGTCGTGTCAGCGGGCCGAGGGTAAGCATACTCCGCTGGTGTGAATTCTTCCACAAGTGAATTGACCGGCTTACCGGGAGGCGAGTATCCTGATCGACGAATGGACTCTCGAGCTGTGGAGGGGATATTGTCATGAAAAACGATCTCGACAAGAAGCTGAAAGAACTCCCGGAAGCGGATCGCGAACGCTTTTTGAAGGGAAAATACCGCGAACTGCAGCTGATCAACCGGCTTGACCGCATTACCGACCGGTACAATCGACTCCCGCGTCTGATGGAAAAGTCGCTGGCGCTCATGAAATCCTTTTTCGGCGTCGAGATCGCGGCAGTGCAATTGACGAGCGCCGAACAACTGGAGAATCACGGGTTCTTTTTTTCCGGCCCGAGCGGGGCTTCCGATGCCATGCAGAGCGCCGCGCATGACCTGCTGGTTCAGTTTCTCGGCGAACCTCAGATTGATTTGCGCCAGCAGCATGACAAGGGGGCTTTTGCCGCATCGGGGCTGCGGAACACGCTGGCCATTCCCATGGTCATTACCTCCGAGATCGCCGGTGCGTTTCTGATCGCAAATCGCGAAGAGCCGTTTACCGACAGCGACGTGCACTATCTCAAGGTGTTCAGCTCGCAACTTGATAACGCGGTGATTCATGCGCGGGTACTGGACGACTATCGTAAGACGGCTCGTGATCTCAAACAGCGTGTTCGACAGCTGAACGTCTTGTACGAAATGAGTCTGAGCCTCGGACTCGGATTTGATTTCGAGAGTCTGGCAAAGCGTATCATCGAAAGCACGCAGCAGATTGTCCCATTTGATCGCTGTTCAATCATGCTGTATGACAAGAAAAACGATGATCTGAAAACCGAAGTGGTCGTCGGTGAAAAACAGAAGATCAGACTGGTGCATCTATCGCGCGGCAAGGGCATCGCCGGTCTGGCATTGCTGAGCAAGCGACCGATTCTGGCTGAAAACGGCAGCGACGACGAGCGCTTCATTCCATTTGAGTTCCAGGGAATCAAGATTCGCAAGATTCATTCTTTGGTCAGCATTCCGCTGATGGCCGAAGACAAGCCGCTCGGCGTGATGAATTTCTGCATGCTGAGCCGAAAAAGGGCTCTGCAGGCCAAAGATATGGACACCCTCGGTGTGGCAGCGCACATGGTGGCGATGGCGTTGCAGCGGCAGCAGTTTTATCATCTCTCGATCAAGGATGAACTGACCGGCCTGTACTCATTCCGCTATTTCAAGGAACGACTGCAGGAAGAGGTCAGCCGGGCGCGGCGTTACCGCATGGTGGTCGGGCTGATCATCTTCGATATCGATCATTTCAAGAAAGTCAACGACACCTACGGGCACCCGTTCGGGAACATCGTGTTGAAGAAGGTGGCCAACGTCATTTCGCACAGTATCCGTCATGGGGTCGACATGCCGGCCCGTTTCGGCGGCGAGGAAATGGCCGTGATTCTGCCGCATACCAATGAGCATGGGGCCTACATTCTGGCCGATCGTATCCGCCAGCGGGTCGAAGCGCTCGACTTCGACTGCGAGGGAAAAACGGTGAAAGTGACGATCAGCGGTGGGGTGTCAGGGTTTCCGACGCATGCAGAAGACGGCGATACACTTCTGAAAAAGGCTGACGAAGCTCTCTATGCCGCGAAACAGAACGGGCGCAACCGCGTGGTTCTCGCTCCCTGAGTTCGATATGCGACCGACGTTATCGGCGAACCCATGACCGACCCTTCTCCCGCCGTCGGCGGCGGCTCGTGGCTCGCGCTGCTCGGATTCCTGCTTGCGGCCTTTTCCGCTGCCGGAATCGGCTCATTCTTCACGGTTTCGGAGGTTCCTGGCTGGTACAAACAGCTGGCGAAACCGACCTGGACCCCTCCCGGATGGGTTTTCGGCCCCGTCTGGAGCGCGCTCTATACCATGATCGGTCTGTCGGCCTGGCTGACCTGGAAACGCATCGGTCTCGGATGGAATCTCACCTGGTCGGTTTTTGCCGTGCAGCTCACGCTCAACGCTCTCTGGTCGATTCTCTTCTTCGGCCGCCACTCTCCCGGATGGGCGCTGGTTGATATCATCTTTCTGTGGGCGGCAATCGTGATGAACACCATGCTGTTCTGGCGCGTCGATAGTACGGCCGGAGCGCTGTTCATTCCATATCTACTCTGGGTCAGCTTTGCGAGCGCACTCAATGCCTCGATCTGGCAGCTTAATCGCTGAGCGGGCGTGAAGGGGTGGCGGCAGGCGCCCCGGTCGTGCCGGCAGGTGCGGAAGCTGTCGTCGTTTCAGGTGCCGCGGTCTGCAGTATACCGCCGCACAGCGTGAGAGTTCTGCTTGCATGCAGCATGGCCAACCCAAGAATGATCATAAAAAGGCCGATTTTCAACCCGTTGGCGAATGACATGATTATGGCTCCCGGGAGATGGAATCCTGCAAGCCGCGAAACAGTCGCTTTTTACCCTCTGCAAATGCTGCATCATCAACGCATCCGAGAGAGACGCGAATAGTACAATCGAGACCGGGACCGAAGATGTCGCCCGGAATGAGAATGACCCCGGCAGACTCGAGCAGGCGCAGGACCGTCGCCCGTCCGTCGGCGGGGCCTTCGAGCCAGGCAAAGAACGGGCCTGACGAGACAAGGCGCCAGGGGCTGTCTGACGGCCAGTCAGAGACAAAGGCGAGCCGGCGCTGTTCAAGACGATGCACGCGCTCGGCCAGCCAGTTCCAGCCGTCGCGAAGACAGGACAGAGCCAGCCGCTGGCCGGGATGCGAAGCGCAGATGAGCATCGTATCCTGAATCTTCAGCAGTTCCTGAATGAGCGTCGGTGAGGCGGCGAGATAGCCGATGCGCCAGCCGGTCATGGCAAAGGTCTTCGAAAAGCTGCCGATGACAATGAGTCGTTCGAGACGGTCGGCGAGCGAGCCGAGCGAAAAGGGTCGACACCCGGGGCCGGGAAAAAACGCGTATGTTTCGTCGGCGATCAGCCACACGCCCCGTCGCTGCAATTGCAGGGCAAGCTCGGTGAGTTGCTCAGGATCATAGGTGGCTCCGGTCGGGTTGTTCGGGTTGACGATCGTCAGGGCTTGAAGATTGTACCGGTCGACGGCATCGAGAATATTCTCAGCATCGAGAGCAAAAGCATGATCAGATGAAAGGGGAATTGCGACGGTCTCGTGTCCGAGCAGGCGTGCCGCCATGTCATGATTGAAATACCAGGGCGTGAGCAGGCCCATACGGTCGCCCGGGCGCATAATACCCATGAGGGTGATCAGATAAGCGGAATTCGCGCCGGCGGTGATGAGCAGCCCGTCAGCGGAAAGCGCGGTATGTGCCAGTCGCGCGCGCAGCGTATCGGACAACGCCTCGCGCAGTTCGGGCAGACCCGGATCAAGCGAATAGCGATGAACAGCCGGGTTGCCCAGCTCGGTCTTCAGTCGTTCGACGAGGTCGCCGGGCGGCGGATACCAGGGAACAGCCTGCCCGAGGTTGATGAGGTCGTGACCGGAACGGCGCAACTTGTCTGCTCGCGCGTTGATCTCAGCAATTCCCGGAAACGGCGTCTCGAGCAGATGGGGACTGAGGGTGAGAGTGCTCACGACGACATCTCAGGCAAAAAGCAGCAGACTGACGGCCATGACCATCATGCCGCCGATGACGCCGCCGATGGCGAGATGATGTTCCCCATACTTTTCGGCCGACGGAAGCAGCTCATCGAGAGAGATATAGACCATGATGCCGGCGACTCCGGCGAACAGAAAGCCGAAGACGCGGTCGTCAAAGAACTGGTAGAGCAGAAAATAACCGACGAGGGCGCCGACCGGCTCAGCCAGTCCGCTTAAGAAAGACAGGATGAAGGCTTTGCGCCTGCTGCCCGTGGCATAGTACAGGGGAATCGAGACCGCGATGCCTTCCGGGATGTTGTGAATGGCGATGGCGACGGCGATGCTGACCCCGAGAATCGGATCGCGCAGGGCACTGGCAAAGGTGGCCAGCCCTTCCGGGAAGTTGTGAATCGCGATCGCGAGTGCGGAAAACATCCCCATGCGCAGTAACTGGTTTTCCTGAACCGACTTTTTCGCTACCTCTTCCTCGGTCGGGGTGAGTTCTTCGAGCATTCGCATTTCGTGAGGGTTTTCGATCGTGGGTACGAGTTGGTCAATGAGTGCAATCAGAATAACTCCGCAGAAGAAGGCCAGCGTCGTATAGAAATAGGCCGTGCGTTCGCCGAACGGCGCGATCATCGCAGCCCGGGCTTTCGGAAAGATCTCGATCATCGAGACGTACAGCATGACGCCGGCGGAGAACCCCAGGGAAAGAGAAAGAAAGCGAGTGTTGGTCCGGCGCGCGAAAAACGCCAGTGCGCTGCCGATGCCGGTGGAAAGGCCGGCGAACAGAGTGAGACCGAAGGCAAGAAGTATCGGATGATCCTGCATGCCAATCATATAAACTGAACATGACGAGTTGCACAAGAGCGGATCGATATCTGATAGAATTCGCGCGAATGCATCGACGTATCGAAAGGACGGCGCAGATGAGCGTAACGCTGAAAGCGACGGGAAAACTGAGAATTCTCGGCATGATGAGCGGGACTTCAGGAGACGGCATCGATGGCACTCTGGTCACCTTCGATGAAAAGGGAAACTACCGTCTCGACTGGCACGACAGCTACGAGTTTGCCGCGCCGGTGCGACAGAGACTGCAATCGCTGATGGTGGGGATCTCCGGCCCCGAACTGGCACGTGCCGAAGCCTACGTGGCCGAGCTGTATGCCGAGGCGGTGCGGGCGTTTCGCTGCCGGCATCGCGAAGCCATAGATGCGCTCGCTGTGCACGGTCAGACGCTCGTACATGTGCCGACACCAGTCGAGTGGGATGGCGTCAGAGTCGCGGGTACGATTCAGGCGCTCAGCCCCTCGTGGTTGGCCCAACGTTGTGGGATCGCCGTCATCAGCGACTTCCGCCGTCGCGATCTGGCTGCCGGCGGTCAGGGCGCTCCATTGGTGCCCTATGGTGACCAGCGATTTTTCGGTCATCTTGGCGGAAACACGATCGCCCTGAACATCGGCGGCATCGCCAATGTGACAGTGCTGGCCGGAGGACCGGGGGCGCGGGTGGTTTCCGCGTTCGATACCGGCCCCGGGAACATGCTGATGGATGCCGCGGTCGTGTGGGCGACCAATGGTGAGCAGAGCTATGATCGTGACGGGCGACTCGCATCGCAGGCACGACCTTCGGCCGCACTTCTGGAAGAACTGTTACACATTCCCTATCTGCGGACCGTTCCACCAAAAACGACGGGGCGTGAGGACTTTGGTTGTACGAGATGGGAAGAGATAAAACGAGCATGGGAAAAGAAACTCAGCCCGGAAGAACTGATCAGCACGTTCTGTGAGTTCACGGCCTGTTCGGTGGCTGAGGCGATCGCGACTTTTGTTGCTCCGCAGTGGCCGCCGGATCGTGTCATCGTCGCCGGTGGGGGAGCGGAGAATCCGGAGTTATGTCGCCGGATCAGAGCGCTTCTTCCCGAGTCTTGCGCCTTTGAACGATCGGATCTTTACGGAGTACCGGTCATGGCGCGAGAAGCCATGGCTTTTGCCGCCCTGGGCGAAGCCTTCCTGCGCGGTCGCCCAGCGAATGTGCAGGCGGCGACGGGGGCGCGTGAACCGGTGGTGCTGGGCAGTTTCACTCCGGCCTGATGGGGTATCGATCTATTCGATGACTTCGACGCCTTCGATGCGGAATTGCGGGTTCGTTGCGCCGACTAGGTCAATGCCGTCAGGAGGCAGTTCCTCGAGTTCCTGAACGGCTCCGCCGTGAATGGAACCCTGGTTGAACAGAAGGACGGGAAACATCCGCTCGCCCTGTTTGGTTTTCACGGTGACCTGCAGCTTGACATTGCGCAGGGGCAGATCGGTCTTGTTGTGACATTTCAGTCGCAGACGGTTCAACTGCGGGTGCAGATCAAGCTCGATACTGATGAAATGCGTCATGGTCTGATCGATGATTTCCTGCCAGAGCGGTGCCAGATCGATATCTGCCTTTACCAACGGGCTGAAGTAGTTTCCCATTTCGATGACCTCGCGCAGATACCCGCGCCGCTGCATGACCACGGCGAGCGGGAGCGACCACTTCGGGTTGTGATTGGCGTAGTATTCGTTGAGACAGGTCTCGATGACCTGGTTCTGCTCTTTTTCGCCCCGAACCGCCTGATCCATGAGCGGCTTGATCGGAGCGTTCTCGATTGACATGGTCGGAGACGCGTGCGGGTGAACGGTCAGAGCGATGTTGACCCAGTCTCTCAGCGTGGCGGCGACCGTTTCATCATAAAGGGAGACCTCGATCATGCCATCCCCTTCCTTGCAGAAGATGCGGCCGATCCAGCCGGTTTGCCCGGGGTTGGGAACGATGTACCCGCGATGGTTGATATCCCACTCTGCCTTGAACACTTTGCCGCTGATACCCTGCCCGGCCAGAAAATAGGCCTTGCACAGCTGGCGAACCGGGTGGTAATCGGAATTCAGTGCCACATCAAGGTAATCGAGTGGCTTGGTCGGCATGAAAAAACGCAGCAGTCCGAGAGACGGAGCGAATACCCTGGCGGCGTCCGGATGAGCCGCAACAGCCAGAGTGCGCGAAATGCGGCGGGGGTTGGTGCGAAACACGGCGGCGTTCGGTTCGATGCGCACGGGGGTCATGCTGCGCGGAACGCGGATGAACAGATGGTCGATTTTCAGCTTGAAAAAGGCCGGCTCAATGTCGGTGCGCACCAGATTGATGGATTCGGGCATCGCGAACAATTGATCTTCGTAGATCTTCATGTTCTTGACGATGTGGTTGCGAGCGATCAGGGGTAGCATGACCAGCAGGAAAAACGGGATGAACAGCAGGGTGCCGACGATGAGAGACTTCTGCCAGAAGGTCAGCAGCGGCTGTGGTTGCGGTTTCCATTCCCGAACTTTTTTGCCGGTTTTGGCCATGTCCGCTAATTGTCCTGGCTGCCGTGATCTGGAGTGCCGTTCAAATCAGATGTTTCGTCGGGATTGCCCTGAAGTTCCTGAATCAGTTCCTGGGCGCGTTCGGCCAGCGTGCTGCTGGGAAACCTTGCGCGGAGTTGCTCGAGCGTCGCGATGGCTTCCGGGGCACGCCCCAGTGAAATGAGAATCTCACTTTGCAGAAACATCATGTGGTCGGCCAGGGGACCCTGCGCGTGTTGCGCCCGCGTCTGCTCGATCAGTTGCAGCGCTTCAGTCAGCCGATTCGTCGATTCGAGCTGTGAAGCATCAATAAACAGCGATAAGTCTTTTGCAGACTGAAGATTCTTCGAGATGAACTCGTACTCTCGTTTTGCCGTTTCTGCTTCCGGGCTGTCGGGAAAGGTCGTGAAGACTTTCTGATACAGGGGTAACGCTCCCGTGAAATCCTTGAGAAACTTGCGTGACTCGGCTTCGTACAGCATGGCGACCACGCAGGCCTGGGTCGGCATGCCTGCTGACTGTGATGCCAGCAACGACTGGTACCCTTCGAGCGCTTTCAGGTAATCGCCGCGTTGAAAATAAAGCCCGGCGCGGTTGAGCACCTGGTTGAAATGCGTCCCTTCCAGCAGTTTCTCGCCGATTTTCACGAGTTTCTTTCCCTGCAGTGCGTATGACTCGATGGTAAACAGGTCGGGAGGCCCGAAGTCATGAACGTTCACCAGGACTCTCACCGCCATCAGTGACTTGCCCGGTCCGGGAATGATCGTGATCTCTTTGCCGATGACGGGGTTTTCCTCCTCGAATTCCGGAAACACCTGTTGAAACGATGCCCCGGGGCGGAAGATGAAAGGCATCACATCGTCGCCGGCACGATTGCGAGCGACGGCGATGATCTCGATCTGTCCATCACCGTCGAGGTCGCCTTTTAACAGGTCCGTGAAGTTCATGACTTCCTGACCGGCGATAATCTGCGCCGAGCCACCCGGCTTTTCCAGCAGCAGTTGAGAAATCTCGCCTTCGGTGCCGCCGCTGGTGTTGCGGATGATCAGGGTGCCGATGCCGGGCAGTTCCAGACGTTTTCCCGGCGATTCCGGTGCCGTCTGTCCTGAAAGGGTGACACTGCATAAGAGAATCCAGCCGGCGACAACAAGGAAACGGCGTATCATGATGCCAGGTTGTTTGCGTGTGTCCCGGTCGCGAACCCGGACAACCGTTCACGGATGTGGTGCAGAGCTTCATGAGCGAGTTCCATGACCGGAGCTGTCCGGTTGCAGCCCGAAGCCGCGAGATGACCGCCGCCGCCCATGGCGACCGCAATATCCTTCACATTGAACTGGTTGCGTGAACGAAACTCGCAATAGGACTTGCCGTCCGGACCCTCAACAACGCCGAGTCCGACAACGGTGCCTTGTACGGTCAGAATCTGATTGAAGATGCCGCAGGCCCACACGTGTTCAAGCGTGGCCCCGCAGGATTGAAGCTCGTCGCGGGTAAGAATCACATAGGTGAGTTTGCCGTCACACTCGGTCTGCATTTTCAAGAGTCCGAGTCCGAGAATCTTGAGTTCGGCCGCCGTGCGTGCGGCATTGAGCTGCTGCAGAATGCGCGACGTGGAAAGGCCGGTTTCAAGAAGTCGGGCAGCCACCTGGTGCGCGGTTGAACGCAGGGTTTCATTCTGAAAAAAGCGACTGTCGGTGAGCAGCCCGAGATAGAGCGGCTCGGCGACGTCCGCATTGAGCGGCAGATAGGCCCGTTCGATCAGCCAGGTGATCAGCTCGCAGGTCGATGAAGCAGCCGTATCGACGAGATTGATGTCACCGAATTCCGTATTGCTCGAATGATGATCGATGTTGACCACCAACGACGCCGAGTCATCGATGATGCTCTTGAGACCTGTGCGATCTGCATCTCCGGAATCGAGAACCAGGACGATATCATAGGAACTCTGCAGCTGGTCGGGGTGAAGAATCAGGTCTTCCTCGAGCAGAAACCGAAACCGTTCCGGAATCGGGTCGTGCAGCGTGATGTCAGCCTGCTTGCCGGCGAGACGCAGGGCGCGCGCCAGACCGAGCACCGAACCTGTCGCATCGCCGTCGGGGCGAAGATGCGAGGTGATCAAAAAACGCTGTGAACCGTTGATGATCTCAGCGATATCGCTGAGTCGGGTGATGATGTCACTTGGCAGAGTGGCGGAGTATCCCATCGATTTCCTTGCTCATTTTGAGGAGATGTGGCCCCGGTTCGGGCAGATCAACCGTGGGGGCGGGAAGAAAACGGTCAAGACCAAGTCTGGAAAGCCCGGTCCAGTCGGCGATGTCGCGCAACTTGCTGCGCGATGGCAGCGTGGCGCGTTCAAGGTGATCGGCCATCATGTCGCGGATCTCGAACCAGCAAAAGATGCGGGGTTCAAACTGGGCGTAGGCAAGCGACTCGAATGGCGCACGCAGATTCGGGTCTTGTACAAGTTTGTCCTGTAGAATCTGATGCTGAATTGAACTTTTGCGCACGGGTAGATATGTCGTGTCGCGAGCCCATTCAGCTCCCACTTCCGTCGAAGTGAACCACTTCACGAAATCCCATGCGCCTTTGATCTTGTCCGGGTTGCCGTTGTTGAAGATATTGATGTTCGAACCCGAAAGAATCACGGCGTTGGTCGCCTGGCCGGGGAGCGGAGCGATGCCGTACGCGAATGAAAGACCACTGCCGGTCTCCATGTGAACTTTGCTGACGATGCTCTGATCAATCATGGCGACGCGCTGTGACTTGAAGTCGTTTTGCGGATCGAACCCCTGGCCCTCGTAGGCAGTACCTGCCTTCAGCATATCCTGCATGACCTGCAGCGCTTTGACGGCCGGCTCTTCATGCAGATGCGACCTGGTGAACGCATCATCCAGGATACGACCGCCGAAGGCCAGAACGCGGCAGCAGAACATCCAGACATTGCCTTTCCCTGTGCCGAAGCCGTAGACGGTGGTGCGACCCTGTTCGTCGCGTTGCGTCAGTTTCTCGGCATACGCTTTCATGTCATCCCACGTTTTGGGCGGCATCTCGGGGTCAAGCCCGGCCTTCTTGAACAGCTCTTTGTTGTAGTAAAGAACTGGGACGCTCTTGTTGAATGGAAACGACCAGAGCTTGCCATCGAAGGTGTTGTTGGCAAGCAGCACCGGCACGATGTCGGCTCGAATGTCCTCGGTCTCAGAAGCGAGCAGATCGTCAATGCAGACAATCTTGCCGTACTTCGCGAATTTGCGGGTCACTGATTCGTAGTTTTGCGCGATGTCGGGTGCCTGTCGGGCGACGATCGAGGCGAGCAGCTTCTTCTGCAGGGTATCGTAACTGCCCATGCAGACACTCTTGATAAAGTAGGTTTTCTGCGAGGAATTGTACCGGTCGGTCAGGCGGTCCATGACCTTGCCGAGCGGGCCGGACATGGCGTGCCAGAAGACGACTTCGACGCGACTGTCATTGGCGACACGTCCGGTTTCGCGCTCGCGCTGCGCGTCATTCTGCAGGATCAAGCCCCAGGTGACGCCCCAGAAGATGAGAACGCCGATGAGAAAGGTGCGCATCCCGGCCTCCTATTCCTTCATGCCTGACATGGCCTGAGATTCGACGAACTGGCGCTGGGCAATGAAATACATGATCACCAGAGGCAGAATCGTCATGGTTGAAGCGGCCATGAGCGGACCCCAGCGGGTTCCGGCTTCGCTCGAAAAGTAGCTGAGACCGACCTGAATGACGCGCAGGCTGGTGTCGTTGGTGACGATGAGCGGCCAGACGAAGCTGTTCCAGGTGCCCAGAAACGAGAAGATGCCGAGCGTCACCATCGGTGGTTTGGCCAGCGGCAGCAGAATCTTGTAGTAGAACTGAAACTTGCTGCAGCCGTCGATGACCGCGGCATCGTACAAGTCTTTGGGCAGTTGCAGAAAGAACTGACGCAGGAAAAAGGCCGAGTAGGCCGAAGCCAGCCACGGTACGATCATCGCGGCGAAGGTGTTGATCCAGCCCATCTTCGACAGAATGATGTAGTTGGGAATGAGCAGCGCCTGTTGTGGAATCATCAGCGTGCCGAGCATCAGCGTGAACAGCAGGTCTTTGAACGGGAAGGTGAAAAAGGCAAAGGCATACGCCGCAAGTGACGCAAGAAACAGTGACCCGGCGGTGATGGAGATCGACACGAAGACCGTATTCAGAAAGTAACGGTAGAACGGCTGTGCGGCCAGCGCTTCTCGATAGTTGTCCCAGAAGTGGAATGGCTTCTTCAGCTTGGACGGAGGTTGCGAAGAAGGGGAAACTTCCGCCTGACGCTGAGCCTCGACCCAGGCGGCTTCGAGTTTTGCCTGCTCGGCAATCCGTTCCTGAGCCTTGTCGTCGTTCAGGAAACCCGGACGAATGGAGTCGGGCAAAAGGATGATCTGCTTGCCGGTCTTGAGAATCTCGTCTTCGTTCTTGAACGACGTAAAGATCATCCAGAGGAACGGGAAGAGCATGAAGATCGAACCCAGAATCAGAAAGAAATGGATGACGAGATGGAAGGGGTTTTTCATCAGGTGTTTCATGTCATCCTCAGTTGTAGTGGACTTTCTTTTCGACGTAGAGCTTGTTGAACATCGTGGCGCTGAAGATAATGAGGAACAGAACGAAGGCCATCGCCAATGCGTATCCAAACTCGAATTTCTCGAACGCTTTCTGGTACAAATAGTAAACGATGACCGACGTGCTCTTGAGCGGGCCGCCGCGCGGGGTCATCATGTAGACCTGCGAGAAGACCTGAAAGCTGCCGATGATCGACATCGTGAACACGAAGTAGGTCGTGGGTGACAGCAACGGCCAGGTGATGTGTCGGAACTGCTGCCAGCGAGAAGCGCCGTCGATGCGGGCCGCTTCATACAGATGCTTCGGAATGTTCTGCAACCCGGTCAGGAAGATGATGACGTTGTAGCCCAACCCCTTCCAGACGCTCATCAGAATGATGCAGGGCATGGCCCAGAACGGGTCCTGCAGCCAGGTTTGCGCCGGCAGGCCGACGATGGCGAGCAGCTTGTTGAGAAGCCCGTAATCGGGGTGGTAGATGAAGTTCCAGACGATGGCCACCGCGTTGATCGAGGTGATGACCGGTAGAAAGTAGATGGTTCGGTAGATTCCGAGCCCGGCGATGGGGTTGTTCAGCAGCATGGCGACGCTGAGCGAGCAGAAGATCGACAGCGGAACAATCAGGATCGAGTAATACAGCGTGTTCCAGATCGACTTCCAAAACATGGGGTCGTCCCAGAGGCGCCAGAAATTGTCCAGGCCGACCCACTCCGGATCGCCGATGAGATCCCAGTTGTAGAGAGAAAGACCGAACGAGTAGAAGATCGGAAAAACCTGAAAGGTCAGCAGAATCAGAAAGACCGGAACAAGATAGCTGTACGAACTGATGTCGCTTCGTTTGTTTTCAGCGGCCATGCGGTGATTGACTCAACAGTTGGAGAATGATGAACAGCCCCCGGTATGCCCCGGGGGCCGAACAGACTAGCGAGAGCGGTTTTTCGTGCGATTGTTGGTGCGAGCCGGCGCAGAAGATCGAGAGGCTTTGTCCAGTCCCATCAGATACGAAACCATCTGATCATAGAAGATCGTGGTTTCATGAGTGAACGGAGCGGGACCGGGCTTGGCCAGGTTGATATCGCTGTCGGGATACTGATAATCGGTGAAGTTCGAACAGCCGATCAGCACGAGAATTCCATTAGCCAGCTTCTCTTCGGCGGCGATGGCGACCGGTACGTCTTTCGGGTAGATCACGGCGTTGTTCTTCTTGTCGCCGTCCTTGTTGAACGTGTCGTTGTCGCCGGTGATGAGCAGGTCGACGCCGGCAGCCGCCGTCAGGGGCCGGCTGTCGCGAGTCATCAGAGAGCAGGTGCCCCACGTGATAACGACTTTCACATCCTTCATCGACGGGTGTTTTTCGTTGAGCACATGCGCGAGAACGCCCCAGGGTTTGTTGGTTTTGTTGGTCTGGTCCCATACCTGGTCGTCGTTCAGGCGCATGACGGAACCGAGCTTCGAGAGAAGGAAATTCACATATCCGCGCCCGGCCAGGTCTGCGCTGTCCCAATCGCCGGTGGTGAGCAGACGCCCGCCCGCCATGAACCAGTCGCAGATGGCGCTTGCTTCGGTTTCCATGATCGGCAATGAGGGGTCGGGAAGAATCAGCAGGCTGAAACTGCGCAGCATCTCAGGGGTGATCGTGGTGGTCGTGTAGTACACGTTGACCCCGAGCTTCTTCATGTGGCGCTCGAAGGTTTCCATTTTGTCCGAGGCGGCGTTCCCGTGAGACGCGTCGATGAGCAGGTTGCGCGCCTTTTCAGATGGTTTCGCCTGGGAAGCATACTGCACGATGCGGCTGGGAACTCGCTTGCTGGGCGTCCCGCCCGTCATCCATTCGGCGGCGTTGTAGGCGAGTTGCGGGTGCGAATAGATGAACGAATCGTAGCTGTCGTGCAGCTTGTTGTTGCCGGTTCCGACGCCGTCGTCGAAGGGCGAGCTGTCGCCGAGAGCCACGACGCGGCCCTTGCCGAACTGCGAGGCGACGAGGTAGGGGGCTTTCTTGCGGCGGCTTTCGATCAGGCCGACCGCCGCGGCGCCGAGCTGACGATTGATGGTGAACGTTGACCCGGCCCAGCAGCCGATGGCACGAATACCGAACATCATCGGGTGTTCTTTGTTCATGGTTCCGGAGACCGGAGCTTCGTAGAAGAAGTCGCCGTTAAAGGTGAAGCCGAACTGCGGGCAGAACTCGTTCAGTGCCTTGACAGCGTCGTAGCCGTCGTTGTCGCGATCGGCTCCGCCGTGGTCACCGATCAGGAAAGCCCCGCCGCCGTTACGCACGAACTCGACGATGGCCTCTTGTTCTGCCTTCGCATACGGGTTGTTGGGTTCGGCGAGGATGATGCCCTTGTAGCCGGCGAGCAGTTCGGGGGTGATGGTCTTGTTGTCGGCGGCGACCATTTTGAGTGAGTCGACCGCAAAGCCGCCTGCCTTGATGGTATCGACCATCTCTGAATACGCGCCCTGAATGGTCCATTCCGCGTTGCCGGCCGTCTGGCCGTGGGTGTCGTCAAAAAGAATGCGCGCTGGTTCCGCCCAGCTGGGCAGGGTGAGCAGACCGACGAACAACAGGCCGAGCATCAGACAACGTATCATGTCGCCTTCTCCTTCTCCATACTCAGATTGTCTCGCCAGTATACGCGATTCCGAAACCCGAGGCAAGGTTCTCGAAACCCGAGGCGAGGTGTTGCTTGTACCCTGAAAAATTAACTTGAAATATTAAATTATCGGTATACAATGGGAGACATGAAAAAGCGAAGTCTTGAGATCGTCTTGAAAAAAGCGGTGAAAACGTTTCCAGCGGTCATTGTCACCGGTCCGCGACAGTCCGGAAAGACCACCCTTCTGCGGACTGCGTTTGGACGCACGCACAGGTATGTAACCCTCGAAAATCCTGATGTACGAGCGTGGGCGAGGGAAGATCCGGTTGGCTGGCTTGCTTCGAACCCCAGGCCGTTGATCATCGACGAGATTCAATATGTGCCTGAATTGCTCTCCTATCTCAAGACAATGATAGATGAAGATCGAAGGCCCGGGCAGTTCCTGCTGACCGGTTCGCAGAATTTTGCTCTCATGGCCGGCGTGAGCCAGTCTTTGGCCGGCCGAGCCGCCATTTTGTCGCTAGCTCCATTTTCGTTCTCGGAAAAACTGGGACTGGGAGCACAGTGTTCAGATCCTCTAAGTTTTCTTGCGGCGAAAGAAAGAACTTCTGCTGCGCGCAGTCCGGACCTGATTCAGCACTTGCTGCGCGGTGGATATCCTGAGTTGGCTGCCAATCGACGAGTCGATCGACGGCTCTGGTGTTCCTCCTATATTGCGACATACGTGGAACGGGATATTCGGCAACTGGCGCAGATCGGCGATTTACGGTTGTTTGAAACGTTTGTTCGCATGTGTGCGATTCGAACAGGACAGCTTTTGAATTTGTCCGAGTTGGCACGCGAGATCGGGGTCTCTGTCCCGACGGCCAAGAGGTGGATATCGCTATTGGAGGCGGGTGGGCAGGTGTATATCCTCTCTCCATTTTATCGCAATCTTGGAAAACGTCTGGTGAAAACACCGAAGCTCTACTTCGGGGATACCGCGCTGGCATCGTACTTACTCGGGTTGCATGACCCTGAGACCATGCGTTCCAGCCCACACTACGGACATCTGTTTGAAACGATGATCGTTACCGACTTTTTCAAGAAATTTCTGCATGCCGGCATGATGCCCGCGTTGTCATTTTTGCGGACCCACGACGGTCTTGAAGTTGATCTGCTCATCGAGACGGGCGGAAAACTCCATGCGATAGAGATCAAGAGCACTCAAACGGTGCAGCCGGCGCACTTTGAATCTCTGCGGCGATTACGTCGCGACTGGAAAGAACATGTGATCAGCGGCACGCTTCTTTCTGCATCGCCAGAGTCATTTCATACCGGTGACGGGTTGCGGCACATCCCCTGGTTCGGTGCACTGAGCAGATAGATAGCGAGCAGCCATCGATCACAGCAAAGAGAGGGTCCAAAGGGAACAGGCAAAGAAACCATTTGAAGTCCTCGCGCGACTTCGTTATCATGCTTCCGTTCCTAAATTTGTTCTCGAATTTTTCAGGAGGCTATGAATGTCTATCAAGAAGATCCTTCTCGCGCTCGTTTGTTGCGTCTCTCTCCTCGCCGTCGGCTGCGGCGGCGGTGGCGGCGGAGGCGGTGGGGCAACTGGAGATGTTGCTCAGACGACCCTTTCTGGTACGGTCACTTTTCCCAATACGGTGGCCCGCAATGTTTCCGCCGGAATTCGTTCGGCGATTGCCATGGATCAGGTGTCGATTCAGATCGAGGGTCTGGATCTCAGCCAGACCTTTACCGCGAATGGCGGGTTGAGTCAGGCTTTTCAGCTGACGATTTCCAACCCGTCTCAAAACTACTATGATCTGAAGGTCGTGAAAGGCAGTCAGATCTTGCTTCAGGCGCGAGTAAGCAATGTTCTCGGAAACGTGAACATCTCAGGAATCACCGTTGATGTGAACTCGACGGCTATTTTCAACCTGCTGAAGCGGATTCAAACTGAACTGCAGTTGACCGACTACACGACGGCTGACATTCAGTATCAACTTGGAGCCGGTTTGCTGACCGCTCTGGTGAATTCGATTACCGCCTGGTTGGCTGACATCAA
>CAYYIY010000004.1:28511-91202 GCA_964472075.1 uncultured bacterium | reverse complement strand
CTGGAGCGCTCTCCGCCTACGCCGCTTTTGCAAACGATCTGGCCGGTATTGCTATCAATACCTTCAAGCCGAATGAGAAGAATCTGCGGACTCTGGCGACACAGCTGGGAAATGACATCAAGGGGACGACATTGACGATTGCAGAGAAGGTCGCGACCCTGACGGCAAATGTGCACCCCGATTTCAAGTACAGTTCGATGGGAGCGAACACGGACAATCTCACAGCTCTGCAGAACGCAATGACGAACCGCCTTACGGATTATGATATCACGGGATACACATTGACCGTTCTTAGCACAAAGTATGTTGATGCCAATACGATCGAGATGTTGTGCAATTTGAACGTAAGTGGTACGAAGAAGACTACCCAGGCTCAAGTAAGCAAATCGTTTTCGAACGAGAAAATTACATGGGTGTACAACACCACGAACAACTTGAATAGGTGGCAAATTTATCGCGGGTTGCCGTACAATTTCGAACTTCAGTAAACAGTTGGGTTGATGGAGGGGAGCCGGGGAACCGGTTCCCCTTTTCTATTGGAGGCCTAAATGAAAAAGCTCTGGTTTTTGTTGCTGGTGATTAGTGTTTGTACAGCTATCGGTTGTGGGGGGGGCGGTGGAGATAGTGGACCAGCGCCATATACACCTGAAGTCGAAGAGGTTAAACCGGCATACGCGGCCATGCAGGCAGCTATGAAGGATAATGCAAGCGACCCGACGGTGCGCACGAATACGGTCATGAGCTACGTGGCGAATGAGTTCGTGGATAATGCTGGAACTCCGAGTTATAACGAACTCAAGTCTACGACGAAGAGCCGACTCGAGCGATACACCGTAGAAGAATACCTGCCGATCATCGGTGGCTCCGTAAAGGTTGAAGAGGGATTGATTTCGGTCACAACTTCTATTGTTTTGCGCGTCACATTGAAACCGGGTGCCGTTGGAACAGGCGGTACGACCTCGGTAACGATGACTTCGGACGTTTATTGGAAGAAGACCGATGGTGTCTGGAAGATCGTGAAAGGTCTGCCTTACAAACGCTGACCAACACTGACATTACGGAAAGCCGCCCCGCGCGAGAGCGCGGGGCGTTGCTTTCGGGGCGAATGAAATTCAGTCCTGGGGTGGGGTCAGGTTTTGGTGAGGCGTTCAGGTCGGGCGACGGCCGGCTTTTTCGAGGCGCCGGCGCAGCAGGGCGCGGGCGAAGTCGTAGCGGGCGAGGGGGGAGGGGAACTCGGCGGGGAACATCAGCGTTGTGCGCGAGTCATAGGCCTCGTTCTGTTCAAAGGCTTCTTCCTCGCTGATCAGGTCGTCGGCGAGGAGCGTGGCATGGTCGCCCATCATTTCGAAGAATCCGCCCGTGACGCCAAGCCAGCGATCCTTCCCTTCGACGTCACGAATATGTACAATTCCGACTTTGAGAATCGTCAGCAACGGCAGGTGGCCATAACGAACCCCGAGCGCGCCAGTCTGTGCGGGAACGCTGACCGATTCCGCTTCGACATCAATCTGCGGATGCGCGGGGGCCACCACCGAAACGCGAAAGGCCTTCATATCACGCCGCCAGTTTCCGTTTTCGCCGTGGGGCTTCGTTTTGAATCACGATCTGCGGTCTCAGGGTTATTGGCGGGACGGTCATGCCTTCCCGGCGCAGGAGATCGACATGTTCTTTCATGCCGGTACGAGCTTTATAGATGCAGTCTTCGATAGAATGCCCGACACCCGAAAACCCGGCAAGATCGGGAGAATAGAAACCGAAAAAGCATGGATCTTTTGTCGCCTCGATGATGAGTGAGTAAGGCAGATCGATCATAACAATATCCTTCAGGGTTTGATTCCAGCGTCTTTCAGTATTTTAGCACACGTGCCGACAGGCACTTCTTTCGCACCATGATAGTCTATTCGGACGAGATGCGGCCAATCGGCTTTCTGATAGTAG
The DNA here is from genome assembly GCA_964472075.1 of uncultured bacterium. Taxonomy (GTDB): domain Bacteria; phylum Muiribacteriota; class Ozemobacteria; order Ozemobacterales; family Ozemobacteraceae; genus CAYYIY01. The sequence continues at coordinate 89,264 of CAYYIY010000004.1, read as the reverse complement.
CGAATAGATCCTTTTTCTTTGAGCAGGCGAAAGCCGTGCTTTTCGAGTAATCGAACGAGTTCACTGAACTTCATGCTTCGCCTTTCTTCTTGAGTTCTTCGGCGCGTTGTTCGACGTCGCGGATGCCGCCGACCATGTAGAAGGCCTGTTCGGGGAAGTCGTCATACTTGCCGTCGATGATGGCCTTGAACGACGCGACCGATTCGGCGACCGGAACGTACTTGCCCTTGAACCCGGTGAACTGCTCGGCAACCGAGAAAGGCTGAGAGAGAAACTTCTGAATTCGACGCGCGCGGTTGACGATCAGGCGGTCTTCTTCCGAAAGTTCTTCGAGGCCGAGAATCGCGATGATGTCGTGCAGGTCGTGATAGCGCTGCAGAATCTCGATGACCGTGCGCGCGGTCTCGTAGTGCTCTTTGCCGACGACGTCGACGGCCATCAGGCGCGACGTTGAGGCAAGCGGGTCGACGGCCGGGTAGATCCCCAGCTCGGCGATCTGTCGAGACAGAACCGTCATGGCGTCCAGGTGCGAAAAGGTCGTTGCCGGCGCCGGATCAGTGATATCGTCGGCAGGAACGTAAATCGCCTGCACCGAGGTGATCGATCCCTTGTCGGTCGTCGTGATGCGTTCCTGCAGTGCGCCCATTTCGGTGCCGAGTGTCGGCTGATATCCGACGGCAGACGGCATGCGCCCCAGAAGCGCGGAAACCTCAGAGCCGGCTTGTACAAAACGAAAGATGTTGTCGATGAAAAGCAGAACGTCCTGCCCTTCGCGGTCACGGAAATACTCGGCCATGGTCAAGGCCGACAAAGCCACGCGCAGACGAGCACCGGGCGGTTCGTTCATCTGGCCGAACACCAGACAGGTTTTTTCGATGACCCCCGACTGTTTCATGTCGAGGTACAAGTCGTTTCCTTCGCGAGTGCGCTCGCCGACGCCGCCGAAGACGGAAACACCACCATGCTGTTTGGCGATGTTATGAATCAGTTCCTGAATGAAGACGGTTTTGCCGACGCCGGCGCCGCCGAACAGACCGACTTTGCCGCCGCGCGGATACGGCAGCAGCAGGTCGATGACCTTGAGGCCGGTTTCAAAGATCTCCGTCGTTTTTCCCTGCGCGGCCAATTGCGGGGCCGGGCGATGAATCGGCCAGCGTTCCGAGTCTGAGATCGACTCCCTGCCGTCAAGCGTTTCGCCCAGAAGATTGAACAGACGCCCGAGAACCCGAGGCCCGACCGGTACGGAGATCGGACCTCCCGTATCTCGTACCTTCAGCCCCCTGACCAAACCTTCAGACGGTCCGAGTGCGACCGCGCGCACGGTGTCGTTCCCGAGATGTACCGCGACCTCGAGTACCAGCCGGCTCTTTGTTGCCGGGTTTTCGACCTCGAGCGCGTTGTAGATGTTGGGCAGGCTCTCCTGCGGAAACTTAACGTCGATCGCCGGTCCGATGACCTGGATGATGTGACCTTCATTCATGGGCATTCTCCTGCATTGATCAGGGTGCGATTTCCGAGCGTCAGCCGGAAAGGGCGTCGGCGCCGGCCACCACTTCGCTGAGTTCCTTGGTGATGCCGGCCTGGCGGGTGCGGTTGAAGAAAAGGGTCAGGTCGCTGATGATCTCGTCGGCCTTATCGGTGGCTGCTCCCATCGCGATCATGCGAGCGGCCTGCTCGGACGTTGCCGATTCGAGCACGGCGCGCATGAACAGTCCTTCGATGAAACGCGGCACAAGTGCGCCGAAGAGAACCTCGGGGGAAGGGTCGAACAGAACGTCATGCACGCGGACACGGTGCCGGCCTGTTGGTTCGGCAGTGGGATCCAGCGGCAACAGTCGTTTGATAATGACCTTGCGTTCGAGAACCGTGACGAAGTCGGCAAACACGATCCAGAGTTCGTCGAAACAGTTGTGCAGGAACAGAGAAACAGCATCGCGAGCCGCGGTGCGAATGCCATCGGCATCGAGATTGCCGTTCATTTCAGAGTAAGAGTTGATGATCGACCAGGGACGCCGCCGGAAATAGTCGTATCCCTTGCGGCCGAAGGTAATCAGTTTTTTCTCCGGCGCGTTGAGCTGCTGCAGCAACCGCAGAGCTGCTTTCAGGATGTCGGAATTGAAGCTGCCGCACAATCCGCGATCGCCCGTGACAACAACCACTCCGGCGCACTTGACTGTCCGAGCCGCATACTGCTGCAACACACTTCGATCGCCGATGACCTGCTGCAGGTCATTCATCAGATCTTCCAGTTTTTCGAGATAGAATTTGGTCGAGTTCAGACGGTCGAGTGCCTTGCGGAACTTGGCGGTGGAAACCATCTTCATGGCGCGCGTGATCTGCTGGGTATTTCTGACCCCTGAGATCTTCTTCCGAATGTCGCGCGGATTCGGCATGAGCTAGGAAACCGCCTTGTCTTCCGTTTGGGCCGGCTTGTTCGCTGCCGTATTGCTCTTCTCTGACTTGTACAATTCGCTGAACTCCTTCAGCAGATTGTCCATGTCTTCCTCGAGCGCGGGGTCGAGCGTCTTGTTCTTTTGAATTTTGAAGGCGACTTCCGGGTGCCGGCTGCGAGCATACGCACAAAGGCGGGTCTTGAAATCGGTGATTTCACGTTTGTCGAGAGAATCGAGGTATCCGTGGGTGGCCGCAAAGATCGTCAGAATCTGATCTTCCACTGACATCGGCTGGTACTGTTGCTGTTTCAACAGTTCGACCAGACGTTCACCGCGAGCCAGCTGCGCCTGAGTGGCCTTGTCGAGATCCTTGGCGAACTGAGCAAAGGCGGCCAACTCTCGATACTGCGCGAGTTCGAGACGCAACGGCCCGGCCACCTGCTTCATGGCCTTGATCTGCGCGCTGCCGCCGACGCGTGAGACCGAGAGACCGGCGTTGAGAGCCGGTCGGACGCCCTGATTGAACAGCGAGCTTTCGAGAATGATCTGACCGTCGGTAATCGAGATGACGTTGGTCGGAATGTATGCCGACACGTCTCCTGCCTGGGTTTCAATAATGGGCAGGGCTGTCAGTGAGCCTGCGCCGCGTTCTTCGTCGAGCTTGGCGGCCCGTTCGAGCAGGCGGGCATGCAGATAAAAAATATCGGCAGGATACGCTTCGCGGCCCGGGGGGCGGCGAAGCAGCAGCGAGACCTGTCGATAGGCCTGGGCGTGTTTCGAAAGATCGTCGTAGATGACGAGAGCGTGACGCCCGTTGTCTCTGAAAAACTCGCCCATCGTACAACCTGTATAGGGGGCAATGAACTGCAGCGGAGCGGGTTCGGAGGCAGAGGCATTGACGACGATCGTGTATTTCATCGCATCATGTCGCTTGAGAATCTCAACAATGCGCGCAACCGTCGAAACCTTTTGTCCGATGGCGACATAGATGCACACGACGTCGGCATCTTTCTGATTGATGATGGTATCGATCGCGATGGCCGTCTTGCCGGTCTGGCGGTCGCCGATGATCAGTTCGCGCTGTCCGCGCCCGATCGGGATCAGCGCATCGATGCATTGAATTCCGGTCTGAAGCGGCTCTTTTACCGGTTGCCGTGAGGTGACGTTCGGGGCTGGAGTTTCGATGGGACGAGTTTCGCCCGCGACGATAGGCCCCTTGCCGTCGAGGGGTTCGCCGAGAGCATTGACCACGCGCCCCATCAACGCATCACCAACGGGTACGGAAACAACTTTACCCGTGCCGCGCACGAGGTCGCCTTCCTTGATGCCGATATCGGGACCGAGCAGCACACAGCCGACGTTGTCTTCCTCGAGATTCAGCACGTAGCCTTTGACACCGTTCGGAAACTCGACCAGCTCACCGGCCATGACTTTCGGCAATCCGTAAACGCGGGCAATACCGTCGCCGACCTGAATGACCGAGCCGGCGTCATCGACTTTCATGTCGGTTGAAAACGCCTTGATTTCTTTCTTCAGAACGCTCAGAATTTCTTCCGGTTTAATAGGCATAACAACTCCTCAATGAGAGGGACTCGGCGGCTGTGAGATGCCCTGGGGGGTGTCGATCAGGGCGGAGGAACCCTCGACATCCGCCAGCAGTTCGCTCTTCAGCTGGGCCAGACGCTCGCGTAACAGCTTCAGCCGGGTGTTTACGGATGTGTCCAGAACTTTTTCGGCAAAACGCAGAATCATGCCGCCTTTGATGACCGGCTCCACCTTTTCCTGTAGTTCGATGGTTCCCTGCACCTGAGTCTTGAGACGTTCGATCAGGCTGCCTCTTTCGGATTCAAGCAGGGGAACGGCGGTGCGAACCTGCACGTGGACGATATGCTTTTCGCGGCGGTACAGGGCGCGCACTTCACGAGCAATCAGTTCGATGAAGATGAAACGATTACGCCGCAGCAACAGGCACAAAAACTCAAAGAGAACCGGACATTTCGATTGGTTCAGAAGTGTCTTGAGCAGAGCGGTCTTGCGTTCGATCTCGATGCCCGGGTGTTTCAGAATAAAGCGCAGGTCGGAAGATCGATGCATGGCTTCCATGAAGCCCGAAAACTCTTCGTAGGCTTCCTCGAGGTTGGTCTCGCGAATCACCTCAAAGAAGGCTTCGGCATATCGACGGGCGACTACCCGGCTTTTCAAGAGATTTTCTCCAGTTGGGCGATAGTACTCTTAATCAGTTCACGGTGTGTCTGGTCGTCGAGTGATTTTTCGATGACCTTCTCGGCCACCGCCAGTGAAAGCTGTACGACTTCTTCACGCAGTTCCACCCAGGCCTTTTGCTTGGCGATCAGGATGTCGCGTTCGGCTGCCTGTCGTTGCGCGGCCGCTGCGGCTTTCGCTTCGGCCACAATCTGTTCGCGGGCAGCATTGGCCTCGCCGATGGCCTGCTGACGCATGCGGTAGGTTTCCTGCTCGACGGTCTCGATCTTCTTTTCCCACTCGGCACGCACCGCTTCAGCTTCGAGGCGGGTCTTGTGCGCGAGATCGAGGTCGGTGGCGATGTGCGCCCGGCGCTGTTCAACCATGTGCGCCAAAGGGGCATACAGAAACCTGTTCAGCAGCCACAGCAGCAGGAAAAAGTTTACGGTCTGGGCGACGAAAATCTTCGGATCGATCTCGAACATGCCGCCTTCTTCCTGGTGATGCCGGTTTTCTGTACTGACGGAACTGCCGGCGGCCTCCACCTTTCCTGGGGTTGCTTCGGCCTGCCTTTCGGCGGCGCAGAGCATCATGTTCGAAATGAGCACCAGCAACAAGAGCAGCGAAAACAGCCTCGGTGTGTTCATGATTCAAACTCCGGAAAAACGAGTCATCACGGCCGAAGACTCATGTTTCATTCAGGTGTTCGAGATCGCGCTTCCTCCGCATCTGAACAGCCTCTCGTGGGAGAGACACGTTGCGGCGAGCGGCGCTGTTTGATCACCAGCGAACGAAGATCAGAATCAAAGAAACCAGCAGACAGTAGATCGCCAGCGATTCGATCATGGCAAGACCGATGATCATGCTGAGACGCAGATCGCCTGCCAGTTCGGGCTGTCGTGCCATGCTCTCGAGAGCAGCCTTGATGGCGATGCCCTGGGCGATGCCGCAGACACCGCAGGCGAAAGCCAGGCTCAGCGTGAGGCTGGTCACGTATCCGACATGGAGAATGGTGAGACTATCCATTATTTGTTCCTCCAGAGCATGAAATTGCGTTGAGATCTAATGATGGTCAGGCGCCATGGCCTGACTGACATACACGGTTGAAAGCATAGTGAACACAAGCGCCTGAAGCACTGAGGTGAAGACGGCAAAAGCCATCATCGGAATGGGGAGGATCCAGGGGATGGTGAAGACCAGAAGAACCAGGAGAATGATGTCTTCGCCCATGATGTTGCCGAAGAGACGGAGTGTGAGACTGAGAGGACGCACCAGCTCACCGATGATGTGTAACGGGAACATGAGTGGACCGAGCCAGAGCGGTTCGCCCCAGAAATGCTTCAGGTATGAGAAGCCCTTTCGGTAGAAGCCCATCACATGCGTCATGATGAAGATCATCAATGCGAGACCCAGACAGTTGGAAAACAGAGAGGTGGGAGACTTCAGACCGGGAACGAGTCCGATGAGATCGGCGCTGAGAATGTAGAGGAACAACGTGGTAAAGAAGGGAATCAGTTTGTGAGCATGGGCGGCACCAAGAATCGGCGTGAGAATGCCGTGGACCGTTTCGAGAAGCATTTCCAGAAAGCTCTGCAGACGCCCCGGAATGATGGAAAGATTGCGGGCAAGCAGAAGGCCGACGCCGTACCAGAAAGCGGTGATCAGGAAGGGGATCCAGAACCCGGCATTCAGGTGCAGAGCACTGAACAGAAAGAATACCTTTGATTCCAGAAGTTCCATGCTACTTCTGCTCTCCTTCAGGAACGATCTGATCGGAAGAGCTTCGACCTCGATGAAACGTGAGGACGATTCCGGAAAAAATGGCCAGCTGACTCAGGAACAATCCGGCGACCAGTTGCAGCATATCGAACCCGAGACGATACAGTAGCCAGAGAAGCAGCAGCAACAGAAGAAGTTTCAGGCTGGAAATGATCACCATGGCAAGCGCTTGAATCTTGCTCGGAGCCGTGAGGGTTTTGATGGTTTGCGCCAGGATGAAAAAGCTGCCGAAACCGATGGCGATGCCGCAGGGAATGCCGAACCACAGGACCTTCCAGCCGACAACGCCGACGAGAAGCAGAAAGATCGCGAGCGCTCCCGACGCCATGCCGACCCGAAGAGTCAGCAGTCGAACTTTTTCTTCAACGGGATTGAGCTGTTTGTTTTCTTCGTTCAAAGCATTCGATGCTGTGACGCAGCATGCGGTAGGATTCACGAACGGCGGAAGCGAGACCGAGCATGATGCCGCCGAGAATTCCATAGGGATGCAGGCTGAACCAATGGTCGATCAGCCAGCCGGCCGCGAGACCGAAGCCGATGCAAGTGCCTGCCAGAACTCCGAGGGAGATCAGGTTGGCAACGTCGGCCAAAGCCCCGCCGATGAAAGAAAAAGATTGAGGTCGTTCCATGAAGCCGTCACGTTACCACCGAACCCGCTCCAAGTCAAATCTGATCGCCGTTGAGACGAAAACGCGGATGTACAGACACGTTTACGGGCGCGTGCCTCACTCTCGGGCTGATTGGCGCAAATACTGCTAGGAAAGCGGGTTCGGACGCTGGCCCTTGATGTCTTCCACGTAGCAACGCAGCACCTCGGCGATGCTCCAGGCCTGGGCAAAGCACCCCTTCGGCGTGTGCGGCGGGTCGCCGTCGAAAATCTCTGAGATCGAGCCGAGACAGCCCTCGCGTTCAAGGTGCGTCCGCAGCGGCTCGAGCATGTAGGAAGCGCGTAACTGTGCTTCCATGCTGTGATGATGCACTTTGAGATACGAGGTCAGGAACGGCCCGATGAGATACGCCCAGACGGTTCCCTGGTGGTATGCCTTGTCGCGGTGCAGGCGGTCGCCGCGATACATGCCGATGTACTGCGGATCTTTGGGCATGAGGCTGCGCAGCCCATACGACGTGTACAGCCGGCGGAAGACGGCGTCGACGACCATTTTTTCATGATGCGGTTCGAGCAGTGAGAACGGCAGATAGACGGCGAAAATCTGATTGGGCCTGAAAGAGTGGTCGGGAGTGCCTTCGGGCGGAATGACGTCGTAGAGATAGCCCATGTCTTCATTCAGAAACGTCTTGCGGAAAGAGACGCGGACTTTTCGGGCGAGAGCGCTGATCTCACGCGTATCGTTGCCGGCGCGATTTTGTACGAGTTCGTGAATGCGCAGAGCATTGTACCAGAGCGCGTTGACCTCGACCGCCTTCCCCTGTCGCGGGGTAACGACGAGGCCGTCGACCTTTGCGTCCATCCAGGTCAGCTGAACGCCGGCCTCTCCGGCGGCGATCAGGCCGTCGTCCGGGTCCATGCGAATATGATAGCGGGTGCCGTTCATGAACCCTTCGAGAATGGCATGCATGGCCGATGCGAGGTGTTCAACCACGAACGACTCGTCGTCCGTGTATTCGAGAAACTTGTACACGGCGAAGAAAAACCAGAGTGAAGCATCGACGCTGTTATACATCGCGTCGCTGCCGACATCGGCAAAACAGTTAGGGACAAGCCCGTCGCGCACTGATTTGGCGAACGTCTGCAGAATGGCACGCGCCTCGTCGAATCGACCGGGCACCAGGGTGAGGCCGGGCAGCGAGATGAGGCTGTCTCTGCCCCAGTCGGAAAACCAGGGATACCCGGCCAGAATGGTCTTGCCACCGGTGCTGTGTCGGTCGACGATGAACTGGTCGGCTGCCAAGAGAAGACGCTGCAGGAACAGGTCTTCAGAATGCAGGCTGTGGGCGATGCCTTCCAGTCGCAGCTCCTCGCGTTTGCGCAGTTCGAGCGCATTCGCGTGCTTCACCGGCGGATTGAGGGAAAAGCAGACCGAGAGCGTGCCTTGACACTTCGGTACGCGCAGATAGCCGTTGGAATAATCGTCTTCCAGCGCATTCAGTCCGCGATTTTCCTCTTCGAGCAGGTGATTGTCGCGATACCAGAACGCCTCGCGGACGAAGGAGCCGCGGTCCCAGCTCATATACAAGGCCGGAGCGTTGGCAAAAGGCTGCAGGGAGAAGAACGTGTCGACGATGGTCGTGTTGTCTTCGAAGCCCGGGTTTTCGAACGTGTTGCCGTGAAAATCGCGAAACAGCATGTGTGGACGCAGGCGCAGTTCGACATCTCGACCGTTCGAAAACACCTTGTAGGTGACGACGGTCGTATTCTCGCCATGCACCATGAACAGGGTTTTGACGATGAGAATATCTTCGTATTGGAATGTCCATGTCGGCAGGGGGTCGCGGTCAAAACGCTCAAGATGCAGATATCCGGCCGGATACAAGGCCTTCTGGTACCGGTTGGTCGACAGAAAAACCTCGTGTCCGTCAACGTACAGGCTCTCTTCGATCCGGGAAACGATGACCAGTCGTTCCGTCGGCGGGCGGCGCGCGGCTACCAGAACCCCGTGATACCGCCGAGTGTTCATGCCGATCACTGATGACGAGGCGAAGCCGCCGATGCCATTGGTCACCAGCCATTCGAGCCGTGTCGCTTCCTTGATGTTGCCGAGCATGTCGCGTCCGATCGATAGCATGTTTCGCCTCCGGGTGTTGATGCGGCGGAAGTATACCACATGAGCGGTTGAAGAGAAGCGGGGGGAAAGGTAAACTGCGTGAAGTCGCCGCGGCGGCGAATGATCTGCGAAGGAGTCTCGCATGTCCGGTTGTCTGCTCGTTGACGGAAACAATCTGCTGTATCGTGCCTACTACGCTCTCGAACGTCAGCATCTGACCAATCGCTCAGGGGAACCGACCGGTGCGCTGTTCGGTTTTCTGCGAATTCTGCTGAAAGTGCTGCGCGACGAGCGGCCCGAGTGCGTGGGTATCGCTTTCGACATGGCAAAGAAGACGTTTCGTCACCGGATGTATGCCGAATACAAAAGTACCCGTCGTCCGACGCCGTCCGATCTTCTGAAGCAGATTCCGCACGCCTGGGATCTCTGCCGTGCCCTGGGCTTCAGGCTGCTGATGAGCGAGGAATACGAGGCGGACGATCTCATCGGCTCGGCCGCGGAAACCTGCAAGGCGGTCATGCCGGTGCGCATCGTCACCGGCGATCGCGACCTGCTGCAACTTATCGATGATCGGGTCACCGTCGTGCTGTGCCGGCACAATCTGGCGGAAACCACGAACATGGATCGTCAGGCGTTTGTGGCTGAGTACAAGTTTGAACCGGGGAGAATGGTAGATTTCAAGGCTCTCATGGGTGATGCGTCAGACAACATTCCCGGGGTTGACGGCATCGGTGAAAAGAAAGCGACGACCCTGATCCGACAATACGGATCTCTCGAAGGCGTGTATGCGGCGCTCGAGCAGATCGGCAACCCGCGCATGAAACAACAGCTGATCGATGGGCGAGAGTCCGCACGGTTTTCCTTCGATCTGGCCACCATCAAGCGTGATGCTCCGTGGGGCCAGGGGCCTGAAGATCTCGCGTGGCCGGGTCTCGAGGCGGCGCTGCCCGCCCTGGTGCCGTTGCTGCGGCGATGGAACTTCCTGTCGATGGTGCACGAACTCGAGCGTCAGTTCCCTGATTCTGTGGCATGGAAAGCCGAGACTGAACCTGAACGCCGTGAAGCGCAGCCTCATGAAGCTTCGCTGCCCGGGATTGATGATGCGGAACCGGTTGATGCCGTGCTTTCGGTAGTCGCGGAACAGCCGTTGAAAGCGGTTCCGGGAGAACGCCTGTTGGTACGAACCAACGAGGAATTTCAGCAGATTCTCGCCCAGCTGGGTGACATGGTGGCCATCGACATCGAAACGGATGATCTTTCGCCGCGTCGCGGGCGCATTGTCGGAATTTCTCTCGCCTGCGGTCCCGAACGTTCCTGGTATGTACCGGTTCGGCACCGATACTTCGGATTTCAGGCCGAGGGCCAACCCGATGCCGAACTGGTCTTCAGGTTGCTGAACGAGGCTCTCAAGAGTCGCCGACTGTTGGGACATAATCTGAAGTTCGATCTGGCGTTCCTCCATCGCGAGGGCGTCACGGCGACCGGGGTGCCGGAAGACACGATGCTTGCCGCGTATGTGCTCGACCCGACCCGGTCAAATGGCCTCAAGGAACTGGCGCGAACCGAACTCGGCCTGGACGCGGTTACGTATGAACAGGTGGCCGGCAAGGGGAACTTTGCCGATGTGCCGCTCGATAAGGCGGCAGAGTATGCCGGTCAGGATGTCATTCTGCCGTGGCTGTTGCGTGAACGTTTTGCCGCGGGGTTCGCAGCGCGCCCGGCCCTTGCCGCATTGTATGAAAATCTCGAGAAACCGCTGATGCCGCTGCTGCTCGACATGGAGACGACGGGAATCGGGCTGAATCTCACCTGGCTCAATGAGCTGCAGAAAGAGTTGCAGACCCGGCTTGGACAGCTTGAACAGCGGATTCACGAGTATGCGGGCGGACCTTTCAATGTCAATTCGAACAAGCAGCTGCAGGAGGTGTTGTTTCAGAAACTTGCGCTGGCAGCGCCGAAAAAGACGCGCACCGGCTTGTCGACCGACAGCGAAGTGCTCGAGCAGCTGGCCGAGGCCCACCCGATCGCGCAGCTCCTGCTTGAATATCGTGAACTTGCCAAACTGAAAAACACGTATGCCGACACTCTGGCCGATCTGGTTGATCAGCGCACCGGCCTGATACACACCCACTTCAATCAAACGATTACCGCGACCGGTCGGCTGTCCAGTTCCCACCCGAATCTGCAGAATATTCCGATCAAGTCGGAATGGGGGAGGAAGGTGCGTCGTGCCTTTGTCCCACCTGTCAGCGGTCAGATTCTGCTTTCGATCGATTATTCGCAGATTGAGTTACGATTGCTGGCGCATTTTTCGAAAGATCCGTCGCTGGTCGAGGCATTTAAAAACGGGGTTGACGTGCACGCGGTGACGGCCGGTCGCCTGTTCGGGAAGTCGCCTGAAGCGGTGACCGACGCCGAACGCAAGATCGGGAAGACGGTGAATTTCGGCATCATCTACGGCATTTCCCCGCACGGGCTGGCTCGTCAGCTACAGATTTCGCGTGCTGAGGCGCAGAATTACATCGATCAGTTTTTTGCCGGATATCCGGGAGTTACGACATTCTTTGATCGCAATCAGCAGGAGGCGATGACGAAGCGCGAAGTGACGACCCTATGGGGAAGAGTGCGACCGTTGCCTGAGCTGGCTGACCGCAACCGCAATCAGAGAGCCTTTGGAGAACGGGTGGCACGCAATACGCCGTTGCAGGGAACGGCCGCCGACCTGGTCAAGAAAGCCATGCTCGATGCGGCCAGGCAGTTGTGCGACAGCGGCTTTCGCACACGGCTGCTTCTGCAGATTCACGACGAACTGGTGTTTTCCGCTCCGCCCGAGGAACTTCAGGCGCTAGCCGGATTGATGAAGACAACCATGGAAAGGGTCGCCGATCTCGAGGTGCCGCTGGTGTGTGATGTGTCCGCCGGTCCGAACCTTGCCGATCTCGATTCATTGCCCATTTGACCGAAACGTGGTTGTCATACGCCTATGGCGAGTGGCGCCGGCCTTCGATCAACCTGGACGATACGTTTTATCTGTTCGCGGTTGCCTGGCGCATGCTTGCCGAAGCGCGCACTTCGGCGAGATCGAGCTTCATCTGCTCGATGAGAGCTTCCATGCCTGAGAAACGACGCTCTTCGCGCAGACGGCGATAGAAGCGCACGCGGATGGTCTGTGAATAGAGATCGCCGTTGAAATCAAGAAGATGCGCTTCGAGCAACGGAGTGTGGCGCTCAAACGTCGGACGAATACCGATGTTGGTCATGGCGTGATAGCTGCCGAAAGGGGTGTCGACGACCGTATCGTAGACTCCATGCGGGGGGAGGACCTTGACCGGATTCTCGATCGAGATATTGGCGGTGGGAAAGCCCATCTGACGCCCGCGTTTCTCGCCGTGAATGACGGTGCCGGTAAGCGTGACCGGACGTCCGAGCCATTTCATGGCTTGATCGAGATTGCCGCCGCGGATCTGTTCTCGAATCAGCGTGCTGCTGATGGTGATGCCGTCGATGCTGACCCGCGGCAGAATTCGGCAGCCGATGCCCAATTCGTACAAGTCGGCAGCCAGCGACTCAGCGGTCCCCTCGCGGTTGAACCCGAAGCCGAAATTGAACCCGACAAAGACTTCCCGTGCCTGCAGTTTTTCGGCGAGAATGCGTCGTACGAACTCCTGCGAATAGGTGACGGCGAACTGCTTGTCGAAGGTGCGAAAGACGACCCAGTCGACGCCTGAATCGAGCAGCAGTTGGAACTTCTCTTCCGGCAGGGTGAGGGCGCCGGGAAAATTCTGCGGGTCGAGGATCTTTTTAGGCGGCAGGTCGAAAGTGAACAGCACGGCCGGCAGCTGCAGTTCACGAGCTCGCTCGATCATGCGGCGGACCAGCTCGCGGTGCCCAAGATGGAATCCGTCGAAGGTACCGAGGCCGAGCACGCAAGGCCCGAAGGGAATATGGCCGCCGAGAAAATTGACCAGTTTCATGTCAGGCGAGAATGCGTACCGGCTGCAGTTTTCCGGGACCGCGGTCGTGACGCACCCGATCGGGTTTGTACAAGGCAAGAAACTCGCCTGTTCCCGAAAAGATCTGTACCAGACCTTCGTGGTCGGTGTCTTCGGGCGTGGGAATATGATCGGCTGAGATCGAGACGATATCGCGTGGGTCGAGGGGATTGCCATGTCGGATGCGAGCTTCGGCCTCGCTGCTGACGATGACGCGCGGGTAAGGCAGAATGCGGTCGAGAGGCATGAAGCCCGACAGCGACTGGAACGCTTCGCGACGCTCAATGACGCGTGGAGCAATCGAGTGATGAATGGACCAGACGCCGACTCGTTCGCGTAACAGGTAGGACAAATGCGCGCCGCAGCCGAGCGTCTGCCCGAGATCGTGGGCGATCGATCTGATGTACGTGCCGCGCGAACAATGGATGCGCAGCACCAGATGCCGAACACCGTCGGACTCATAGTCGCGAATCAGGCGGATCGACGAGACATGCACGGGGCGTTCGGGCAGATCGAGGGCGACGCCCTGGCGTGCCAGATCATACGCACGCTTGCCTTTGACCTTCACGGCGGAAAACGACGGCGGTTTCTGCAGATACTCACCGACGAACCCGCGCAAAGTTTCGAGAATCTTTTCTTTGGAATAAGTGACGGGTTGTGAGAAGACGTTGGTCGTCTCGCCGCATGCGTCGTAGGTGTCGGTCGTTCGACCCAGAGTGACGCGCGCCAGATACGTCTTGTCGAGAGCGTGTGCCGGAATGTATTGCAACAGCTTGAGCCCGCGGTTGAGAAACAGCACGAGCACGCCGATGGCCATCGGGTCGAGGGTGCCGGCGTGGCCGGCCTTCACCCCGAAGTTGCGGCGCACCTGATCGACAACATCGTGCGACGTGACGCCTGCCGGTTTAAAGACGGTTAACGCTCCGTCGAGCGTCTCAGCCATCGAGTTTCTCCAGTTCAGGTTCGATCACCCTGAGAAGCTCGCTGATCGCCTGATCGAGCGGCCCGGCAACCTGTACTCCGGCGGCAAGGCGGTGGCCGCCGCCGCCAAAGGCGCGACTGACGACACACACGTCAAATCGGCCGGTTGAGCGAAGGCTGACCTTGATCTGTCCGTTCTCGAGCTCGCGGAACAGCAGGGCGACGTCTGTGCCGACGATGGTGCATAAGGGATTGATTGCCCCGTCGGCATCGACGTTAACGGCATGGTGTCGGGCGAAGTCATCACGTGTCAGCCACGTATACTGCAGCTTGCCGTTGCAGCGCGTGGTCACTCGACTCATGGCGGTGCCATGCATCAGCACGCGCGTGACCGGATTGGACTCGTAGACGAGCTTGTACAAACGCGTGGCGTCAATGCCGTGGGTCAGCATGTCGCCGGCAATCTCGTGGCAACGCTTCGTCGTGTTGGGAAAGCGAAAATTACCGGTATCGGTCATGATGCCGACATACATTGCTTCAAGAGCAGGCTTCGGAATCGATCGACCGGTACTCGCAAGCAGATCGTAGAGAATCTCACAGGTGGATGACGCTGCGTCATCGAGCACGTTCAGCTCGCCAAGGCCCCTGACCCCCAGATGATGATCGAGGTGCACACGGTTCGAGGCGCGCTGAAAAAAGCGGGAACGATCGCCCATGCGACTGATGTCGGTTGTTTCCATGAGAAAGATGACATCGAAATGGTCGGTTTCAGCCAACCCGCCGGCGAGCTGGTCGCAGCCGGGCAGCCACGAGATCGAGGGCGCGATGGGGTCGAAGTTCAACGGGACGGAACGTTTACCCAGCGAAAGACAGAAATGATGCAGGGCCAACTGCGATCCGATGGAATCACCATCGCCGTCAGGGTGTCCGATGGAAAGTACCGATTGCGCTGAGTCGAGAACAGCACGGATCGGGGCAAACAACGCCTCTCGTTCCCTGGTGTGCATGCCGGCTACTTCTCGGGTTCGCCGCTTTCAGGAGGAGACGCGGGTTTGATTTGTCGCAACAGTTCGAGCAGGCGGTCGCCCTGCCGAATAGAGGGGTCGAAGAAGAAGGCGAGTTCAGGCAAAATACGCAGCTGCAGCACTTTTTTCAGTTCGGCACGGATCACGGGTTTGGCTGAATCGAGACCTTTCTGCATGGCTTCCGGGTCGCCGGCCTGGTCGAGCATGCTGTAGTTGATGCGCGCCAGATGGAGGTCCGGGCTGACATCCACCGAGACGATGTGCATGCCGCGCACGCGCGGATCCTGGATGTGTCGACTGAGTATCCGCGCGATTTCGTGCTGCAGAACGGATGCGACGCGTTCGAGCCGGTGATGTTTCATACGAACTCCCAATGCCGGTTCAGCACCTGAACCTGATCGTGATCGGCGATGATGTCATCGATCTTTTGCCCCATCTGCTGCAGCAGGGTCTGGTCGTTCGAAACCATCGCGACTCCGAGTGTGCCTTTCTGCCACAGATCGTGATCCTCGACTTCGGACACGGATGCGTTGAATTTGGCCCGTACCCGATCGATCAGGCAACGCAGCACCTGCCGCTTTTCCTTGAGACTGTGCAGTTCAGGAAAATGCAGGTCGAAGGTGCCGATCGCCACGAGCATGGCCATGGATCACTGTCACCAGGTCAGGCCCGGCGAACTTCCTTCAAGCGGAAGAGTTCGAGGACGTCCTTTTCCTTCAGGTCGCCGTAGTTCGAGACGCCGATTCCGCATTCAAAGCCGGCTGCGACTTCGCGAACGTCGTCTTTGAAACGTTTGAGTGAGCTGACTTTGCCTTCATAGACCTCGACTCCGTCGCGAATAACCCGGACGGAAGCATCGCGGGCCACCTTGCCTTCGAGCACGTAGGACCCGGCGATCATGCCGACGCCCGAGATGCGGTAGGGGTGGCGGACCTCGGCACGACCGAGCACTTCTTCTTCATACTCGGGTTCGTACATGCCCTTCAGAGCGAGCTTGACGGCGTCGATCGCGTCGTAAATGATACGGAAGACCTTGATTTCAACGTTTTCGCGCTGGGCGACATCGTCGACTCCGTGCGTGGGACGCACATGGAAGCCGATGATGATGGCGTTCGACGCCGCGGCGAGCATGACATCGGATTCAGTGATCGCCCCGACGCCGGCGTGAATGACGTTGACCTTGATGTCCGGGTTCGAGAGACGCTCGAGAGCGTCTTTGAGCGCGCCGGAAGACCCTTGAACGTCAGCCTTGATGATCAGGTTGAGTTCCTTCACGTTGCCTTCGGCCACGCGGGCGAAAAGGTTGGTCAGCTTGAGGCGGTTGTCGCGCTCCAGGCGTTCCTCGCGTTCCTGCTTCAGGCGAAGGACGCCGACGTACCGGGCGAACTTGGTGCTTTCGACGACGACGAGCCGATCTCCGACTCGAGGAACTTCATTCAAGCCGAGGATGACGACGGGGGTCGACGGGCCGGCCTCCTTGATGCGATTGCCGGTGTCATCGATCAGAGCTTTGACACGCCCGTAACAGGTGCCGCAGATGATCGAATCGCCGACGCGAATTGTTCCCTTGCGGATGATGAGCGTACCCATGGGACCCATGCCCTTGTCGAGCTTGGCTTCGATGATCGTACCCTGGCCCTCGCGCATTGGATTGGCCTTGAGTTCCATCATTTCGGCCTGCAGCAGAATCATTTCGAGCAGTTGTTCGACGCCGGTACCGGTTTTGGCGGATACGGGAACCATGATGGTCTTGCCGCCCCAGTCTTCTGAGACCAGGTTATAGGGCATGAGCTGTTGTTTGACTTTCTCGGGGTTCGCATCGGGCTTGTCGACCTTATTCAAGGCAACGATAATCGGTACATTTGCCGCTTGAGCGTGATGAATGGCTTCGATGGTCTGAGGCTGCACGCCGTCATCGGCGGCGACGACGAGAATGGCGATGTCGGTGATCTGAGCGCCCTGAGCGCGCATGGCGGTAAAAGCCTCGTGACCCGGCGTATCGAGGAAGGTGATGAGGCCGTTCGGAGTTTTCACCTGGTAGGCGCCGATATGCTGCGTGATGCCGCCGATTTCACCTTCGGCCACCCTGGCGTGGCGAATGCGGTCGAGCAGCGAGGTCTTGCCGTGGTCGACGTGACCCATGATGGTGACGACCGGGGGGCGGACCTTGAGGTCGGTTTCGACATCCGGAGTCTCTTCGAGATCGACGACGTCTTCCGAGAAGGTGATCTCTTTGCCGTATTCCGCGGCAAGGGTTTCGACGTGATCTTTTTCGAGGCGCTGGTTGAGGCTGGCGAAAACGCCCATGCTCATGAGTTTCTTGATGATGTCGACGGCTTCGACCTGCAGATACTTGGCCAGCTCGTTCACCGTGACTTCCTGGGGAAGGGTGATGCGGCGCACGGGGGCCGGCGCCGCGAAAGGCGTTCCGGGTGCGACCTGAGCGACAGCCTCGGAACCTTCGATGATCAGCGATTCACCGCGGCTCTCTTCAACGGTTTTCTGCGGCATCTGACCGCGGTTCTTCAGCTTCTTGTTCTTCTTGGGCGGACCCTCTTTCTTTACCGGCGCCGTCTTGATGATCGTGATGCTGCCATCGCCGTCTTCACCGATCGGGCGAACCGGCTTCGGACCGGTCTTCTTGTCCTTGGCGGGTTGAATGATCTGAATGGGCGTCGGAAACATCGGGCGCGGCTGTTGCGGCGGCGCGGCAGGGCGTTGCGGTTGCTGGGCCGTCGTGGAAACGGGCTGTCCGACCGGGGTGATCGGGCGGACAGGGGCCTGTTGTTGCGGTCTCGGCGCTTGTTGAGCGGTCGGCTGTGCCGGAGCGGGACGCGGTGCCGTCGGCTGAGTCGGCGGCGTCTTCGGCTCAACCTTGGTGATCATCCGAACTTCCTGCTTCGGTTCGCGCACGACCGGCTTGGCCGGCGCTTTTGCGACGGGCGCTTCGACCTTGGTGCCGGCGGCGGGTTTCGCCGGAGCGGGCGCGACCGGGGCCTTCCCGGCTCCGCTAAAATGCTTTTCGAGTGCGGTCACCATGTCTTCGCTGACGGCGGCAAGGGCATTGTCCTTGACTTGAAAACCGAGTTTGGCCAGAAGAGCGACAAGCTCTTTCTTTTCGGTTTTGAACTGTTTGACTGCTTCGTGTAAACGCATGGTCTTCCTACCTCCGCCGTGACTTTTGCTTGGCTGTTCCGTTTATTCCGTGACCGGTACTTTTGGTTCCTGGGACTGTTGCAGGTCTTTTTCGGTCTTGATGTCGATCTTGATCAAGGTGAGCTTCGAGGCCAGTTTCACATTCAGGCCGTCTTTGCCGATGGCGAGCGAGAGCTGCGTGGGATCAACGATGACCAGCGCCGACTTCAGCTCGTTGTTGACTGTGACGCTCTGCACCTTTGCCGGACTCAGAGCGTTGGTGATGAACTCCGAGATATTCGGACTCCAGCGTACGATGTCGATCTTCTCACCGTTGAGTTCATCGACGACAGTCTTGATGCGACTGCCCTTCAGCCCGACGCAGGCGCCGACCGGGTCGACACGTTCCTCGCGGCTGTGAACCGCGATTTTCACCCGCAGACCGGGTTCGCGAGAGACGCTCTTCACTTCGACGATGCGTTCGGGAATCTCGGGCACCGCCTGTTCGAAAAGCTTCTCGACGAATTTCGGCGCCGACCGCGACAGCACGATCTGGGGACCGCGCGGCGTGGTCTTGACTTCGGTGACATAGCATTTGATGCGGTCGTTGGTGCGAAATACTTCGCCCGGAATCTGCTCTTTCGGCGGCAGGACGGCCTCGGCGCGGGCGAATTCGACATAGACGTTTCCGCGTTCAACGCGCTGGACCTTGCCGGAAAGAACCTGACCGACGCGATCCATGAATTCCTGGTAGATGATGTTGCGTTCGGCTTCGCGAATCTTCTGACTGACCACCTGTTTGGCGGTCTGGGTGGCGATGCGGCCGAACGAGGCGGGGGTCACGTCTTCCTCAATGATATCGCCGACCTGCGCATCGGGTTTGATCTCGCGCGCTTCTTCGAGGGTGTACTGGCGATCGACTTCTTCGACGGCATCATCGTTTTCAACGACGGTGCGCCGCGCCATGACGCGGAAGAGGCCGGTTTTCTCATCGAGGGTGACGGTGACATCCTCTTCTGAGTCGAAATTCTTGCGATACGCGATGACCAGGGCTTCCTGGATGGCGTTCATCAGCACCTGCATGGGCAGGTTCTTTTCACTGGAAATCTCTTTCAGTGCCAGATACAGGTTGTTGGAACTCATGGCGGCCTCCCGGTCAATCCTTCTTTTTCCTGGGGAACTCAAGCACGACTCTGGCTTCATCAACCCGGCTCAGAGGGAACTCGCGCAGCTCTTTATCGGTGCTGACTCGGACTATCGGCGGGTTGAACTCCTGCAATCGGGCCTGGAAAACTTCTTTCGGGCCTTCCTGCTGCGGTTTGAGAACCCAGCGAATCAAGCGCCCGACCTGTCTTTCGTAATCGACGGCACGCAGCAGACGGCGCTCTGCACCCGGTGACGAGACCTCGAGGTTGTACGGTAGATGGATCACGTCGACTTCATCGAGGTGTTTGCTCAGAGCGCGCGAAACGGCCTCGCAATCGGAAACCATGACGCCCGTGGGAGAATCGATCTTCACTTCGAGCGTACAACGGCGCTTGCCGGACCGAAACACCACGTCGTACACGTCGTATTTGCCGGCAAAGTTCGACTCGACAAACTTCCGGACCTGGTCGATCACGTTACTCTGGAAGCTGCTGTCGGTCACGATTTCGTCCTTTCCGATTTCGATAAAACAGTCAAGCCGCGCCTTCCGGGGCACGGCCGATAAGCGATCAAATTAGTGCGCAAGTCTAGCACGAACGCCCGTCGAAAGCAACTCTCAGGAACGGGGACGCCGTATCGTCATTCCAGTGAAGTTCAGGCGGTCTGGCTATGGTTGTAGAGACTTTTTTCCGTGGAGGAATCGTCCAGCCATTGATGGGAAAGCGGGTTTGTCAAAATCGCATAAAGAAAATGTCCGGTTGCGAGAGGCAGGGTATGGCTAGAGAAAGACCTTTCTGCTATAGTGTAGCTCATGCGCTCGATCGCCCTCTTCTGTGTGATTGCCGGCCTTCTCATCTTCATCGGATGCCTTGGAGCAGGCGGCGGTGGCAGCCTTGGGCGCAGTCCGATTGATCCGGCAGACACGAATCTGGTCAGCGGCGTGGCTTTTTTTGCCGACCGGCAGCTGTATGGCGGCATCCCGATTCTGGCTCGTGACGCGAACACGGGGGCGGTCGGCGGGTTGGTACGAACCGATTCAAAAGGGGCGTTTGCGTTCACTACATTGCCGGCGGGCATTTACAACCTGACCGCCACCACGGGAAACGGTGAGACGACGTTCTATTCAGGTCTTCAGGTCACCGGTCAGCAATCGGTGCAGGTTCCGTCCACATCACTGCTGGGGTTGAAAGATCTGGTCATCGATCGGGTGACTTCATCAACCGCGCGAGTCACCTTTCACTCGAACCTGTCGGCCATTTCACAAATTGCTCTGGGGGCCGCAACCAATCGGTTCGCCGTTTCGAATGATCTGTCGTCGACGCATCAGATTGCTCTTGCTGGTCTGGCGACCTCGACACTGTATGAAGTGACCGTGTTCATGACCGACGTGCAGGGGCAGCAGTTCGCATGCCCGGGGTTCAGTTTTACCACGTCTGCCGCGTCTGGTCCGTATGACATGTCGTTGGTGCTCAACGATGGAGCGTTTGAAACACGTTCGCGTACCGTCACGGCGACGGTGAAGGCGAAGGGGGCCACGCAGTATCGAATTGCCCCGATTGAAACTTTTGCCAATGCCGCATGGGAAAGTTTTACGACTGGGACGCAACGCAGCATCGAGTTGCCGGCAGGAGACGGAACGAAGAAAGTTTCGGTGCAGTTTCGCGATCAGTTCGGAACGGTTTCGGGTGTGTTGACGGCCTCGATTCTGCTGTCGACATCCACCGACGGGTATCTCGGATTGTGGATCAACGGCGGAGCCGCGGTAGTCTCCTCGCGAGAGGTGACCCTGACCATGCTGTATCCTGGGGCGACACTGATGCAGGTGTCGAATGACAGCCAGTTCCCGGCGTCTTACTGGGAACCGTTCACACAATATCGGCGCTGGACGCTGCTCCCCAACGATGGGGCCAAGACGGTGTATGCCAAGTTCCAGGGCACCAACATTAACTCGCAACAAGTGTTCGCCGCCTACACCACGCTGAACACGAGTCTCGCCAGTTCGACCGGTACTGCGAGCGGAACGGCCTCAAGCACGCCGGATCCAACCGAACCGGTCACGGATGAAGGTCCTTTCGAGATTGTCATCGGGAAAGGTGCCGTGCCCACGACTGCTGCAGAGAACCTGGTCGGCAAAACCGTCACTCTGATGCTCGAAGGCGACTCGATCCAGGTGGTCGGGGTTTTTCGAAATTCGATCACCAAGCAAGTCTATGAGACCAATCTGAAGTGGTATGTGAACAATGTCGAAGGGGGGGATGAGACCCTTGGACAGTTCAATACATCGACCAACGTATACACGACACCCGACCAGTTGCCGGCGGGGGGGGACACCGTCACAATCAAGGCGGTGACAAACAACCAGTATTATTCCGGCCCGGCAACCACATCGGTGTATTTTGCCACTTTCAACGTCAACTTCCAGAATTTCTGGAAAGAACGTCGTTCGACCATGGTCAATGTGACCGGCACTCCCATGTCGATTTACAGCCTGCTGGTCGACCCGATCTGGCAGCCCGGCGAAAACTACTGGCTCTTTGCCGGAACCAATGGGAACGGTGTCTGGTTTGCTGAGGTGCCTTCCAATGTGATTGAAGATGCCGCCACTTTCACCTGGCTGCCCACACAACTCTCATCGACGGCGCTCGTGACCGATGCATCGTACATAGTGAACCGAATCAGTATCAATACGCAGAATCACGACATCGCTGCCGCGACCGAAGATGGTGTTTACGTTTTCGGCAGTAGTTTTCGCACCTATACGGACCCTCCAGTCCAGCTCCTGACCGGAGCTGCAAAGTCCGTGGCCTGGGACAAAAAAGACCCATCTTACATGTATGTGACGCGTGATTACGGTCTCGATCGGTTGCGACTTGACTATGCCGGTGGGGCAACACCGAACGTCATCAGCCGAACCCCCCTGTATCTGATCGAGTATCGCGAGATTGAGAAACGGACAGATTCGAACGCCAGCCCACCAGTGGATGTCTATGCCTATTCGAACAAAGTGAAGTATTTGTTCAAAGCGAGCCCGCGAGCTTTGGCTCTCTCTTCTGCCGACCCGAACAAGCTCTATTTTGGCAACGATGCCGGTGAGTTTGGTGCTCTTGACAACGTTCGTACGATGAATAGCCCGCTGCAAAGTTTCACGAACCAGCCGATTTTTCTTACCGATACCGGCGTTGGAACATTTCTGGGAAATGGATATTTCCTCGCAGCGGTGAATCCGCCTGTTCCACGATCTACCGTCTCCGGCATTGTCACCGATATCTCGATTGATCCGAACAGCCCCTGGACTTTACTCTTGTCGTCTTCAGCTGGCGTGTTTCGCAGTACCACGAGTGGAGACAGCTTTAACAGTTTGGCGGGCAACGTGAATACGCGTGCGACTCTCATTGATCCAACGAACGTCACATTCTTTTTCTATGGCTCTGAAAATGGCCTGTATAGATCAAAAGATGCTGGAGCTTCCTGGACGCAAATCAAATCCGGTTTGGCAAACCACCTCGTCATCAACTGCTTTACCCAGTCAGAAGGCCCCGCCGGCAGTTTACGGCGAATCTGGGTCGGCACGACCGGCGGCGTCTTTGCCGGTGCCAAGTCTCTTGACTTGTACTAGCCGGCAAGAATTGATGCTTCGATTATTGCTTTGGCATGTCATGGAGTTATTCGCAAGAGGAAACGGATAAGACAACGCCCGAGCACATGTGCGAACGGATTTGCGGACATCTGCAGGACAATCGGGAAATCTGAGAGGTGGTAGATCACAGCCGACTCTGCGCCTTTACGGTGCTTGCAATCGTGGTTTGGACGGATTGTTAAAAATCATCGAACGTCTCTCTATGAACCCGCATGCGATGCCCGAGCATGTAAGCGAATTGCCGCACAGCTGAGAGAATATTTGACTGCAGGCGCTAAATGCAGGTCATCGTGGCAGTACTACCACGGAATGTCCGATCCGGTGCGAATGCGGTGGATACGATTTCCGGTTCGTTCGACGATGTACAAGTCGTTCTGGATGATCGCAATACCCCAAGGTTCCTGAAACTGTCCGAGCCCTGTGCCGCCTGAGCCGAACGAGAACAAACGGCCGCCCGTTCCCTGGAATACGTGAATCTGATTGCCGGAACGATTGGAAGCGTAGATCCTCAGAGGAGCACCGATGCCGACGACGACCCCGACGGTGTCCGTGGCACTGCTGCCATCCCAGACGATGGAATTCAGATTTGACTGGAACTTGGAAAGGTAGTTCAGGCCTGAGTTGGTTACGAAGAGTTCTGTGTCGGCGTTGGTCAGTGTCAATCCTCGCGGTGCGTTGACCGGGGAGTAGGTCTCAGCATAGTAGTTTCCGGTGTTGATGTCGAATTTTTTCACGATGTTGTTGTTGGTATCGCCGATGTAAATGGCATCGTTATCGAAGGCAATTCCAAGCGGCAAACGCAGTTCGTTCGAAGCTACACCGAAAGCTTTCGTGAAATTCGCACCGGTAGGTTTGTACAATAAGCTGCCATCGAATTCCTTGATCGAGTTGCCGCCTGCGCTGGCCTCAAGTGTCAGAATGCGTGTGCCGCGCATGTAAAGTGTTCGCAAATTGGTGGTCAGGCTGGCCGGATCGGTTTCGGCGGTCATGGTGCCGATATCGCCGATCGTGTCCAGACCACTCGTGATACGGAACAGCTTGACAACCCTCTGATGTCCAGGGTCTGCCACAAACAAACTGATCCCATCGGTGACGACGGCGGTTGGGTTCAGCAGGTTGGTGTTCGCGGTTGGTGTTGCGGGTGGCGCGAAATTAAAGTAGTCATAGGTTTCGACATCCCACACCCAGAACGTGAAGGTTGCTGAACGCGTATCGTTGAAACTGTCGGTGGCGATGACTTGAACGGTGTAAGACCCGGGTGAGAACAAGCGAGAGAGCGTATTCCCGGTGCCGACGATCGGCCCTCCAGGCGGATAATACCATGATATGCTTGCGGCAGGCATGACTCCACCAGTTTCGTAGTCGGTGGCTGTGGCATTAAACACGATCGAATAGCCGCCACTGGCGAGAAAGATACCGAGATTTTGTGAGTTTGTAGCATACTGAGTCGGCTGCAGGATGGCGATGGGCTGGAACTGCGGGAGCTGGTTGATGCGAACCATGATCGAGCTGGAACTGATAAAGCCGGCGCTGTCCGTGCCGATATAGGTGATCTCGCGCCAGCCGCTGGCCAGTGTATTCGTGGCCAAGGTCGTGCCGACCCCGAGAAAGACGGCGCCGGCAGTTCCATAATCGGAATACCATTGCAGTGAAAAGGTTGCCGGAGACGGAGGAACGGCCGTGAATGTGGCAACGGACAACGTTTCGATACGAGTTCCCGAAGCCGGCGATGTGATACTGGCGAGCGTGTAGCCGAAGTACATGTTTTGGCTGACGCTACCTACCGTACCATAGGCATCGGTTCCTTCGAGGCGTATAGTGTATGCGCCGGTCGCGAGTTCGCCGGGGGCGACGGTGATGGGTGAACCCGTCTTCCATACTCCGGCCAGACCAGACCGATACCAGGTCATCGAGGCCGTTGAGATACTTGCGTTGAGCGTGTCTGTACCAACCCCGGTCAGTGTGACGGTGTGGTTCCCGAAGAAGACCGAGTCGTTCCCCGGTGTGATTTTCATCGTCGGCAGATTGTTCATGAGCACTCGTACGGTCGATGAGGACACGAAATCGACGGCGTCGGTCGCGAGATAGGTGATCAGATGTTCGCCGTATGGAACGACGTATGGAGCAGGACTGGATCCCGCACCAAAGTAGGTGGACCCACCGGTGAGATAATCGCGATACCACTCCAGCGTGATACTGCCCGATGAATCGGGAGTCCCAGTGAAGCTGACAGGGGACAAGTTGTTGAAGCGGGTTCCGGAGGCAGGATAGGTGATGGAGGCGAGAGAGAAACCGTAATAGATGTTATTGGTTGCGGTTCCCAGGATACCGAATTGATCTTCGCCGGTCAGGGTGATGACGTGTGGGCCGGTGGCCAGTTCGGCGATGCCGACACTGGGGTTGGCGCCTGTTTTCCATACCGAAGAAAAGTCTCCGTCGCGATACCACTTCAGCGTTGCCGCGCTGATTGCTCCGCCGCCGATATCATTTGTTCCACTCCCGGTCATGTTCCAGATGCGACCGCCGAACACAGCTCCGTTGTTCACGGGTTTAAAGGTCAGGGTCGGTGGATTATCGGACAGGATATAGATTGTGTGCGAGCTGACGTAACCGGTACTGTCGGTGGCAAGATATGTGATCTTGTTCCAGGCGGGAGTAAGGGCGATGGCGGCGGAGATGGAGCCGTTGCCATGGTATGTGGCGCCGGCGGTGAGATACTCTTTGTACCATTCCATAATGATCTGCGTGCCCGAGGAATCAGGGGTTCCCTGGAATGCGGTGGAACCCGGTCGATTGAATCTTGTTCCCGATGCCGGAGAGGTGATTTGAGCGAGCGGATAGCCGAAATAGATGTCATGCGTTGAGGTATTGATCTTGCCGAACTGGTCAGCGCCGGTCAGGCTGATCTGATGCAATCCGGTCGTCAGTTCTCCGTTGTTTACGGTCACCGGAGATGAGGTTTTCCAGGGTGATGAGAAATCGCCGTCGAGATACCATTTCATGGTTGCAGTGGCGATCGGGCCGAGACCGATCGCCTGGGTGCCGACACCCGTCATCACGAATGAATGCCCGGTGAAAATGATCGAATTATCAGGAGGCGTAAAGTCGATCGACGGAGGATCGTCCATGAGAATCTGGATGTCGGCCCGCGATTGGTTGTTTGCTGAATCCGTGCCAATGTAGGAAATCAGGTTATTCCCGTCGGGCAATGCATTCGAGAAGGTGAAATCGGTTCCGATCTGCGTCGAGTTGTTGAGATACCAACGCATGGTGATGGTACCCGATGAATCCGGGGTTCCCGCGCCCACTACCGTTGAGCCGCGCGCGTACACAGACCCGGATGCCGGGGCAGTAATGCTGGCAAGGCTGAAACCGTAATACAGGGACTTGGTGACGGTGCCGATCTGCCCAAATTGGTCAGCGCCGGAAAGGGTGATCAGATGTGTTCCGGTGGTAATGTCGGCTGAGGTGATGATCGTGGTTCCGCCGGTTTTCCAGGGTGCGCCGAAGCTGCCGTCGAGATACCACTTCATGGTGGTGCCATTGACCGCACCGCCACCGACAGAATTGACACCGGCGCCGGTCAGCGTGAAGGACCTGCCGCCAAAAATGATGGAATTGCTCGCTGGAGTATAACTCATTGCGGGCGGATCATCCTTCAGAATCATGATGTTGGCCTGGCTGACATTGCCGGCACTGTCGGTTCCGACATAGGTGTATGTGTGATATCCACCACCGGGCGGCGTATCCGTCAGATTCTGGCCCGCGGCAAGATACGTTGTGGTGTTGCGATACCATTCCATGATGAGTGTGCCTGACGAATTCGGTGATCCGATGAAGGATACGCTTGATGCCAACAGGTACACGGAACCTGAGGCGGGTGAGGTGATCGTCGCGACGGAGAAACCGTAAAAGAGGGAGTTGGTGACGGTGCCGACCCTGCCGAACGAGTCGGCACCGGTCAGGGTGATAAGATGATTCCCGGTGGCGATATCAATCGGGTTGACCACGGGGGTTCCACCGGTTTTCCAGGGCGCGGCGAAGCTTCCGTCGAGATACCACTTCATGGTCAACGGGTCAACCGGACTGGCGCTGATCGATTCCGTGCCCGAGCCGACCAGGGTAAACGAGCGACCACCGAAGACGATCGAGTTGCTTGTCGGTGTGAAGCTCATCGTAGGAGCATTGTTCATGAGAATCTGGATGTTAGCGCTGGTCACGTTGCCGACGCTATCGGTTCCGATGTAGGTAATCGAATGATTTCCGTCGGGAACAGAGTAGCTGATGGGCGATCCGGAGCCCATCAGTGTGCTTCCATCGAGATACCATTCCATCACGACCGACCCGGATGAGTTTGGCGTACCGGTAAATGTGACCGAAGAACCTCTCGGGAACATGCTTCCGGAGGCAGGGCTGACGATAGTGGCGTTGCCGAAGCCGTAGTAGATGGTGTTGGTGATGGTGCCGACACGGCCGAACTGGTCGGCGCCGGTCAGGGTAATCGCGCGATTTCCCGTGGCGATCTCGGCAGCAGCAACGTTGGGCGTCGCGCCGAACTTCCAGGGCGTGATGAAGTTGCCGTCGAGGTACCACTTCATCGTTGCCGGGTTGACGGCTCCACCACCGATGTAATTCGTGCCTGCCCCCGCAAGCGTAAACGGTTTATTGCCGAAGACGATCGAGAAACTGGCAGGGGTGAAGCTCATCGTGGGCGGATTCTCAACGAGAACCTGGATGTCTGCCCTGGAGACCGTGCCATAGCTGTCAGTCCCCAGATAACTGATGGTGTGCAGCCCGTCGGGAATGACGCTGCTGATGTTGTTTCCGGCCCCCAGCAGAGTCGTACCGTCAAGGTACCACTCCATGGTGACGACGCCGAACGAGTCGGGTGTGCCGGTGAAATTGATCGATGTTGATGGCAGATAAGTACTGCCCGATGCTGGAGCGGTGATTGTGGCCAAGGCCATGCCATAGTACAGGTTGTTGTTCACTGAACCCGTGACCCCGAACTGATCATCGCCGGTAAGAGTGATATTGCGCCAGCCGGTGGCGAGATCGCCCACATTCACATTCGGTGTGGCGCCAAGTTTCCAGGGGGTCACGAAGTTCCCATCGAGATACCACTTCATGGTGGCTGGGTTGACGGGGCCTCCGCCGATGGTCTGAGTGCCGACACCGGTTAACGTGAAGAACTGACCGCCGAAGAGGACCGAGTTGTTTCCCGGCGTGAAGGACATGGACGGAGCGTTGTTCAACAACACCATGATATCGGCACGACTGACGCGCCCGGCACTGTCGGTGCCGATATACGACACCAGATGCTGCCCATCTGGAACGGCATAAGAAATATTCTGCCCCGTACCCATGAGGGTTGAGGTGTCGAGATACCAGTTCATGACAATGGTGCCCGACGAACTAGGACTGGCGGAGAAGTTTACCGTCGAACCGGTGGTGAAGTTGCTCCCCGATGCCGGAGCCGTGATGGTCGCGAGAGGATACCCGAAATACTGAGCGACGGTGATGCTGCCCGGTGCGCCGAGAGAATCGACTCCCTTCAAAGTGAGCAGGTGCGTACCGGTTGATGGGTCGCCAGGCGTAATCGTAATCGGAGATCCAGACTTCCAAAGCCCCGGAGCGCCGTCGAGATACCATTGCATGGTGAGAGGGCTGACAGGGATGCCGGAACCGACTTCAGTACCGCTGCCGGTAATCGCCAGCACCGGTGGTGAACCCCCGAAGAAGATCGAATTGCTGCCAGGGATGATTTCCATAGGCGGAACATTCTGCGCAAGCACCATGATGGTAGACGAACTGACGACTCCCTGACTGTCCGTGCCCAGATACGTGAAATAGTGCCAGCCATTCGGAACGGGAACGGCGTTCAGAGGCGTGTTATTGCCGAGAAGAACGGAAAAATCACGATACCATTCCATGGTCAGTGGAGGTGTGGTCGGTGGGATACCTGCCAAGTTGATCGTCTCGCCCAGGTTGACTCGGGTTCCTGATGCCGGGGCTGTTACACTTGCGAGAACGGTCCCGGCGTTGACGGTGATGGTCCATGAGCCTGTTGCTCCTGTGCTTCCCGTGCCTTCGAGCGTGAAGATGATGGCACCCGTGCCGAGTTCGTTGGGAGACAGGACGAAGGCACTGGTCGCTGTTCTGAAGACCGTGGGAATAAAGAACGGTGCCTCGCTTCTATACCAGACCATGTTCGCGGGCAGGACTGGGTTCCCTGTCGTGGTTTCGGTGCCGACACCCTGAAAGGCCAGAGACTGATTGCCCCAATACACGCCGTTGTCGATGGGCTGAAGGATATCCATCGCCACATTCTGATTGATGCGAATTCGGATGGTTCCAGAGCTGACATATCCCTGGCTGTCGGTGCCGATATACGAAATGTATCTGAACCCGGCCGGAATCGTGGCGCAGGTAACCGCCGGCCCGACGCCGAAGCGTTGTGCGCCTGGCGTGTGGAAATCGTACCACCATTCCATCTGCATGGTGCCCGTCGAGTCAGGGGTTCCGGTGAAGTTGATCGGTGTATTGGCCAGGGCAACCAGACCGGAAGCCGGTGCGGTGATGGTTGCCAGCGGATAGCCGACGGCAATACGGTGTGTTTCGCTGCTGGAATACCCGAACTGGTCTGTCACTTCGAGCCTGAACTGATGCGTGCCCGACGGAATCGAACCGACGGGGGCCGCAAAACTGGCCGCACCCGAGTTGAAGACCACTCCGTTTCGATACCAGACGTAAGAGGGATCGGGGAGTGTTAACCCGGCCGTATTGGTTCCGTAACCACGGAAAGGCACGGGTCGGCCGCCGAAAGCGACGGCAAGATCGGCGGGTGTGAACGCGAGAGTCGGCGAGGCGTTGACGTAGATCTGAATACTGGTGCTGGCCGCGCGTCGGCTGCTGTCGACCACCTGCAGGGTAATCGTGTGTGTGCCGAGCGCCAGATCGGAACGCGTGATCGATGGACCGATTCCGATTGGTGAGGTCGAGGTCAGCAATGGTTTGTCATACCAGGTGAGCGACCCCGGAGTGGTGATGATCCCATCTTCAAAGTCATTGCCTTCACCGGTAAACGTGATGTTCTGAGCGATCGGCCACACAGTATTGTTGGCGGGTGCAGTGATGATCGCCGTCGGAGTCGCGTTGATGATGGTGATGCGTTTGGAAGCCGTTGCGCTGATGCCTTGGTTGTTGCGAGAGCTGAAGTAGATCGTATAGGACCCAAGACGGTTGAACGTATAGGTGAAGTTCAAAGACCCGCTCAATTGGAACTGGAGAGGTTGTGCTCCGGTGGCGAGATACCAGGCGACATTGCCGAGGGGGATCGGTGAGCCGTCGAAGTCGGTGGTCGAGCCGACGAAGGTCTGGGGGCCGGATACGAAGATCAGACCGACGGGAGCCGTGATCGTGGCGATCGGTGCCGGCGTCACCTGGATCGAAATGGTGCGAGAAGCGTTATAGAGCGGGTCGGCAGGATAAGTGACCAGTACGCTCATCGTGGCGTATACGGTGGCGCCCAGACCAACGGGCGGAGATTTCCATCTGAATGTGCTGCCCGTGCCGGAGAGAGGGGTTCCGTTCGAAACCGCCCATGTGTATTGCAGACCGGACAGAACGCTCGCGGGGAAGGAAGCGACCGCGATGAAATCGGCCGTGACGTCGCCGCTGATCTGCGTTGTCGCGGTACCCGTGATATCGACGGCCAGGCCGGGGATCGGCGCATCGGAAGCGATGTTGACCACCATCTGCGCTTTTGTCGACAGCTTGGGGACCTTGAAGGCCGTTTCAACCGCTTCGAGAGTAATGGTCGCCGAACCTTTACGTGCGGAAGCAACCCAGGTGGCAGACTGTGTGGCCACGGCTGAGAACGCACCGAGCGTTGCGGTCCATGAGGTGACAAAGGTGTCTCCGTCCGGGTCATATACGGTCGCCGACAGCGCCAGAGACTCGTTTCCCTCAACGGAATCCTTGACGGCGGAGAGATACACCACGGGAGCACGATTGGTCACGGTCACGGGAATAACCGTGCCGCCGATGACCGGCAGCGGCGGACCAGAACCGAAAAGTCCGGCATTGACTGAGATGGTCAGCGGCTGCAGTCCAGCAAGAGCCGGTGGGGTAACTCGGACATCTCCCTGGGCACCGGCGGGAAACAGCGGCGAGAGGTAGATGCCGTTCCCTTCGAACGTGAAGGCCTCGCCCCAGAGAGTGACCGTGCAGCCGGGCACGGAAATGCCGGAGGTGTTCTTGATCTGGACTCGAATCTGGCGATCGGCTTTGTCGGCTTCCGTGGCCGCAAGCGAACACGAACCCTGTGGGGCTTCCGGGGTCAGGGTGAGCAGGAAGTTCGTTCGCAACTTGTACGTCGTGCCGGTCAGCGAGAGAATACGTGCGACCACATGATAGCTGCCGAAGGGGATGTTCTCGATCAGAAACGTGCCATTGCTGCCGGCAACGGCGGAATAGTTTGGAGCTTCCTCGAGGTAGACGATAGCCTGGGCATACCCCATCGCAGCGCGCAGATCGGGAGATGAGGCCGTGCCCAGAGAGGCGAGAATACCGGTGGTCGTGACCGTGCCGGCGATGCGACCAAGGGTTGAGCCTGAACCGGTGAGGCCGCCGCCGCCCCCTCCGCCTCCGCCGCCAAGGCAGCCGAGCGAGATGAGCAGCACACTAAGGCACAGATAAAAAAGCCGGCGGTCCATTCAAACCTGGAAAACCAGGATTACCTCGATTTGGTTAATTCTTCAGCGGAACAAACCGGCCATTTTCGATGCGGGCGAAAATGACCTGGCGCGGGTCGTCATTATACTGATTGAACGAGAGCAGGCCCGTGGCACCCGGAACATCGCGTGTCGATGCCAGAGCGTCGCGGATCCTGGCCTTGTTGAGACCGCCGATGCGAATGGCGCGAGCCATCAGATAGACGGCGTCGTATGCATGAGCGGCAAAGGAATCGGGACGGTGCCCGTACCGGCGCTCGAAGTCGGCGATGAACTTCTGGGTCGCCGGGGCCGGGTTGGTATCATCGAACGGATAGGTGACGATCACGTTGTCGGCGGCTCGGCCCGCGATGCGGATGAAACCGGGCGAAACCATGCCGTCGGCCCCGAAGATCTGTGCGGTGATGCCGGCTTCGCGCAGGGCTTTGACGAGAAGCCCTGCCTCTTGATAGAGGCCCCAGATGATTATTCCATCAATGTTAGCGTTCTTGGCAACTTGTACCTGTTCTGAAAAGTCCGTTTGTCCGCTGTTGAAAAAGCTCTTGAATGCCAGCGGTTTGCCGCGATGCTCGGCGATCTGGGCGATCGTCTTTCCGCCCATTTTACCGTACCGGTTCTTCTGTTGAAAAAGACCGACGCGAAGCAACTTCTGACGGTCAAAAACCACATTCGCGATCGCCGTTCCCTGAGCCTTGTCGTCGGCCAGACAGCGAAACATCCAGGGGCTGCCGATCATCTGAACCGTCGGATCGGTCGATACGGTTGTCAGCTGCGGTGTTTCGGCTTTCAGTGTCACCCGGGCGGCGACATGCGTACAGCCGGAATGCACCGAGCCGATGATGGCCCAGACTTTATCGTCAAAGAGCATTTTCACGGTCTGGTGCCCGTTCTCGCCCATATCGTTGCGGTCATCACGATAGACAAGTTCGAGCGGACGACCGAGTAGGCCGCCGGCTCGATTGATCTCGTCGGCAGCCATATCGGCCCCCTGCTTCATGGCTTGCCCATACTCTTCCCCGTTGCCGCTGAGAGAGCACAATACGCCGACACGAATGGTCGGCGGGTTCTGCTCTCCTTCGACCACGTCACGCGCCGGACCGTGATATTCGAAGGGGTCGGTCCACTGATGATACGCGTTCAGCGGCTGTGCCGACGCTCTTCCGGAAAAGAAGACCGCCATCAGAACCAGAAGCGGAATCAGGAGTCGTGAACGAGGGATAGTCATGCGGAATTCACCGTTTCAGATTTGCCGTGTACAAGCCACTGGCTGTGCCCACCCAGATCGTGTCATCGAGAAAGTCGATCGACCAGATGAAGTCGCCGGCCGGGGCCTGGGGTGCCGGCTCGGTGCGCCAGGTGCCGTTTTCGAAGATGCGATACTCGCCCCCGCCCTGAGCGGAACGGCGGTAGGTGACCCAGGAGTTGCGGTCATAGTTGAAGAGACACAGGCCTTTGTCCGTGCCGATGGCGCAGATGCTGCCGTCGGGTGAAAGACGCACGGCATTGATGAAATCACTGGGAAGACCTGAATCGGGGTCTTTGATCGTCCAGGTGTTCCACTTCTCGGTTGCGGTGTCGAAGCGGGTCAGGCCGAAATAGGCTCCGGAATACACGATGTTGCGGTGACTGTCGATGGTTACCTGAATTTCGTGTAATGGGCCGTCGTTGCGCACGACATCGACGTCGAAGATTTCGTCAGGGTCGATGTAGCTCACAAACTCGCCGTTCGCCTTGACCCGCAGAATTCCGCTGCCCCAGATGGCAAACCAGGTTTCTCCAGTGGTCTTTTCGGTCGTTGCTCCGTAACACCAGACTTCGTGCATCGGGGCGTTCTGATCGTTGAACCCTTTCCATTCACGGGTCTGCGGCTGGTAACGAGACAGTCCGTTGGTGGTGGCAGCCCAGACATACGGCGGCGTCACGGTGACCGCATAGACGACATCGTTGATCAACCCGGAATTGGACGTGGAAAACGCTTCGAAACGATCGCCTCTGAAGCGAGCGATGCCGCCGAAGGTGCCGAACCAGAGGGTGCCGTCGGTCGGGTCCTGGGCGATGCTCGTGACCACCTGATGCGGCAATCCGTCAGCCGTGCGGTAGATGGTCCAGGCTTTCCCGTCAAATCGGGCGGCGCCATCTTCAGTGCCGATCCAGATGTTGTCGCGAGCGAGGCAGCGAACCGCATACACGGTGCGGTGTGGAATGCGTTCTGAACGCTCGGCCGCATATGCACTGACAGTCGTGCTGAGAAGCAGAGCCATGAACCATACCAGAAACGGGCGCGTCACATTTGCCTCCATACTGTTCTCTGTGTGGCATTATACCATAACGAATCTCGCTCGCAAGACAAGGGAAGCACACTTTCGAGATCTGTGACTATTACGGACAAGCTCTACGTTGCCCTCGAAGCATGATCATGTTATGATATCCGGCCTGTGTACGAGTCTTGACAGGCGAAAACCAGCATAATGACGAGTGAGTTCGGCGTGAAACACACGAGATGGAAAGGGTTCTCGCTTTTTCTTGCACTCATGCTGATGCTTGGAGTCGTGGGTTGCGGCGAAGCGCCGAAGCCCGTCCCAGGCAACGAAAGCGATGCGACGCCCATCCAGGGAGGCGTCTTCCGGCGTGCCTTTGCGAGCACCGGGCTGTCGCTTGATCCGCGTGAGGTTGCCGATTCTTTTTCGCACGAAGTCTGTCGGCAGATGTACGACGGTCTGGTCGAGTTCGATCAGGATGCGCGCGTCAGTCCGGTCATCGCTGAGAGCTGGCAGGTCAGCGCCGATCGACTCACCTATACGTTCAAGCTGAGGCGCGATGTCAGTTTTCACAAGGTCTGCGGCGAAAGTGATCAGCCGACCTTGAATGCCGGGCGCGTCTGCACGGCGGAAGACGTCGATTTCACCTTCCACCGTCTGCTCGACCCGTCCATGAAGACGCAGCGCGGTCAGGAGTTCCTCGTCATTCGCGGGGCGGTCGAATACCTGCAGGGAAAGGCAGAACGCATCGAGGGCATCAGGATACTGGCGTCAGACTCGATCTCGATGACTCTCGAGAAGCCGTTTTCTCCCTTCCTGCAGCTTCTGGCGCTCAGCAACGCGTTCATCGTCCCGCGCGACGAAGCTCGGCGTGGGAACCCGACAGTCGCCTCGCTACCGGTCGGCTCGGGGCCGTTCCGCTACGCCGGCTGGAAGGGCGAGACGTTGATTCTCAAGGCGAATCCCGAGTATTTCCGCGGTCGGCCTTACCTCGATACGCTCGAGTTCCCGGTCATACGTGACGAGAAAGAGCGCTTTGCCGCCTTCAAGCGCGGCGAGCTGATGATCAACGACGTTCCCGACCCCGAATACAAGAATGTGAAGAACGACCCGGCCTGGTCGCCGTTTTTTCAGGAAACCAGTCGTTGGGGCACCTACTACATCGGATTCAACGTCACCCGTCCGCCGTTCGATAATCCGAAAGTGCGGCAGGCGATCAACTATGCCATCGACCGTGAAACCATCGTGAATCTGATTCTGAACGGTCGGGCGCGAGTTGCCAAAGGGGTTCTGCCCCCGGGTATTCTCGGCTACAACCCGAACCTGAAAGGATACTCCTACGACCTGCCGCGCGCGCGAAAGCTGCTTGCGGAGGCTGGATACCCCGACGGGAAGGGGTTCCCGGAGATCACTCTCCAGTACAATCGCGACCCGGCCCACGTGCGTTCGAGCGAGTTCTTTGTCGCGAATCTGCGAGACCTCGGCATCACCTGCACCCTGAAGGAAGTCGAGTTCACCGAACATCTGCGCAGTGTTGAAAGTGGTGAAGCGGCGTTCTTCCGCATGGGCTGGACCGTCGATTATCCTGATCCCGACAACTTCCTTTTCACGCTTTTTCATTCGTCGAACTTCGGGGCCAAAGGAAACTTCACTCGCTACGCGAACCCGCGACTCGACGAGTTGCTCGAGAAGGCGCGTTTCGAGCTTGATGCCCGCGATCGTATTCCGCTGTATCATCAGGCCGAGCAGATGGTGGTCGACGACGCGCCCTGGGTTTTCGTCTATCATTACACCACCCATGTCATCGCACAGCCGCAGGTGCGCGGTCTGCGGATCACACCCCTGGGCCTGCCGTTCGTCATGTATCGCCGGCTGTGGCTGGCCCCTGGAAAGGGCGGTTGATCGTTTTTCGAGCGACGCCCGACTCTGAATGTCTTGAACGAGGAATTGCATGTTGCATCATTGGTTGAAACGCCTGGCTCTCTCCGCTCTTTTGCTTTTACTGCCGTTTGTACAGGTCTGGTCCGAGCAGGTTCCGCTGCGCATCCTGCATACGAATGACTGGCATGGAACCTTTCAACCGCTGCCATCGGTGTGGCTCGACGCCTCTGCGCCGCGACCGATCGGCGGAGCATTGGTGCTTGGCGGAGCTTTGCAGCAACGAAAAGCCGACATTCTGAAGCAGGGCGGACGCTATCTTCTGGTCGATGCCGGCGACCTGTTTCAGGGGTCCATGGAAGTGAATATGACCAAGGGTGCGGCAATGATCGACTTGTACAATCAGCTCGGGTATGCCGTGACCGCTCTGGGGAATCACGATTTTGACTACGGGCCGAAAGCGTTGCGAGAGGCGTATCAGGTTGCCCGCTTTCCCCTTGTCTGCGCGAATCTCGAGGGTCCCGACCGTTTCTGGCGCAATTCGGTGCGTCTGCAGGTGGGGCCGGTCAAGATCGGCATTTTCGGGGTGATCACTCCCGACCTCCCTGCGGTCTCGGTAAAGAAGAATCTGTCCGGGGTGCGATTGCGCAATCTTGCCGCCGTGGCGAGTGCCGAAGCGGCGGCGCTCAGACGTCGCGGCTGCGATCTGATCATTCTGTTGAGCCACTGTGGTCACGCGATGGATCGCCTGCTGGCCTGGTGGGTGCCCGATGTCGACGTGATCATCGGCGGACATTCTCAGGATCAGATCTCGACTCCGGTCATCAGCGGCAAAACTCTGATCATGCAAACGCGTGGGTACGGCAGTCACCTCGGCGAACTGAATCTCTGGTGGTCGACCGATGAAAAACGGGTGGCAACCTGGAGTTATGTGAGCCACCTGCTCGATCCCGAGGTTTTTCCAACCTCTTTAGAGACATACGATGCCGTAAGACGTCATGTCGAACTGGTACAACAGAAGAAAGCCGAGAAGATTGCGGATCTTCCCGCGCCCATGAGCATGGGGACTGACGGCAGCAATTCCGAGATCGGCAAGGCCATGTGCCGCGCCATTGCGGAAAGAGTCGGAACCGGTATCGCCTGCTTTCATCGAAATGGAATTCGCAACAGCTTTCGCGCCGGCCTTCTGACATACGGCGATTTGTACCAGACGCTTCCGTTCGACCATGAGATCATTACCGGCGAAATTCAGGGGAAAGATCTGATATTGCTGGCTGACATGTCGCGCCCCGGGGTGCAGCCGCCGCTGGTGTTCGCCGGCATTGAACCTGCTGACGCCGGCTCCGTTCGCGGATGGCGAATCGCAGGCGGGAAGATCGTCGATCCCGAGGCATGGTATCCGCTTGCCTACAATGATTTCGTCGCTCAGGGTGGAGATGGTTTTACGGCGTTCGCTCGTGTGAGGCATCCGCGTGAGACTGGCGTGCTGATTCGCGATCTGTTTGCCGAACAGCTGAAAACAAGCTTTCCAGCCAGGGAGACGCTTCACTGATTGCATTGACACGAGCCGCAGGGTTCGCTGAAGATAAGTCATTCCCATTCACCAGGAACATCATACGAGATACACCACATGCAGCATCTGGATGACATCGACACTCCGGCATTGATCGTTGAAAGTTCTGTTTTGGCGCGGAATCTGGCACGCGGCACCGAAACGGCCCGTCAGGCCGGCATCTGCCTTCGTCCGCACGTCAAGACTCACAAGTGTCCTTCACTGGCCCTTCTGCAGACCAAGATGGGCGCTTGCGGGCTGACTGTGGCTACGCTGGAAGAGGCGGAAGCCTTTCTGCAGGAAGGTTTCAACGATATGTTCCTGGCCTACCCGGTGGTTGGTGAAAATCGTTTGCGCCGCTTTGCCTGGCTGGCACGACGAGCGTCGATTTCCTGCGCCGTCGATCACCCGGAACATGTCAGGCTGCTCTCGGCTCTGGCGCGTCGTGAGGGGATCGAAGTCCTTGTACGTATCGAAGTCGACTGTGGTCATCATCGCTGCGGTCTGGTTCCCGGTCCTGAATTGGTACAAGTCGCTCGACAAGTTGTGGCAGCTCCAGGGCTGATTCTTGAGGGTGTGTTTACTCATGCCGGTCACGCCTACGGTGCCGCCTCCCACGGTCAGGTCATGGAAATCGGCCGTCAGGAAGGCGAATCTGTGGTGCTTGCCTCGCGACTTCTACAGGAGGCGGGAATCCCCTGTTCCGTGGCCAGCGCGGGTTCGACGCCGACGTTGCCA
Source organism: uncultured bacterium (assembly GCA_964472075.1). Classification (GTDB taxonomy): domain Bacteria; phylum Muiribacteriota; class Ozemobacteria; order Ozemobacterales; family Ozemobacteraceae; genus CAYYIY01. The sequence goes on along the minus strand of CAYYIY010000004.1, from coordinate 51,150 downwards.
TACTGCTCGCGTGTCCCCGGAGTCACCGAGGTGCGTCCGGGAAACTATGTCTTCAATGATCACATTCAGGTTATGCTGGAAGCTGCATCGATCGAACAGTGCGCTTTAACGGTTCTGACGACGGTCATCGGCGTCTATGCCGATCGGTTCGTGGTCGATGCCGGTTCGAAGGCGGTCGGTCTCGACAAGGGGGCGCATGGTCTTGAAAAGACGCCCTTCTTCGGTCGCTGGGTCGATAACTCCGGCTGGTCGATGGTGCGCCTCTCTGAAGAACATGGGGTCGTGACGGCGGCTCCGGGTGAGAAACTCCCCCTCCTCGGTGATCGTCTGAGACTGATACCGAATCATGCGTGTGCCGCGGTCAATCTTTCGAGCACCCTCTGGGTCGTGAACGGGAAGGATGTTGTCGATTCGTGGCAGGTGTCAGCTCGCCGTTGAAAGGCATCTAGACAGGAGCTGACCCGGACGATCGCGAACCTCGAAGCTGAGAACGATGCAATTCAGACGGAAGTTGCCGTGGCTGAATGTCCGAGAAGCGGAAGTGAGATAAGTGCACGGCAAGTGAGAATCGAGCGGATGATTGCGAAGACGGATTGGAAGAGACTCGCTTAGAGCGGCTCGTTCTGAGTCAGCATGACACCCGTGATTGTTAATCCTGTTCCGACAAGAAACTGCATGGTGATGGGTTCATTGAGGAACATCCAGGCCAGCACGGTGGCGACGACGGGCTGCAGGTTTGACACGACCGCGATGCGACCAGCCTCAACATAACTGAGCGCCCATGACCAGACGAAGTAGGCGAGCACGGATGTCAGAAGTGACAGATAGATGACGGAGGCCCAGGCCGTGAGACTGACGTGGTGAAAGTCCTGGGTGAGCATGGCAGGAATGCCGATCGGAAGAAACAAGACGGCACCAAGAATCAATGACCAGCCCGTTGCTTCCAGAGCGGAATGAGTGACCAGAGCGCGCTTCAGAAGAATCGTGTAGGCGGCCCACACCAGAACTCCGAGAAAGATCAGCAGATCACCGGTGGCCGAGTCCGCCGAAAATGAGGCCGAGTTTTCAAACAGGACCAGCAATGCGCCGCCGAGACCAAGACCGACTCCGATGATGCGCCAGACGGTCAGTTGCTCACTCAGAAACAAGCGCGCCAGAATGATGACGATCAGCGGTGTCAGAGCATACAGCAGCGCACCGTGAGAACTGTGAGACAGACGCTGCCCATAGAGAAAAAGTGCCTGATTCAGCGGCACGGCCAGAAAACCCATCAGAGTCAGCAGGCGGACGTTCAGTTGTCGCAGAGGCCTGACACGGTTGGCCAGCAGCTGAAAAAGCAGTAGATAGACGGTTCCGGTGATGACGAAGCGAAGAAAGCCGAGCGTGAATGGATGCAGTTCCCGCAATCCGAGTTTGGCCACGAGATACGTGCTGCCCGTGATCAGTTGCGTTGCCACCACCGCCCACACGGCGTGTTTCTGATGAGTTGAGGAACTCATGTTACAGGGTGATGTACGGGTCGAAGTCGATGCTGACGTGCACGCCGGAAACTCGGGTTTGTGCCAGCGTGCGCGCGACGGCCTGCGTCATGGTTTCGAGGTCGGCGTGTTTGGCGAGCACCTGAAATCGATGCCTTCCTTCGATCACCTCGATCGGCGCGGGTGACGGACCCAGAACCTGACCGCCGGCGGTGCCGAGTTCGTGCTTCAGTTTCTCCGCGAGAGCCTTTCCGGCTTCTTCAACCCGGTCGGGGCGTTCGCCGGAAAGCAGGAAAAGTCCGAGATGACTGAACGGCGGAAAAGCCAGTGCTCTGCGATGTTCGAGTTCTTCATGAAAGAACCCGAGAAAGTTCTCGGTGAGGGCATGCTTGATCGAATGGTGTTCGGGAAAATAGGTCTGCAGAACGACGTGACCCGGTGCATCTCCTCTGCCGGCGCGGCCGGCGACCTGGGCCAGCAATGAAAAGTTGCGTTCGCCGGCCCGGTAATCAGGCAGGCGCAGCAGACTGTCCGCCGCCATGATGCCGACGACGGTGACATTCGGAAAATCGAGACCCTTCGCGACCATCTGAGTGCCGATCAACATGTCGATACGACCCTCGCCGAACCGGTGTAAAATTTCCTCCAGATTTCCTTTGGGGCCGACATTGTCCGAGTCAAGTCGTTCAATACGCGCGCCGGGAAAGAGGCGGTGAGCTTCGGCTTCGATGCGCTGGGTTCCGGCCCCGAAAAACCTGATCGAGGCACTGCCGCACGACGGGCACTGGGTGGGAATGGCGCGAGCCTCACCGCAGTAGTGGCAGCGCAGCAGACGGCACCCCTGATGATAGACGAGTGAGACCTTGCAGCGCGAGCACTCGATGGTCGTGCCGCAGGCGCGGCAGAGCACGAAACTGCTGTATCCGCGTCGATTCAGATAGAGAATAATCTGCTTGCCGGCAGTGAGCGCCTGACTGACGCGAGACTGCAGCGCCGACGAAAAGACACTGCGGTTTTTCCTGGCGGTAAGCTCTTGTCGCATGTCGACAACCTGGACGATCGGCATCGCCCGGTCACCGATGCGCTTTTCCATGTGTACCAGGTGATAGGCGCCGGTGCTCGCAAGATGATAGCTTTCGAGGGTGGGAGTGGCCGTTCCCATGACCAACTGAGCCTGCTCAAGGCGGCAGCGCTCGACGGCAACGTCGCGTGCATGGTAACGCGGTGTCTCGGACTGTTTGAATGACGGTTCGCCTTCTTCGTCGAGAATGATCGTGCCGAGACGCGGCACCGGCGCGAATACGGCAGATCGCGCTCCGACGACGACCGGACGTTCGCCGCGTCGTATCAGTTCCCATTGGTCGAAACGCTCCCCGTCTGAAAGTCGGCTGTGCAGAATGGCGACGCGCTGTCCGAAGCGGTCGCGGAACCGTTTGGTCATCTGGGGCGTCAGCGATATTTCCGGCACCAGTACGATGGCGCCGCGATTCTGGGAAAGCATCTCGGCGACCCAGCGCAGGTAGACCTCGGTCTTGCCCGAGCAGGTGACGCCGCGAATCAGTACCGGTCTCCGATCTTCGGCGCAGGCCTTTCGAATGGTTGCCAGCACGGCACTTTGATCATCGGTAAGGGACGGCATCGGAGTTGCCTGAGCTGTGTAATAATCTCCGGAGGCGGCTTCTCGAACAACGCGATCTGTACGTTCCTGAAGGAACCCTTTGCGAATCAGCTGATGGACTGGAGCGCTGCTTACGCCCGCTCCGCGGCAGATGCTCGCCGGTGTGGCTGCATCACTGATTTTGAGCAGATACTCGATTACCAGTTTTTCTTTCGGAGTAAAGGCCTCGAGACGAATTTCGAGGTTTGGGGTGAGATAGAGTTTGCGTTCGAGGCGTGGCCCGGCGGCATCGCGGCGTTCGTGTTCGAGACCGAGAAGCCCCTCACTCTGCCAGCCGCGCCAGAGGCGCATGGCCGACGGATACGCATCAAGAAAGGCGCGTAAGCCGATTCGGCCCTGGGTGCGCAGCCAGGCGATCGCCTCGGGCAAAGCCGCCAGCTGAGTTGCAGAGAGGGAGTCGGGCAACGGACAGAAAACGACCTGCCGAATCTTCTGACGCACAGCCCCAGGCAGCATGGCATCGAAAGCCTCTCCGGGGGAGCACAAACAGGTGCGGGCCAGATGAAACCCGAGGTCGACCAGCGATGCAGGCAGCAACGGCGTTTGATCGAGAATTTCCTGAATCGGCAGCGTATCGAATGCCGGGGGCGACATCGACCACCCGACGAGATACCCGATGTGCGGTCGCCGATTGACCGGGGCGACGATGCGCAATCCTTTGGCGAGATCAGGTTCTGCTGGTGTGTCGAAGTGATAGGTAAAGCTCGGCTTCGGTACCGCGAGCGGAAACGAGATATCGAGAAACAGGCGCATGACCAGGCCTGAGCTCAGCGTTGGCCCGACAGTCGCTCGGAGAGTAGTTCGACGAGACGCTGACCGGCGGGCCGTTCTGAAAGATCCGGGATCAGGCGTTGTCCGTGATGATCCTGGAAGAGAAAATCACCGTTGGGGAGAGGGACGGCGAGCCAGACTCGTTCAGAAGCGAGCGCGGCTCTCTGTTCGTCAGAAACACGGGCGTCGATGAACCGTAACTGCAAAGAACCCGTCGGAAGAGGCTCGGCAAGGGTTGGATCAAATGAGAGCGAAAAGGTTCCGGTCTTTCGTTGTGCAGCCTGCCAGGGTCCTCCGTACAAGTCGATGTCGAGAGACACGGAGGGAGTTGTTGCGTTCGATTCCGGTTGTGTTGAGGCTTTCTGAACCTGCATTCCACTCAATCCGAGATAGTACAAAAAAAGTCGCTCGACGGGACCGGGTTCGGAGACAAGATGCGACAGAACGGCGGGAATCTGTCGACGGACTCGTACGGTCAGATGGGCGCAGCGCTGCCGGGCTTCGAGATGAGAGACCGTGCAGGCGAACAGACCTTCCATGGCCCGCTGCATCTCGCCGATGGAGCCGGGAAAAGGGAACAAGCCGGTGAAGGCGTGCTGCAGCACGTGACGGACGGCTGGTTCAGGATCGGAATCGAGCGTCGCGAAACGGCTGCCGCCGAAGCGTGCCATCAGAGTCAGAGCCGGCACGGTCGGATTGCCGCAGACAACCTGCAACAGTTCAGCTGAAGACAGGCCGATGCCGACGGAAAGGTCAAACGGAAATGGCTGAGAGGCCCATGCGGGGGCCGAAGTCGTATCGACCAGCACGGACGATCGACTGAAGTGACGGAGCGCTTCGGTGCCGACCCAGGCGGCAGCGTCTGCCGTCAGGGCGCAGCGCACCTCAAATCCCGCATTGACAAAAAAAGCGGGCAGAGATTGCCCGACGGCGGCGACGGGCCCGCGGCCGTAGACCAGCAGAACCCGTCGCGGTCGATTATTTTTCGACTTCGACAACCAGCGCACCGGTGGCGATTTCGTTCATCGCGCTGCGGATCGGGTTCTCGTCGTATTCCTCGATGACTTTCTTCTTGCCGTCGACCAGCATTTTGACGCGCTGAGAAATGGCCATCACGGCATCATACTTGTTTGGAATGCGGTCGAGAATCTCGGTGCGGGAAGGGAACTTCGGGCTCATGCTTCTTCCTCCTCGGAATGTTGATCAGCGGACTCATCGGCGTCGCCGGCCTTTTCGGACTCATCGGCGACCTTCTTGCCCAGAAATCGCAGGGCGGCGGTCTCAGGGTTGATGGCAGACAAAATGACATGGTCGGAATCGGTGACCAGAATGGCGCGCGTCTTGCGGCCGTAGGTGGCGTCAATAAGTTTGCCGCTCTCGCGAGCCTCTTCCTTCAAGCGTTTCATCGGTGCGGAACCCGGACTGACGATGGCGACGATACGGTTGGCGACCACCACGTTGCCGAATCCGACGTTGAGCAGACGAAAGCGCATGTTCCTCTCCTATTCCAGGTTCTGGGCCTGCTCGCGGATCTTTTCGATCTCGCACTTCATTTCGAGCACCTGCTGAATGATGGCCAGGTCTCCGAGCTTGTTGCCCAGCGTATTGGTCTCGCGATGGATTTCTTGCAGCAGGAAGTCGAGGCGTCTGCCGATGCTGTCCTTGCGGGAAAGAATGCTGTCGAGTTCGGGAAGATGACTGCGTAGCCGGGTAATTTCTTCGGTCACATCGGTGCGATCGACCCACAACGCGATTTCGGTGGCCAGTCTGGATTCATCGAGACCTGCCTGCTCATTGAGTTCTCGCAGACGGTTGGTAAACTGAGTCTTGAAATGATCGCGATAGGTCGGCAGCCGCTCTTCGATGACGGCCAAACGTTCGAGCAAAGCCTTCTGGCGGGCGCGCATATCGCGGGCGAGGTTCTCGCCTTCGCGCCGGCGGGCATCGGAAAAGGTGTTCAGAGCTTTGTCGATGACTGGTTTCAAGCGGTTCCAGAGGCGCTCTTCGTCAGACGATGAGGTGACCTTCATCGCCCCGGGGAGACTCAGCAGGCCGTCCAGATTCAAATTCAGACGCTGTCCGGTGCTTTGGGCCAGTTTGCTCTGCAGTTCGACGAGCCGCTGCAGCAGCGGTTCATTGATCATGATGTCCTGGCCGGAACTGAAATTGAAGATTTCGAGATTCACGATCATCTTGCCGCGACTGACGCGTTCTCCGACGAGACCGCGCAAGCGCTCTTCCAGCCAGCCATACCCGTAAGGAATATGCAGATCGAGCTGCAGAAATCGATTGTTGACCGACTTGCATTCGACGCAGATTCGACCGTGTTCGTCAATCAGTTCCGCGCGCCCATAACCCGTGAGACTTGCAACCATAGTCGCCAATTATAACTCGACGGCCGATCTTTTTCAATCTTTCGAAAACTGTTATACAGGAAGGGAAGGGGGTTGCTTCATGCGCTGGTTTGATACGCACTGTCATCTCGACGTTGAACCGCTGGTCGACAGACGGCAGCAGGTGCTGGAACGCGCACGGCAGGCCGGGGTGCAGCGTCTGCTGGTGCCGGCGATTCACGGCCCGACCCGTCTTGCCGAGTCGGTGTCAGGCGTAGGCTTCGCCTGGGGCGTGCACCCGGGCGTCGCTCACCGCTACGCTGTCGAAGACCTGGAAAGAATCTGGGCTGACTCGGGAGCGCCCGGCACCTGCGTGGCGATCGGGGAGGTCGGGCTGGATACCATGGCTGAATCCACACCGGAACAACAGGAGCCGCAGTTTGTCTGGCAGCTGCAGAGAGCCAGGCGTCACGGGCTTCCCGTGCTGGTGCATCTGCGCGGTCGATGGGAAGCGGCATTGAACCTGCTGCGACAGCATGCAGACGGAGTGCCCTGGATCATGCACAATTTCTGTGGTTCCTGGGAGGTCGCGCGTTTGTTCCTGCGCGCCGGCGCGTATCTTTCGTTTTCAGGGTCTCTTTGTCGGCCGGGAGCGAGAAAAACCCCGCACGTGGCCCGGCAGGCCCCGATCGATCGAATTCTGCTGGAAACCGATGCGCCGGATCTGGCCCCCCCGGACTGGGGCGGTGACGAGAATGAACCGGCGGCGTTGCCCCTGATCGGCCGCTTTCTCGCCGATCTGCGCGGCGTGCCGGCCGATGACGCCTTTACCGAACGGCTCTGGGAAAACTCATTGAGAGCTTTGGGAGACCGGCCCTCATCATCGTAACCAGTCTGGCTGCAGATCGAAGAAGCTCAGGAGATGGATATCCGTGGGTGCAGGAAAGTGAAGGTGGTGCCGGTTTCCGGAGTACTGGTGAAAGACAGCTTTCCGCCCAAACCTCGTTCTCCCAACAACCTGGCGCTGTAGGTCCCCAGTCCGCGTCCCTTGGCTTCCTTGGTCGAAAACGACTTCTGAAAGATCTGATACTGCACGGGAACAGGAATATATCCAGGATTCCAGACCTCGAAGCGAATACCCTGTTCTTCATTCAAACAGCGCAGACGTATCGATTCTCCGGCAGGTACTGCTTCAAGCGCGTTCTTGATCAGATTCACCAGAATGCGTCGCAACAGACGCTCATCCGTAATCAATTCCAGTTCTGGTACCGGTTGATCGACGACGATTGAGCGTTGACGAGCGCAATCGTGAGCCTGACAACTGCGCGCCAGTTGCTCGACAAACCCTCGCAGCTGCGTGCCGCACAGGTTCGCTTTCAACTCGCCGTTCTCGGCTTGCTGCAGAAAACGATGCGCCAGCACCTCTTCGAGCAGATGCTGGATCTCGCTGCGGATCGCGTCGTGAAGAACGGCTTCATCGCCGGTGCCTGCCGGCATCAGTTTCAACATCTGGTCGGCCAGCCCGCGAATGATGCCGAGAGAGTTCAGCAGGTCGTGAAAAAACACCCGCTCGAGCGAGCGGCTGCGATTGTCCAGGCTGATATCGCGCAAAGCACAGACCAGAAACGGGTGACCGGAAATCGTCATCGGCGTGGTATGCAGTTCGAGTTCGAGGCAGATGCCGCCGAACGCCTGAGCCGGAATGCGGCATTCCCTGACATTCGGCTCGCCGGTCGCCTGACTCTGAAGAATGGCTTGTACAGCTCCGCACACTGAACAGGCTGATGAGGTGCCGCAACCGCCCGGCCCGGATTCGGCATTGGTGCAGCCGAACAGTTCACCGGGCCTCTTGCCGAGCACCTGTTCCTCTGTCTGCCCGCTGAGCAACAGGCCGCGCCGGTTCATGGCCACCACCTGACGGAACCCGTTGAGCACAAATGCCGGCCCGGGAAATGCTTCGAGCATATCGCTCATCAGCTTCTGAGCCTTGAACTCGTGACGACTCTGCTTCAGTTCTGTCTCTGTGGCCCGATGAGCCGGAGCGAACCGGGTGTTTGGAAGGTTGGGGAAAGAATCAGTCATCGCTGCGGGGCGTCAGTACTTTACGCTGCATCCGTACGGTGGGGTTCTGGTCGGCTGGGGCAGATCTTTGCCGGCGAGTGCCGCTTCGAGCACCTGTCGAACGTATGGAACCGCCCGGGCGATATCGGCGGCATCCGTCGATCTGATGCTGTCGATTGCCCCCTGATACATGACCAGGCCTTCCGGGTTGATGACAAACAGATGAGGCGTGGTTTTCGCATCATACTGTCGTCCGACCGTACCGTCCGGGTCCAGAAGAACGGCGGTGGCGGCGACTTTTTGTTCGGCGATGCGCTTCTTCCAGACGTCGTTGCTGAAGTTCCCCTGTTTGCCGGGGGCGGATGAATTGATCGATAACCAGATGACGCCCTTTTCGACCGCCATCTTCTGCAGTTCCTGCATGGCGCCGGAATCATAGTGCTTGCGAACGAACGGACAATCGTAGTTGGTCCACTCGAGAACGACCCAATTGAAGGCATACTGCGACAGGGTATGCATCTTTCCGTCCGGGTCGGGAAGGGTGAAATCCGGCGCTCGTGCTCCGTTCTCGACTCCGTTGCTTGAAGCGGTTTCCGTCGCAATCACCGCTGCCGGGGTTGCGGCGGGCTGGGTGGGTGTCTGAGCTGTTGCATTCTCACTGCTCGTTGCAGCATTCATTGGAGCGGGTTCCGTCTGGGCACAGATAGGACAAACGTAGATCAATAGTGTAACAACCAAACACAGGAACACGAGATGACCGAGATACTGTTTCATACTGTCTCCTTCATAACCGGTATACCCGAAAAAGAATTAGTCGGCATCGGGTGTTTGAAGCTGAGATGCGACGACGGGAATTCGGACAGAAATGGCTGAGCTGCCTTGAAACGGCCCTGATGAATGAGTTCCGGAGGTCAGCAACAGCCCCTCCAGAAACGGCCCCGGATCAAGATACCCACGCATAACCGACAACGTGGCCGCTGAGGTCGCCGTTCCAGGGAAAAAATACTGGGGGGAAGCGTCGCGTATGACACCTTGTCGCAGGGGGATAAACAAGAGGGGGGCGGGCACGGACGCGCCGTTGGGCGGCATCATCGAGATCTGCCAGCGATTGTCCGAGGTGGCATGAGCGCTTAGCTGCCATTGATGGGCCTCATGAGGCAGGTTCTGACGTGTTTTCTCGAAAATGCTCCGGTGACGTTCGTCATACCGCGAGACGCCGACGGTAATTGCGTAGTTGAGTGATCGAGCGATCGGCTGACAGGTCTCGCTGCAGAGCAGCGCCTGGATGTCGACACGAACGACGGCCGATGAAGACGGAACGGCGGTTGCCGGCACCGTTATCTCGAACGGGAAAAGAACCTGATCGGAATACCCGTAGACGACCTCTCCCTCTTTCTCAAGACGATGGGGAGGCGGCCACTGAACTTCACCGGCGCGATACTCCGCGGGAAGGCGTATGGAGAAAGACGGAGGCATGCCGGAATCCCCTGGATTCAGCCAGTAGAGATGGGTTTCGGGAGGCAGCGTGAACAGGACACCCAGCGTGATGGTCTCGCCCGGAGCGACCGTTTCGTGTTCGGCCACCAGCTCGACCTGAACGGATGAAGGAGCGCCGTATGTCATTTCACTGGAGAGGACAAGAAAGACCAAAACGGCGACCAGCGCAGCTGTCATTCGCATGTGCCTACTATATCCCGATGAGGCTGAATGAGCAAGTCGGGGTCGCTGATTTACGCCATGAGAGCAGATCAAAGACGCTTACGACACATTGTCGGCAAGAGCAAGAAAATCTTCCGGAGATAAGCGCTCGGCGCGAATGTTCGGGTCGAGTCCGAGTGTTGCGAAACAGTCTTCCCATGATTGCTTCACGGAGGTGTGTCGCTTCTTCAGAAGATTCAGTGCCATTTTGCGGCGTTGTTCGAACGCGGTTGACGCCAGTGTGAGGGCGCATTTCCGGCGGGCGCGCTCGGATTCCGTCAGGACATGAGGTTCGATGATCAGCAGGCTGCTCCAGACCTGCGGGTTGGGAAAAAACGATGAAGGCGAGAAAATTGCACCGGTGCGTGCGTGAGCGTACAAGCTGATAGCCGTAGAAAGGAAGCTGTAGTCGTCGGTGCCGGGTTTGGCGCAGGCTTTTTTTGTCACCTCCCGTTGCAGCAGAAACACGCCGCGTCGAAAGACGGCGGGCGGTTTTTCAAGCAGCAGGCGGATCATCGCTGTTCCGGAAGAATAAGGGAGGTTGCCGCAGATCAGAAGATCGCCCGATGCGGGGACTGCGGGTGAGTGATCCGCTGTGAGGAAGTCACCCCAGAGAAGGTGAACCTGCGAAAAAGGTTTGAGAACGTCCTGCAGGTGGGGTCGCAGTCGTTGGTCCATTTCAAAGGCCCACAGCGGGTTGCCGAGTTTCGCCAGGCGACGGGTCAGAGCGCCGAGTCCGGGTCCGATCTCCCACAATGTGTCTTCGGGCGCAGGAGCAAGGGCTTCGATAACCGCTTCGGGCAGCCGTTTGTCGATGCAGAAATTTTGTCCGAGCGATTTTCGCGGGTCGAGATCCAGCCGCTGCAGCAGTTCGCGAATGGATTCCATCAGCGGCCTGCCGGTGACGGTGGTTCCCGGTCAGGCGTGTCGCCCGGGTCATCTTCCCACCACGAATCTTCCTGCAGCGGCTTGCGAGGCTCATCGCGAAGGGTTTCAAGATATTTCGGGCGGTCGCTTTTCTTCATGGAACCAGAGGTGAGTTCCTGCAGAACTCGTACGGAAACTTCGCGGTACGGCAGGTGCAGATCGATGACATCGCCTGCCTTGACCTCGCGCGTCGGTTTGGCGCGTGTGCCGTTGATGCAGACCAGTCCGCGGGTACAGGCTTCGTTCCCCAGCACCCGGCGCTTGATCAGCCCGCTGACTTGCAGAAACTTGTCCAACCTCATGGCGATATCCTTTCAAAAAAAAAGCGCCTTCTTCGAGGAAACCTCGAAGAAGGCGCCGGCTCACTCAGAGTTCAGCCAACAGTTCACTGTTGCGAACGATGCGTGCCTGTTGACGCAGACCGTTGATGAAGCGCTGCGCGAGTTTCGAGCGCAACTGATTCTTCAGCTGACCGCGAATCTGATCGGCAACCTTGTCATACTGAGCCGGAACGGCATCAGCGATCTCTTCGACCTCGGTGATGACCCAGCCGTAGCTGGTCTGCAGAGGTTCGGTGTATTCACCCTTCTTGAGTTCCCATACTTTTTCGTCGATATTGGCGGGCAACTGACCCTTCTTCACCTCGTTGACCACTCCCTTGCTGTCCTGAGAGGCGCCGTCGATCGAATAGGCACGGGAAACCAAAGTGAACAACTGCCCGGATTTGAGTTCTTCATACGCCTTGCGGGCCGAGGCCTCATCGCTCATGACCATCTGACGGATCTTGCGGGTCGCCGGCTTGTCGAGGCGTTCGCGATTCTTTTCGAACTGGGCCTTCACTTCATCTTCGCGCGGAATCTGAGTCAGCATGGCGCGCAGATCTTCCTTGATCTCGGCGAAGGGTTCGTACATGTCGATGCCGACGTAGGTCAGCTTCAGGAAATGAACACCGAGTTCGGTTTCGATCGGCCCGATGAGGGCATCCTTCGGATCAATCGTGGAGGGCAGGCCCTTCGAGGCTTCAGCAGGTGCGCCGGCAGCCGGAACGGTGGTCCCCGTGAACTTCTGACGATGCTTGTTCACGAATTCCGCCAAAGCTTTCTGAATCGCCGGCAGATAGGTGCGTCCGTCGGCGGAGACCTGCCCGATGGCACCCGTCATGCCGTAGCTTGAGAATCCGGCATCGAGTGAGAACGGCAGGGGGCCGAGTTTGACCGGTTCTTCACCGATGGTTTTCTTCGCCAGCTCGGTAAAATTAGTCGGGTTCAGGTCGCCGGCGATTTTCCTGGCTTCAGCCAGAGCCATTTCTTTGGCTTTCTTCTCTTCCAGCAGGCGGCGAATTCTGGTCTTGAGTGAAGGAGTGAACGACAGCTGAGCCGGGTCGAGCACCGAATCGAGCTGGAACAGATGATAGCCGTTTTCCGTTTTCAACACGGAGGATACGTCTTTGACTTTCATGCCGAACAGCAGCTCTTCGATCTGCGGATCGATGCGGTTGCCGCGGCCGATCTCGGCTTCGAGAATGCGGCGATCGGCGTCCGTGTAATCCTCGGTGAACTCGCCCTTCCAGAAAATCGGCAGCTTGCCGCCGTTCTTGCGCGACTCGCCGGTCGAGTATTTTTCAGCCAGCTGTGCGAACGTGCGGGTTCCCTGCTTGAGCAGGTCGGTGCAGAGTTCGAGGTCGGAAACGGCCTTCTGGGTCGCCTGTTCCTGGCGAATGGCTGAAACGATCTCGGGGCGGGCTTCGTCGATGCTCAGCGTGCGCGCCGGAACGTTTTCCTCCACCTTGATCAGATGCCAGCCGAACTGCGAGCGGACCGGCCCGACCACGCTGCCGGGTTTCGCTCCGAAGGCGGCTTCTTCAAACGGACGAACCATCTGGCCGTGACCGAACAAGCCGAGATCTCCGCCTTTCTCGCGAGAACCTTCGTCTTCGGAAAGCTCGGCGGCGAGCTTGGCAAAATCAGCGCCGTCGGTGATGCGGGCCTGAATGGCCTTCAGTTCGGTCTCAGCAGCAGCGAAGGCGAGTTCCTGATCGTGAGCGCCCGAAACGTCGAACGAGTGCTGGCTCTTGCCGTCACGAACTTCAAGCTTGTCTGGCTGCGCGTCTTTCGGCAATAGAATGCAGACTTCGCCATAGACGTTGCCGCTGCTTGGCGTGCCGGACTGCGGGAATTCGAGCGCGGCCCCCGCCTTTTCCTGTGAATCCTTGTCGGGAGAGAAACGTTGCCCGTCTTTGGTCACCAGGACGATATCCTTGAAGTTCAGGTTGATACCGCTTTTTCGTTCGCTGATGCCGAGTTCGAACGTATATTCGCCCTTCTTGCTCTCGGTGGCTGGAACAAAGCGGAAATCGCGCAGATTGATGGTGAACGTGTCAAGCTTCTTCTCGAAGGTGTTGCGGGGTTTGATCAGAATATGTCTTGCGCGCACCTGTTCCGATTTCTTGAATTTGTCCAGGTTGGCGGTGTAATACTGCCTGATGGCAGGCTCGTCAATGATGAACTGCTTCTGATATTCCGGATCGTCGGGATTGATGTAGATGTGCGAAACGGAAAGACGCTTCGAGGTCTGATACTCGTTGCAATGCACTTTGTGATACTCGGCGATCTCGTCGTCGGAGACGGAAACCTTGCTGAGAAAGCCGTGCGGTGAGAAGAGAATGTGTTCGAAGCTGATTTCGTCATCTTTCTTGAACCGAATGCGATTCTGATTATAGTAGGCTTCGAGCGCGGCGTCGGTCGCGGCGGAAGCCGGCATGGCCTTCGTCTGTGATTCGAAGATTTCGCGCATGACCAGTTCCTGATGCTTGCGCGCCTGATATTCGGTGCGGGTCAGACCGGCTTTCTGCAGCTGGCGGCTGAATTCCGGCGTCGTCAGCTGGGCTTCTTCCTGCTTGACGATCTGAGAAGCGGGAACCCGCGGCTGGATATTGTTGAGTTCGGCATAGCGCTCGAGCAACAATGTGTCGACCATGCCTTCGATGATGCTTTCCTTGATCTGGCCGCCGAACGAGGCGCGCATCTGGGGCGGGAACTGCAGCAGCTGTTTGTATTCCGGACTCTTGATCAGACTGCGATACAGTGTTTTGGCGTCAATGACGCGGCTGGCGGTGGCGTCAGCGGGGTAGAATACCTGCAGTACGGGGGTCGAAGCTTTGGCAGCGAGATTGGGCGGAAGGCTTTCTTCCGCTTCCTGGGCGCGGCGTTCATCAGCCTCGGCGCGATGACGGCGTTCGTCCATGCGTTTCTGGGCACGTGACGAGCCATACCCGATGATAAAACAGGAGAGGACAAACAAAATCACCGTTGCCCAGATGATCTCTTTGATATGCAGGCGCAACCAGCGCATGGACATGAATGGGGCAGCGTGGGCCATGGTTATGAACTCTCCTCGTTGCTGAGATTGTTTCCGTTTCTGAATTGATTTCCGAATAGGGAAACCCCCCGTCTGAAGGGGGGAAAGCGCGGCGATTATAGCACCGGGGTACCGGGAAGTCAAAAATTTCTCCGGGTTGCACTCGCCTCGTTGCGGGAATACAATTCACGCCGAAACATCCCCCTGGAAAATCGGAAAGGAACGACCCATGTGCGGAGTCATCGGCTGCATTTTTGAAAAAGACACCCCAACCCTCGGACAAACGGCGGCGAAGTTGTTGCGTATGCTCGAATACCGTGGCTACGACTCGACCGGCGGTATCGTCCAGAACAGCGACGGCAAGGTCGTGTTGCGAAAGGATGTCGGCGCCCCGAGTGAAGTGGCCGTTCGACTCGGCATCGACAAGCTTGCCGGTCACATTTTCTGCGGGCAGGTGCGTTGGGCCACGTTCGGCGTCGTCAACCGCGCAAATGCACAGCCGCACGAGATGACCTGCAAGCTGCATTTTTACGGCGCGCACAACGGCAACATCACCAACTGCGGCCGACTCAAGGAATGGCTCACACGGGAAGGGCACGAGGTGAAGAGCGACAACGATGGGGAGATGCTGGTGCATACCATCGAGCACTTTTTTGCCGAAGAACTGCGATACAAGGATGCTGACGACCGCGAGATCAGACACGAAGCGCTGCGACAGGCGGTTCTGCGAGCTTCCACTCAGGTGGTCGGCTCCTATGCGGCGGTCGTCGTCGATCCGGTCTCCGGTTTGATGGCGGTCATCAAAGCAGGCAGCAGTCTGTATCTCGGGCGCGGCGTGCACCCCGACGGCGGCGCCTTTCACCTGGCCTCCTCCGATCTCGCTTCCGTCCTGCAGCTCACGCGTGTTCTGATTCCGATTCGCGAAAAAGAGTTTGCCATCTTCGATGATCGTCGATTCACCTTGTACGATCTGAGAAACGGTCGCAAGATCAAACGCCCGTCACAGCGCAGTCTTCTGAAGGTCGAAGAGACGCGTCTCGACCCGGCTTATACCTATTTCATGGAACAGGAGATTCATCATCAGGTACCGTCGACGCGCCGCTTGATCGAACGTTTCAATGGTGGTGACGAACTGGTCTCGAGGGTTCGGGCCAGGAAACCCGATGCCGAACTGCTGGCGAAGTGTCGCACCGAAGTGGCGCGCCTGGCCGAAATCACTGAAACGGCTGAGTTGCGAACGGCCTGGCGCCGATGGCTCGATTCCGCACACGCCCGCTCGCTTGCACGTCTGGCCGGCGAGGTCGGTGAGCTTACGCCCGATCGAAGCCTCAAATCGACTCATGGAGCGTTTCTCGAAGAACTGCGCGAACTTTCCGACTGTTCGAAAGTGCCGCACCTGTCGGCGTTGCTTGCCTGCCTCGATGCCGCATTTGATCTGAGCGAAGTGGAAGATCTCGAAAAGCGGCTCCGCCGTTTCCTGCAGATCATGAAGCAGACGCGGGAACGGAACGGCACGATCTATATGCTGGCCTGCGGCAGCTCATTCCATGCGGCAAAGACGGCCCCGCTTTTCTTCAACGAAATCGCGGGCGTGCCGGTCATGCCGCTGCTGCCCGGCGAGTTTCGCGCGCAGTGCACGCAGTCGCTGCGTCCCGAAGACGTACTGATCGGCATCAGCCAGAGCGGTGAGACCAAAGATCTGATCGATGTCTTCAACTTCGTCAGCGAGAAGTATCCCGGTGTCAGAAAGATCTGCATCCTCAACAATACGAATTCCACACTGGCTCAGGAAAAATCGGACTTGTACATTTCGCTATACTGCGGCCCTGAGATCTCAGTGCCGGCCACGAAAAGTTTCATGAATCAGCTGCTGGTGCTGTTCATGCTGGCGGTGCGCCTGCGTGAGACACTGGCGCCGAAGGGGCGTCGTCGGTCGCGAAAAGGGGGCGAGGGAGATGTCGATTTTTGGGCACAGGTTGAGAAAGTGCCGGAGTTGATCGATCGCACGATCAAGACGACGAAGAAAGAGATCGAGGAGATCGCCGACGAGCTTTTCATTCGACCGAGTATTCACATTCTGGCAACCCGACTCCTTGGAATCGCCAAGGAAGGCGCTCTCAAGATTCGCGAGATAGTACTCAACCACACCGAAGGATTCGAAGGGGCAGAGTTCAAACATGGCCCGAACACGATTCTCGGTGTCAACACGGTTTTCGGCATGGATTCCGTGCAGGCTCTTCTGCAAACCTTTTGCGACTCGATGAAATTCAGTCTCGATCAGCCCGAACTGAATCGCGCCGACGGTCAGACACTGCATCGACTGTTCCGATCCGTGGTCGAGTATGCCTTGCAGGACGTGCCGCCGCATTATCTGAATTCGGCGGAAAAAACGGTGTTCGATCGCATCTTTGCCGAACACAACTTCTTCAAGAGCCTCTACCGCAATTATCCGCTGGTGTTCCTGACCAGCCCTCAGGAAACGGACATCAACCTGACCATCTCACAGATCAACACGCACAAGATTCGCGGGGCCGATGTGTTCATGATCGCCGAAGACAACGAGCATCTGCGCGAGGCGGTCTCAGTGCCCCCGGCCGGCGATGTGCGCTATCGCCACGGCTATGTGACCTTGCCGCGCACCGACTCGCCGATGCTCGCTATCTTCTCGATGACCGTCGTGCTGCAGATGCTGGCCCTGCACATGAGCCGCCGCAAGATGGAATTCCTCGATCGTCTCGAGATCAGCGAGCATGGAGTGCATCCGGACGTGCCCAAGAACGTGTCGAAGTCGATTACCGTCGACTGAGGCAGGTCAGAGCGTCGCGACGAGCCGACCGATCAGGGCCGGCAGTGCGGTCTCCACTCGTAGAATGCGCGGCCCCAGGGAACAGAGCTGAAAGCCGGCATCCAGAAATGTCCGGGTTTCATCGGCGGAAAACCCCGTCTCAGGGCCGACGACCAGGGTCGTGGTTTCCGTGCCTGGCGCTGGAAGAACGGCCTCTCGACTCGGGGCGGCCAGCAGGGTGCGGCTGCTTTGGCTCAAACGTGCCAGATCCTGCTCTGCCAGTTCGCGAAAAAACCGTCGCCAGTGCAGGCGTGGCAACCGCGTGTCGCGCGCCTGCTCGAGACCTGCCAGGAGGGCTTCATCAATGCTTTCCTGCTTGAGATGGGGACTTTGCCAGTAGCTTTTCTGGACATTCACCGAGTTGGTCAGGTAGATGTCTTTGATGCCCAGCGATGTGGCGGCCGCCAGAGTTCGACTCAGCACTTTCGGTCGCGGCAGGGCCAGAATCAGGGTCACGGGGCTTGGCGGCGGCGGCGGGGTGTCGAGGCTGAAGGTGATCTCGGCCTGCTGTCGGTCGAGCCGGCAAATGACACCCGTGCCCATCTGCCCGTCGAGCATGCCCACCTGCAGCGAATGTCCGGGCTTCCGCTGCGGGTCTTCACGCAACTGCCGACAGCGGCGGCCGGTGACGACAGCCCGACCCGGCTCGACCAGGTCTTCCGGAAACAGCAGAAGAAGATTCATGCGCGCAGTTCTATCACAACCTCACGACAATTGCACCCGTTCGTCCAGCCTTGCCCTCATAAAGCATGAAGGGGCTGACGAACGGGAGTTCAAAGGCTTGTCCCTCGCAGAAAGAGTTCCCGTTTGCTCTGTGATTCACGGTTTGACATGGGTGAAATTCTTTGATACGGTATGAGTCAAGAGTGCGTAGGCTGACGGTCTGCGCATATAAGGTTGTCGGAGGTATAGAGTATGAAGTTTGCCCTTATGGCTCTGATTGTGTTCCTGGCGATTGGTTTCGTGGCTTGTCCGGCGATGGCCTGCGACCCGAATGGTGGCGATTGCGGCGACGATCACGGTGGCTGCGGCGGTTGCGGTGGTCATGATGGTCACAAAGCCGGTGACTGCGACGGCGACTCCTGCCCCCTTCCCCCGGACGGCGATAACGGCGGTAATGGCGGCTGCGGAGGCTGCGGCGGTCACTGAGTCCTGATTCGATGAACCTCGAACCCCGGCCGATCGGCCGGGGTTTTCTTATCTTCTGATGGCTATTCATCTCGGCAAGGCTTTCGGTTCTCTGGCTTCGCTGACTCTGCTTTCCAGGCTCAGCGGGTTCATTCGCGTCGCCGTCTTTGCCTTCATGTACGGCGGCGGCCGTGAAGCCGACGTCTTTCTGTCGGCGATGCTGATTCCCGAGCTGATGTATCGATTTGTCAGCGAAGGTCTGGTCGCCGGAGCAGCCGTGCCGATGTTCGTGCGATGCCGTGACGATCAATCCGAACGACGGGCGGTTTTCTGGAGCCTGTTCTGGGGATTGAGTGGGGTTGCATTCCTGATTACGGCGGCATTATGGCTTCCCGCCTCCTGGTACTGTCGTCTGCTGGTTCCCGGTTTTCTGCCCGATGCGCAGGCGCACATGGCGACCATCTGGCGGAATATGTCTCCCTACGTGCTTTTTTCCCTGCAGGCTGCCGTCATGACCGCCTGCCTGCAGGCTTCGGGGCAATTCGCCCTGCCTGCCGTCGGGCCGATCCTGGTGAACCTGGTCATCATTCTCGGCATACTGATCGTACCAGTCGAACGGCTTGATATCCTTGGTCTGATCGTTACAGCAAGTGGTCTTGTTCAGATGATCTGGCTGTTACGGCTCTCGCTCCGCGACGGCATCTCGTGGCGTCTGCCCACGAATTCCGAGGGGTTTCAGCGACGTTTTTTCACCGAATTCGTCGGGCGATCGGCCCCGATTGCCGGGTGGGTCGTGGTGATGCCCGTGATTCCGCTGGTCGAGAGATATCTGCTTTCGTTTCAGGCGGAAGGTTCGGTATCGATCCTGAACTACACCGACAAGATTCTCAATCTGCCTCTGGGAATCGTCTCACTCAGCCTCGCCTCCGTGGTCTTTCCGCGGCTCAGCGAGCAGGAGCCCGAGCAGGCAGCCGGGACGCTGGCGCGCGTTCTCGAGGCATTGCTGATCGCGCTGTTGCCGGCGGTCATGGTTCTGCACGCCGGTTCGACCGAAACGGCCGAAGTGATCTTTGCCCGCGGTCGCTTCACCACCCGTGAAACCCTGCTGACCGCGGAACTGCTGGCGGCCTATGCGCTCTTTCTTATTCCGTCTTCGATAACTCTTCTGATGAACCGCCTTTTGTATGCCGGAGGCTGGTACAAAACCACGTTATTCATCGGTCTGGCGGCGATCACCGCGCAGGTGGCCGGCGATACGTTTCTGGTCGATCGACTCGGCCCGGCCGGGGTCGGCTGGGGCGCTTTGTCGGCAGGGTTGCTGCAGGTGTTGCTGCTGCTCGTCGTGTCAGCGCGTATCTTCAGTCGCGAGCGCTTTCTCGCCCTCCTGTTTCCGGTTCTGATTACTTGTGCCGCGGTATCGTTGAGTGCCCCATTGATTCGCGGGTTCGGCATGAGCCTGCGATCCGCTTTCCCCGCCGGATCTCTCGGAAGTTTGCTGCACCTCACGGCTCTGTGGTTTTTTCTTCAGGCACCGCTCGCCCTGTTCTGGCTCAGCCGCAACGGGTATCTCTCCCGACCTATCCCCTCGACGGGAAGCCCGCCCGAAGGTTCGAGTCACGCACCGGAAAAATGACCGGATCGCCCTGCCGATGAACGCGGTCAGGGCAAATCGGGGCATACGGAACCATGACGGACAATGCTCAGAGCCGGGCTATGCCGCCGAGCGAACGTGAAATCTCGCGATTCCGCATCATGCACAACGCCGGGGGCGCAAGACAGTCTGACCAGACACCTGTTGCTCACCGGGAATGGCTGCCCGGGTGTGTCTGCGGCTCGAGACCGACCTTTTACCTGCCGGTCGGCTTGCCGGCGGTTTCCTGATCAGACTTTTGCCAGGCGCGAAAAGCGGCTTCGTCTGTCGACGGCAGAAATACCGTACCGGCATACTCGTCCGTGCCGTTGAACGTGCAGACCTGATTGCGCGACGTGGTTTGTACCTGCCACGCCGTGTTCGGAGGCGCAATCATCACGAATTCTCGCGGAATCTTGACCTCGATCGACACTTTCTCGAAAGTGACGGGAAACACGCCCCATTTGGAGACGAACGGTCCGATCATCAGGCGGCGCCCGAAGTTTTCACGACCGAACAGCTTTGTCAGCTCATCGAGAGCGAACTTCCTGAAGTTCTTATCTTCATCTTTCTGGCGCTCTGCCTCGGCTTTCATCGCGTCGAGGTTGTACAAAATGTTCTGCCGCGCATTGATGACCAGCGTCAGCGTTTCACCGGCGGCCAGCGAGAGCGGCAGACGTCCCTGCTTGCGGTCAAAGGGAATGTGCTTGCCGTTGACCTGAATCTTGACGGCCTGATCGTTTGCCAGATACAGCAGACGAACTTTCAGCGAAGTCTTGAGCGGTTCGGCCGAGACGTTCTTCAGTTCAAGGCTGACCTTGCTCGACACGGCATCGTTCACGACCTCGGCGTTCACCACGCAGCTGGTCACCTGAAAGGCGTCGGAAAAGCCCTTCTCAATCACCACCTGCGGCAATCGCGGCAGCAGATTCCGGCCGGCTGACACCGGCAGAACGCTCGCGCCCAGAAGCAGAACCACGATCGAAAAAACGGGAAGAACCCGGGAACAGACGCTTGTTGATGAGTGTTTCATGCCGGTCAGTATAGCCATTCCGGTGCAGCATGTCAAAACCCGGCGACGGTTTGACGGTGCGGGCCGGGTGGGGTAAGATGCCCCGATAATGAGCGATTGCCCGAGGGAAAGGATACCGCCCGCCATGGCCGCATCGATTGTCGCGGATTTACACACACATTCAAACGCATCCGACGGAGTCCTGGCTCCATCTGAACTTGTACGCAAATCGGCACAGGCCGGGCTGCGTTTCATGGCTCTCACCGACCACGATACCCTGAAGGGAATTCCAGAAGCATTGGCGACCGGAACCTCGTGCGGTCTGCAGGTGATTCCGGGCATCGAGTTGTCGTGCGGCTGGGCCGATCGCGAGTCGTCTCTGCATCTGCTGGGTCTGTTCATTGATCCGCAGGCGGCCGGGTTGAATCAGCTGCTCGATGCGCAGCGCCGCGGCCGCAAGACCCGTGCGTTGCAGATTCTCGACAAGCTCGAGCAGCTTGGCCTGAACATTCAGCCGCTGCGTGAAACATTTCTGCACGAACAGGAACAGGCGCTCGGTCGCCCGCATATCGCGCGCTATCTCGTTGAAATCAAGGCGATTCAGGATTTTCAGGAAGGTTTTCGACGCTATCTCGGGCGCGGGTGCCCGGCGTACGTTCCCAAGCCGCATGTTCGGCCCGAAGACGGAATCCGGTTGATTCACGAAGCCGGCGGAATCGTCTGCATCGCTCATCCGGGGTTGATTCCCGATTGGGATGCCGTCTGGTCTCGGGTTGCCGATCTTGACTGGGACGGCATCGAAGCCGTCTATGCCGAGCACACGCCGTCGCAGACGGCAAAATTCAGCGAACTGGCGCAGTCGCGCCACTGGCTGATCACGGGCGGCAGCGACTACCACGGTGAAGCGGGAAAGCACATTGCCCGTCTCGGAGAGCATGGCCTGACCGAAGTTCAATATGAACAGCTGGCCGCGGGCGCACGCCGGCGACTTGCCTGTCGAGGAGAAATCGCATGAACACCAAACGCCCCGCTTCTCGCCCTGTCGATACCCGTGAACGTCGCGGACATCGCACAACTTCTCGATCATATGACCCTGATTCCAGCTATCGAAAAGAGTCTCGTCCGCCGTCGACTCGTACGGCAAAGCAATGGTCGACACGAACTGAGAATTCGGCGGGCAGCCGCCGGGATCAGGATGTTCATACGCCGAGAGAGACGCAGAGAACGGATGCCGGCCCCGGCAGTCCACGCTTCTGTTTCGCGGGGGAAATCTCATCGCCTACCTCGTGGGGCCGCATTGTGCGCGAAATTCTCCTGGCGGCTCGCGATCTCGAGATGCCGCTTGCCGTAAGACCCATCAAAGGCTATGCCTTCGATGCCGAATACCCGTTGCCTGACTTCTTGAGCCGACTTGCCGAGCGCTCGACGGCGGGCAAGATTCAGATCGCCGTACAGCCGGCGTTCTGTATTCAGCTTCCTGAACCGCGAACGACCCGCTGGGCCTGCACCTCGTTCTGCCTGCCGCCAACCCCGGTCGAAGTCAAACGTCTGCAGGCCTTCCACCAGATCTGGGTGTTCTCGGAAGACCATCGTCAGGCGCTCGCCAAAGCGGGCATTCCGATCGATCAGATTCGCGCGCTGCCCCTGGCCGTTCATCAGAAGACGTTTCACTTGAGAGCGCCGCGCCACCCTGATATTCCCCGTGATGACCGCTTTCGCTT
>CAYYIY010000004.1:25366-28501 GCA_964472075.1 uncultured bacterium | reverse complement strand
ATGTCGGCAACCCGTTGCGCCGCAAAGGGGTCGACCTTGTGCTGCGTGCGTATCTCGAAGAGTTTCGCACGGCCGAGCCGGTCGAACTCGTCATCAAGCTCACGCATCTGCCGCGCATCAAGAAACAGTTTGACTACGAGATTGCCGATCTGGCCAAGCGGCTCGGGGCGATCAACAACCTGTTCCCGAAAGTTCGTGTGCTCACCGGCTGCTGGGCAGACCGCGATCTGGCTGGTTTGATGACCGCCTGTCAGGTACTGGTTTCCGCCGACCGCGCTGCTTTCACCGGTCTGGCGGTGCGTGAGGCCATGGCCTGCGGGCTGCCGGCAATCGGCCCTGCCGTGCTCGGCCCGCTCGCGGGGTTGACGGCGGAGACGGGGTGGTTTGTCCAGACTCGTGAAGTCGAATATCCTGAAGGATTCCTGTTTCCCGACTCTCCGAAAACCAACGGTGAGGAAGTCGATATTGCCGATCTGCGGCGGGCCATGCGTGAAGCCTTCACCCAACCGGGTGCCACCCGCAAAAAGGGAGTGGAAGCCGCGCGTCGCATGGCAAGCGATCGGGAATGGCGGGCCGCCGCTGATCGATTACGCGCGGAAGGGGCACGAACGGCCGAAGAAGTAGCCCGGAGACGCGAGCAGTCTGGTGGTTCGAGAAGCGAGCCGCGTCGGGAAGGTTCGGCGAGACCTGCCGGTCGTTTTGAGCGACGTGAGCCGTCGGATGATCGTCCAGGTCGAGAGTCGAGAAAACCATTTTCACGAGAACGTTCCGGCACTTCGGAACGTCGTCCGCGACGAGATACGCATCGAACGTAGTTGATCAGCCTCACAGGCATTCTGCCTGTCTCGTTCGTTGAAATGGTGTGTAGGTGTTTTCACGACAGATGCGTATGAATGATGTGTGTATCTGCCGATAGTACAAGCTGTTTCGGCCGAAAAACGTAGTTACAATGCCATTGCCAGGCGGGTCTAAATAATAAAGAGCGCCGCGTGCTGATTCATTTGCGTCAGGACGGTCGCTGATGCAGCGGAACCGTGATCGTGAACCGAGATCCGACGCCGACGGTGCTTTGCACGGCCAGTGACCCTTTGAACAGCTGAATGATGCGAAAAGAGACGGCAAGCCCCAGTCCGGTGCCTTTCCAGTCGCGTTTGGTCGTGAAGAACGGGTCGAAGATGCGTCCGAGTTGATGCGGCGGAATGCCGCAACCGGTATCTTCGATGGCGATCACGGCATCCTGACCGCGGCGCTCGGCAACGATGGTGATCTTTCCTTCTTTTTCGATGGCGTGAATGGCGTTGACCAGCAGGTTGATCAAGACCTGCTGAAACTGGTTTTTGTCGCCGAACAGGGCGAGTTCGACGGTCGGGGGTTCCCAGGCAAAGGTGATGCGGCCGCCGCGCACCTGATAACGGGCCAGCGACAGCGTTTCGTCGATCGCTTCCTTGACGCTGAACACCTGGGGGGCGCCTCCCTGAGGTTTCGAGAAAATGTGCAGATCCTTGACGATGCGGGCGATACGCTGAATATGATTCAGAACCAGGTCGCACAGATCTTCCTTCTTCTTGCCCTCGAGATTGGTCGACTTGACCAGCTGAATGGCGTTCGAGATGCCGGTCAGCGGGTTGTTGACCTCATGAGCGATGCCTGCGGTGAGAATGCCGAGAGAGTTGATCTTTTCCGCCTGAATCAGAGCTTCTTCCATGCGGCGCCGCTCGGTGATGTCGCGCAGCGCCACCTGGCACATTTCGACCCGTGACTGATCGTCGAGAATCGGCGCGGCCATCAGTTCGAGAAACACGGTGCGTTGATTACTGACGGAAATGCGGGTTTCCTGACGAACCGGGTGCGGGTTCGCTTCGATACGCTCGAGAATCTGCCCGATCAGCTCGAACAGATCGGAAAGCGGACGCAGTTCCGCCAGCGACTTCCCTGACCAGTTCTGCTCGACCGGCTGCTTGAGAATCTCGAGCAGCCGGTGGTTGTGGAACAGCAGTTCGCGGTCGGGCGAGACCAGCAGAATCGCGTCGGGTGAGTTCTCGATCAGCAGTCGATAGCGCTGTTCCGAAAACGCCAGATCACGTTTCAGCGTTTGAATGCGCAGGTGCGCGGAAATGCGCGCCATCAGCTCGCCGACGACGAACGGCTTGGTCACGTAGTCATCGCCGCCCGACCGGAAGCCTTTCATCTTGTCCGTGAAATCATCCTTGGCGGTCAGAAACAGAATCGGCAGCGTCCGGGTGGCCGGGTTCTCCCGGGCGCGTCGGCACAATTCAAAGCCGTCGAGCTTCGGCATCATGATGTCGAGCAGAACGAGGTCGGGTCTCTGTTCGATCAGCGCTTTCTCGCCTTCGATGCCGTCAAAGGCCTGAATTACCTGGTACCCTTCAGCCTCAAGGGACTGAAGCAGCAGATGGCTCGTGTCGTGATCGTCCTCGACGACGAGAATGCGCGCGGGCTTCGCCGGTTTCATGCCTTAGCGGGTGAACGTACCGAGAAGTTCGAGGTGAAAGGTGCCTGGAAACAGGTCGAACGCATGCACGGAATCGAGACGATACCCCTGCTGAATGATCGCCTGAGCATCACGCTTGAACGTCATCGGATTGCATGACAGATAGGTGATGATTTTCGGTTTTGTCCCGGCCAGGCCGCGTAAAACTCGCTGTGACAAGCCGGTTCGCGGTGGGTTCATGTGAATGGCTGCGATGACGCCCTTGGTCATCGGAGTCTGAAAGATGGCTTCAGCCTTGCGACACCAGAATCGCAGATTCTGCGGTCGCCGCCCTTTCTGATTGGCCAGGGCGTCTCGGTACGAGTCTTCGTTGCACTCGACTCCGACCACATCTTCGAACCGTCGTTCAAGCAGCATGGTCTGAATGCCGACGCCGCAGTACAAGTCGATGAAACGCCCTTTCATCGGTGCGGCTTCATAGATAGACATCAATGTGTAGTAAATCGCTTCCGCCCCTTCCAGGTTGTTCTGAAAGAACGAGCGCGGCGAGACGGTCCAGGTGCGGTTCATGAACGAGAAGGGGGGCAGTTCGCGCATCAGCGTGAGGTGCGACGCGTTGCCGCTGACGACTTCGAGTCTCGACAACGTGTCGGTCTCGTTGAAAAAGTCGCGCCATGGGTTCA
>CAYYIY010000004.1:0-25356 GCA_964472075.1 uncultured bacterium | reverse complement strand
CTTCCTCGCTCGGAGCCTCTTTCAGGGCGACAATGGCCGTTTGCTGGGTTCCGAGGGTGCGGGCGGTGATCTGTTCGATCGGGCGCGCGGTTTCAGGAGACTTCTGCAGAAGCGCTTTCAGCTTCTTGTACAAGGCCATGTTGGGCGCGCACTGCACCTGGCAGTTGGTCATGTCGACCACGTCGTGGCTGCGAAATTTGTAGTTGCCGAGCGTCACTTCGCCGTCGTCGGTCACCTTGACCTTCAGATCCATTTTGTTGCGATAGCGGCTCTCGGGCAGGGCTTCGAGCGGGTAGACCTCGCGCACGTGCAACGGACGCAGCAGAAACTTGAGATAGGCTTCCTTTTCGCGGCGTTGACTCTCGCCCTTGAGATGCAGCCAGTGGCAGCCGCCGCATTCCGGAAAATGCGGGCACGGCGATTCGCGCCGCTGCGGCGAAGGGGTCGTTACCGACTTGAGTTCGGCGCGCAGATAGTCGTTCTTGTCTTCGATGACTTCGACTTCGGCCTGATCGTTCGGCGCTCCGTACGGGATGAAGACGACCTTCCCTTCATGGTGACCCAGAGCGTCGATGCCGTAGGTCATTTTCTCGATGGCGATATTCAGCATTGGCCCAAATTCCTTTGCGTGAGGTGATGAACGTGCCACAATCATCCACTTTTCCCTCGGGGTTTGTCAACTCTCTTCTCTCTGTAAAATTTCCGGGCAAAAAGGGAAAACCTGTGCTATACTGCCTGAACGCTCACCTAGGGTTGTACCGCAGCGTCAATGCTTGGGTTTGCGAATATCAATCAAGGAGGAGTCTCCTCATGTCACTCGACAAGGAACTCAAGACCAACGTTATCACCACATACCGGACAGCCGACAAGGATACCGGCTCTCCCGAAGTGCAGGTGGCCCTGCTGACCACCCGCATCAACCAGCTTACTTCTCACTTCGAGAAGAACCCCCGCGACCATCATTCACGCCGCGGTCTGCTCAAGATGATCGGTCAGCGCAAGCGCCAGCTCAATTACCTCAAGAACAAGGATTACGATCGCTACAAGAATCTCATCACCAAACTCGGTATCAGAGGCTGATCACTAGATGGAAAACAACATCCATATCGTAGCCTGCGGGCTGAACCCAGATCTCAAGATCACGCTCGAAACCGGTCTGATGGCCGGCCAGGCTGACGGAGCTGTCGTGGCTCGCTGCGGTGACTCTGTGGTCATCGCGACCGCTGTTGCCAGCAAGGAAGTGCGCGAAGGGATCGACTTCTTCCCGCTGACCGTCGATTATTTCGAGAAGACCTACGCCGCGGGCCGCATTCCGGGCGGGTTCTTCAAGCGCGAAGGGCGCCCGACCGCGAAAGAGATTCTCACCAGTCGTCTGATTGACCGCCCTCTGCGGCCGATGTTCCCCGAGAACTACTACAACGAAGTGCAGATCTGCAGCATGGTTCTGTCATACGACATGATCCATCCCGTTGACATTCTCGCGATGAACGCTGCTTCCTGCGCCCTGACGATTTCCGAGATTCCCTTCAATAATCCGATCGGCGCGGTTCGCGTCGGGAAGATCGACGGCCGACTGGTACTGAACCCATCACCGACCCAGCTCGACAGGAGCACGATCGACATGACCGTCGCCGGTTCCGAACTGGCGATCACCATGGTTGAATCAGGTTCGTTGCAGGTTTCTGAGACCGAACTGCTCGAGGCTCTCGCCTTCGCGCACGAGAACATCAAGAAGCTCGTCGCGGCTCAAAAAGAGCTGGCCGCCAAGGTTGGCAAGACCAAGAAGACTGTCGAGCCGCCCGTCCGTGACGAAGAGCTGTACGGCATGCTCAAAGAGAGCGTCTTCCCCATGATCAAGGACGCCCTCAATACGGCCGAGAAGACCGAACGAAAGTCCAAGTTCTCCGCGGCCAAAGAGAAGATGCAGACGCTCGTGAAGGGGCGCTACACCGAAGACAAGGAATGTGTGCTGAAGCTGAAGGCCGCCGGTCGCATCTTCGAAGACATGATCTACGTTGAAATGCGCCGCATGATCCTCGAAGAAAGCCGCCGCATCGACGGGCGCAGTCTTACCGACATTCGCCAGATCACCCCGGCCGTCGGCTTCCTGCCCCGCACGCATGGTTCGGCGCTCTTCACCCGTGGTCAGACCCAGTCGCTCGGCATTGCCACGCTCGGCGCCAAGTCTGAGTCGCAGATCATCGACGGCATTGACGAAGAATACAAGAAGCCGTTCATTCTGCACTACAACTTCCCCCCGTTCTCGACTGGTGAAACCAAGCCCATGCGCGGGCCGGGCCGCCGTGAGATCGGTCACGGAGCTTTGGCTGAGCGAGCTCTGCAGGCCGTCGTCCCGTCGCCGGAGGAATTCCCCTACGCGATCCGCGTGGTCAGCGAAATTCTTTCCAGCAACGGCAGTTCTTCGATGGCGTCCGTCTGTTCGGGTTCGATGGCGCTCATGGATGCCGGCGTACCGATCAAAGGCGCGGTTGCGGGCATCGCCATGGGGTTGATCAAAGAAGGCGAGAACTACAAGGTGCTATCCGACATCCTCGGCGACGAAGACCACTTCGGCGACATGGATTTCAAGGTGGCCGGTACGACCAAGGGCGTCACCGCTCTGCAGATGGATATCAAGATCAACGGCGTCACGCTCGACATCATGCGCACCGCGCTCGAACAGGCGCGCGTGGGTCGACTGCACATTCTCGAGCGCATGAACACTGCGATCAGTGCCCCTCGGCCTGAACTGTCCCCCTATGCCCCGCGTATCGTCACCATCCAGATCGATCCTAACAAGATCCGCAATGTCATCGGGCCGGGTGGCAAGATGATTCGCCAGATCCAGGAAGAGACCAAAACGGTGATCGAGATCGAGGAAGATGGCCGCGTGCATATCGTCAGCCCCGATGTGGTTTCCAACAACAAGGCGGTCGAGATGATTCAGCGGCTGACCGAATCTGCCGAAGTCGGCAAGACCTACACCGGCAAGGTGAAGCGCATCATGAAGTTCGGCGCGTTCGTCGAGATTCTGCCGGGTGTCGAGGGCATGGTGCACATCAGCCAGCTGGCCCATGAACGGGTCAACACGGTCGAAGATGTCGTGAACATTGGTGATGAAGTCTCCGTGAAGGTCATCGAGATCGATTCGATGGGCCGCATCAACCTGTCACGCAAAGTGCTGCTGCCCGAGCCGGCCGGATACGTCCGACCTGCCGAAGGCGAAGATCAGTCGCGCGACGATCGTCCACCGCGCGGTGATCGACCACGGTTCGACCGCGATCGTCCGCGTCGCGATGACCGCCCTCGCGGTGGTGATCGGCATCACGGCGGCAATCGTGACCGCAACTTCGACCGCGGGCCGCGCCCTGAACGACCGCACAACCCCGATCGCGAAGGTGGTCAGGGCGGTGGTGAAGGCGGCGGCGAAGGTGGCAATAACTGATCGTCCGAGCCAATGAAGCCTGAAAACGGCTTCCATGAAACAAAAGAACCGGGGAGATCCGGATCGATGGGTCTCCCCGGTTTCATTTGTCCGAGTTCGCTCGACGTGCGGCGTTCCATGCTGCACTTGATGCTGCAGACCTGACCATGGCACCTCAAGCCTGGTCAGATCGAACGTCAGCGACTCGAAGCTGCGACAGGTATCGTAGACGTTGCCCAGAGACTCTGTTTTGATGGTGACGGTGCAACAGTTTTGCGATGACGAAGAGATCGAACAACCACGATTACTGCCCGGATGTTCAATCTGCCAGGGACTCAGAAGTTGAAAAACCTTGTGAGGTTGCGCGTTGACGAGAGCGAGTCTTCTGCCCAGATACTCGAACGTCCACGTGACCTCTCGTGGTTTCAGCTTTTTCCAATGCGCGGTAATCGTTTTTTTCGAGCCGGGAATGTTGAAGAGAATCTCCCCCTCCGAATCGAGAACGATGCCTTCGTCGAGCAGGGAATAGCGTCGCCGTAAAGCGTCTGCCTCCGTCGTTTCGCTTGCGACACTCTCGTGTTCTTCAACGGCGAAAAAAAAGGTTCTTCAACCACGCCCAGAGATTATTGTCAGCCATTAGCGGTTGAGGACGCGGGCGACCTCGAGGTCGAACTCGGCACGGCGAATTGCGTCCTCCTTTTCGCGCCCCTTCAGATTCTGCAGCGCGTGCACGCGCACCTTCAGCAGCACCTGCGTTGCTTCATCTACGCTCATCCAGAGCGGTGACTGGGCGCCTCCGGCTCCGCCGCGCAGCATGTCGCGCAGTCGCTGCGTCAGTTCGAGCGCCTTCGCCTTGTGCTCGACGTAGGCGATGCGAATGTTCTGCTGAAAGAAACACTCCGCCAGAGCCTGATGAATGCTGATGCGGTTCTGAAGATCGTTTTCCTGCAGCGTGCCCAGGACAGTCTGAAACTCCTGCACGGCGGCGCTGTAGTTGCCTTTGGCGAAGAAAAGACGGGCCTGGCCCATACCTTCAGGGGTCTGGCGCGCCAGACGCATGACTTCGTCATACTGCGCGTTGACCGGCACCGGCGCTCCGCTCAGATCCGGTCGCTTTTCGAGCGCTTTCTGCAAATAAGAGGAATACGCATTTACCGAGTCTTCAAGACGACCGTCGAGCACCTGACGAAACTCGTTCCGCAGTTGCGGAGCGACGTAGGGCGATGGAGAAGAAGAGCCTCCAGTGCCTTTTTTCGTGTCTTTCTTCTTGTACGAAGCATAGTCAATGTACAGGCGGTCGTGTGAAAAACGCTTCACATCTGAGCGAAAGATCGTATTGAGAAAGTTGTAGATCAGCGCCAGCAGCACGACTACGGCAAGAATGAAGGGCCAGCGCGTCGTTTCCACGTTCAGTAGGCTCCGATCTCGTCGGTCTGCGAGAAGTAGCCGGGGTAGGCGGCATCAGCCAGACGTACGCGACTGTAGAACTTGGCGACCAGATCGAGTTCCTCGTCTTTGCGGTCGCCGGCCTTTTCGTCGATCCTGGTGTGAACCCGCACCACGACAAAAGTGGTTTTGCGCGCATCAGCGGCGTTGGCACCGTCGACCTTGCGAATGGTGATTGGGTTTTCCGTCTTCGGCTTCGAGTAATCAAACTTCTGCTCGTAGCCTTCGAAAACGAAGTCGGCAATATTGTGAAGCATGACCTTCCTGCCCGGTGAGGCCGACGGGTCGCCGCTCCACTCATTTTGCGGCTGATCCCGCGCTTCCATGGGATTGCGCAGAAAATACAGATATAACGGCTTCTGCTCACGCGTGACCATGCCGTCCGCCGGGTTCCAGGTATAGTCGATTTTCAGCACCTTGATGAAGCGGTCTTTGTCGGCAACGGGGTAGCCCTGCGCATCGTAGAGCATGTCTTCGAGTGTGCTGCGACCGGTTTGGAAAGCGTAGAAACTCAACACGTGCGTGTCCGAGCTCAACTCGATGAAACGATAGGCAGCGGCGATGTCTCGGGCCATCTGATCGAAAAACCAGCGGGTCTCGGACTGTACCTGCTGCTGCGATACGGTATACCGCATGGTTTCGCGACCCTGAAAGTAGAACTTGTACGCATAGCCCATGATCATCGAAACGATCGACAGAACGATGAACATTTCCACGAGTGAAAGACCCTGACGACGCGTCATTGCTTGGCCCCCAGCTTCACGACAACCGTACCGAACCCGAGGGAAAAATTGCGATCGGGTTCCTGCCAGTTGATCGTGAGGGCGACCCGAAACTTCGTCGGTTTGGCCGGATCGTCCGGGTCGATCTGCACCGAAGTGCGGAACCGGCGATAATAGTCGGGGTATTTGATTCCGTCTGCGTTCTCTGTCACCAGCGGCCCCTCGACGACCTTCGAGGAGTGCTGCAGTTCGCTCAGTCGACGACTGACTCCCTCGAATCCGTACGAGCGAATCTCGTCGATGATGCTGCGCCCGAGGCTCTGGGCGACCATCAGATTCTTCGCCTTGGCCGTCGTTTTGTAACTGGTTTGAAAGAGAACGATGAGCGGCAGCAGACCGAAAGAAAAGACCAGAATGGTCATCAACAGTTCCGGGGTGGTGAACGCCGAAACGAGCCGGCGTCCAACGAACGTACAAGTTGCAAAGGGGGCTGGTCGGGTCATTGAGTGGTTCCGTAGAAGGTCAGGTGCTGAATTTTCGGACTCAGATGCACGGTGTGAGCCATGACCTGCTCACCTTCGTCATAGTCTTCGCACAACTGCTTCGAACCGTCAGCCCCGAGTCGAAAGAAGAAGCGGTTCTTCGTATCGTGTATCACCCACAGATCGCCGTTGATGTTGGCCTTCTTCATGAACAGGTTGACATAGTTCCCGACGATCATGTTGCTGCGAATCGCCAGTTCTGAAAGGTTCGGCGCGGGCCAGTCCCGGGTCGGCAGACTCGGGTCGAATCCGTAGTTCTGGAAATCGGCGTCGGTTAGAATCCCGTCATCGGTGCGAATGCCGGCCAGCGAGTAGATCGACGCCTTGATGACGTTCCCTTTCCCTTTGATGTGAATGTACGCCTTGCTCAGATCTGGGGGCAATTTGCCGTCAGCCGTGGTCGGGTGGTAGGCGAGGGTCAGATGATTGGGGCTGGAGGTGCCGTTTTTGACCTCGTCGTCTTCGTTCGGGTCGCCGGGGTTCTCGCGATACGGCATGATGCTGCCGCCGATGGTGAAAGGCTTGTTTTCGACATATTCACCGACATAGATCATGCCGCGGCCCTTATAGTAGACCGTCTTGTTGGTTTCGAACGAACGCAGCAGATAGACGCCGTCCAGAATCCAGACTTCCTTGCCGCCGATGGTTTCTTTCGGGATCTCATCGACGTTCTTCAGCATCAGCACCGTCGCTTTCTGGAAGAATTTGAAGTTGCTCGGGTAGAAGTTCTTCATGTTGGTGTCGAAGATCGCCGTCGGCGCCGTCGGATCGGATGGATTGCGAATGTAACGCCACGCGGTTTCCAGTCCTTTGAAAATCAGCGACCCGGGCAGGGTGATCTGTGTCCAGAAGGCGTTCCAGAGGTTGCTGGCGAAGATGCCCGGGGCGTCCCACCAGCTTTCGGCATCCGGTGAGTTCCCGTACATCAACGAAAACTCGTTGTAAAACAGCTTCGGCAGGCCGGGGCTGTTGTCAAGTCCGGCAAAAGCCCCGAATCGCCAGAGCCTGAACTGTCGCAGCGCCGCCAGGATCTTGGTGTCTTTCTCCATAGCCCCGTTGTCATCCGTAAGATACCGGTGTTCGATCCGCAGATTCTTGTCATCGACCGGCCAAAGCTCAGGCTGATTCTTCAGATTTGCCCAGCGCGGCTGGTACCGATACGAAACGAAACGCCATGGAAAGCGGCAGAACGGGCCGGCGGGCAGAAACACCTGCTTGCCGACCGTGCCGCGAATGTAATCGGTGCCCAGGTGCAGAAAGTCGGCCAGTTCGCTCCAGGCGGCGTTTGGACGCGGCAGTCGCCCTTTCTTGTAGGTGTTGTGCTCGAACAGTTTCTTTTCGGTCTCGTCGCGCACGTCATTGATGAAGTTGGTGCTGCCGGGCCTGATGCGCGGGTTCTCAATGAGTCCGCGCTGCGGATACGGAATATACGAGGTGCCGCAATAGGTGGACGAATACTGGAATGCCTGGTTGAAGCCGGGCTTGCCTTCAGGGTCTGAGAGCACATAGCCGCCCTGCCAGTTGTTCGTCTTGTCCTGGGGGTTGTTCAAATCAGGGTTTTCGATACCGATCACCGCCGGTCCATGCAGATACAATCGCGACTGGAACGGGTGATTCCATAGTATGAGACGACCGTTGCCGCGCGACAGGTCGTATTTCGCTTCGTCGTCCGTGCCTGGCTTGTATTCAGGACCCATGGCACTGAACAGGGTGTAGGCCTTGCCGATCGGTCCGACGTTGAGCACCTTCATGTCGCGTGAACACTCGTGCGTGAATCGCGATGTCCGCCCGCCGAGTACAACCGAAACCTCGACCCGCATCGTCAGAGTCAGGTAATAATCGCGTCCGAGCTTGTACTGGTCAGGTAGTTGTGCCGGGTCGGGATCATCGAAATGCTTGGTGCGGTCGCGCGGCAGATACATGTAGTCGGGGTGGCCGAACGGCAGATGCGGAATCGGCCTGCAATCCGTCAGCAGCACAGCGATCTTCTCGATTTTGAACCCCGCGCGGGTCAGGTGCGAGCTGATCAGCTGCTTCGATTGCACCACGTAGTCCTTCAGGTCCGGAAACCCGAACAGTGTCGGGTCAAGCCCCGACTGGCCGCCGTTGAAGGGGTAGTCAGACGTCAGACACTGCCGCAGCAGAATGCGCTTTTTGTTTCCCTGAAGTTGCCCGGCAACCGGGTCTTGCCGCAGCTCGTTCTCGATCAGGAGAAATGCTTCGTCCGCGGCGCACTCGGCGATCTGCTGCGCCATGGTCGCGTAGCATGAAGAGGCCGCATGCGAATACTCGGTTGAGCTGCTCTGCATCACGAAAATGCCCATGAAGGCCAGCAGACCGAGAATCAGAACCGCGATGATATACGCGAATCCGCGTCTCCGCATACGACTTCCTTTCGCTGAAACCAGCGAGTATTTGGTACAAGTGTACCAGACGGCGGTCGACCCGTCAAAATCCGCGTACGGAAAGTTTTATCGTTCCTTCTCGCCGAACACCTCGGCGCTGAAACGCAATAATTGGGCGTCCTCGCCCAGATGGCTCCCCTTGGGCAACCCGGCTTTGTAGCACAGATGCTCGAGGAAGGTATCGCGATCCCAGCCGTATTCCGTCGCTACTTGCGGCAGCAGCAGGCCGGAATGATACCCCCGACGCAGCAGCAGTCCGTCTCGGCCTACCTGAATCTCGTTGAGATCTTTCACCGGCGTCATCGGGGTCAGCACGGAAATCTCGATGTCGAGTTCCGCCAGTTCGCTGAGAGTGACGGCCGGAAAGCGCGGGTCCTCGGTCGCGGCCGCGACAGCCATTTCCTGAATGCCTTTTCCCAGGGGCTTCACTCCCTGAATCAGGCCGATGCAGCCGCGAAGTTCGCCGTGCTTCTTCAGGGTCACGAAAACGCCGCAGACTTCCTGAAAACGCTTGCTTTTCAGTTCCAGAGCCGGAAGCGTGCCGTCTTTGAGATA
Source organism: uncultured bacterium (assembly GCA_964472075.1). Lineage (GTDB taxonomy): Bacteria > Muiribacteriota > Ozemobacteria > Ozemobacterales > Ozemobacteraceae > CAYYIY01. Next base: position 16,262 of record CAYYIY010000004.1, on the reverse strand, counting down.
GCCGGTCAGAGTGGTGCGCACCGCGCGAAGCGCTTCTTCGTGAAAGGCCTGGTTTTCGGTCGACATGGGGGACTCCTGATGATGAATTGCGGCCGAAGCTGAGGCAGCGGCCACGGGCAGGGCAGGGGATGAGACAGCGGTCGAAGGGGCGGAACCAGGCGTGCTCCCGGCGTCTCCGCCGGCGCTTCCCTGTCCGCCGAAGCGAGCGGGCGGGCAGGCGGTCAGCAGAATGGCGGCGTAGCCGACGACCTGGGTCTGATCGCCCGAAGCCTTGGCCGAGTCGGTGTGTTCGAGCAGCACGGCGCTGCCGCCCAGACGGCGCATCAGGCGGGTAACGGCCAGCACGCCGTTCAGACCGCACAGTTCGGTTTCGCCCGTTCGGCATTTCGCCAGCAGCTGTTCCTCGTTCAGCGCCAGCACCTGGTCAATGCCTGCCTGATCAAGTTTCGCGGCTGTTTGCGCGTCATGATAGTGCGACCAGTCGGTCGACACGATGAACAGAAAACGCTCTGAACTTGACGCAACCAGGTCATACAGCACGTCGCCCAGATGCAGCCCGTTTTCCGGGGGGCCGCCGACCGTGACGAAGGCTGCCTGACGGCCGCCGAAGGTCGATTGAAAGAACGGCACGAGGACCTCGAGCGAGTGTTCGGCCAGATGTTGCGACGGGTCTACTGTAATGGGTCTGCCGGCGTCGATCAGTTGCTGAGACAAACTCGCGTCGATCGGGGTTACGCCCATGGGGCAATCGAAGCCGCCGGCCGGCCAGACCGAGATCGTCGGCCGGCCGGACCGATGATCGACCCCGAGAAAGCAGGTGCGATCGAACGGGAGCTTTTCGATCGCGCGAAAGCCGACGGCGGCTGTCGGCCCGGAATAGACATACCCCGCGTGCGGCACGATGAGCGCAACCACGCGCGGTTCGGCAGGGCAATGCACTTTCGGTTGCACGTTCGCGAGAAGCGTTTGTACCGTCTGCCGCAGTTCGTCAGGGTTTCCCGGGTAGAACTGCCCCGCCACGGCCGGCGGCCGAGTGCCCGGTGCCGCCCTCGACGTTTCGGCGCCGACCGGAACCAGGCTGACGTGCAACATCGCTAGGCACCCGGTCAGAATCAATAAACACAGGGCTGGTCGTGCGATCAATCGCGAATGTGCCTGAGTCATGACTTGTACTCCTGCCGGTCTGCCGTCGCCGTCGTGAACCGGAACGACCGGGTGAGGACGTCTACCGAATGATGGGCGTGTGTGTGAAGATTGCGTTGACGAAGCTCGGGGCCAGATGTCCGTCGCAGACTTCCTGCACGGGACCGGTCATGAACATCGTGCCGTCGCCCATCTGCTCGAGAATCAGATCGCCGCCCGGCATGTGCACGGTCACGGGTGACTGCAGTTTCCCCGTCTTGATGCCGGTCGCGGCGACCGCCGTCGCGCCCGTGCCGCAGGCGTGAGTCATGCCGCAGCCGCGCTCCCAGACGGTCACTTTCACTTCGTGAGCCGAAAGGATTTCGACGAACTCGATGTTGATGCGGCGCGGGTGATTCGGGTGCGTTTCCAGCCAGGCGCCCATTTTCATCATCGCATCCTGTGACAGGGGCTGATTGACAAACAGCACGGCATGCGGGTTACCGACGTTGGCGTAGTGAGGGGTCAAGGTTTCTTCGTCCCAGACGAGGGGTTTGCGCTCGGCCTCGGGCAGCAACTCGCCGCTGGTGGTGAGGTCGAAGTTCACCTTGCCCATCTCGACCCGGTACATGCAGAAGCCGTCGCGCACGTCGCTCGAATAGACCTGGCGTACGCCGCTGCGGGTTTCGACCAGAATCGGCTCGAAGCCGAGATGATGCTTCTTGTACCAGTGAGCGACACCGCGAATCGCGTTGCCGCACATTTCCGCTTCACTGCCGTCGGCGTTGAATACCTGCATGCGGCACTGATGTCTGGTATCGTGCGGGGGCATGATGAACACCAGCCCGTCGGCTCCCACGCCGAAACGCACGTCGCACAGGGTGCGAATGATCTGCGGCTGCTTCAGACGGCTGAAATCCTGCATCAATTCGTCGAAAAACAGAAAGTAGTTGCCCAGTCCGTGCATTTTGTGAAATTCAAACATTCCCTTGCTCCTCGATTGAAATAGATTACTTCCCGTGTAATGCCAGGGTGACGCCGCAGGCGACGGCCCCGCAGACCAGCAGAAACAGCGCAACCTTAACCAGGTCGTCGCGCTTCACCTGCAGATGATGCCAGTTCCCGGCTGTGAACAGAACGGCCATAAAGGGCAGTACTGGTAAGCCTACCTGAAAGAACAGGGCCAGCGCAACCGTCACGACGAACGACGACAACAGCAGATACAGCGTGCGGCGGCGGGGGAGAGAAAAGCGCACGGCGGCGGTGTAAAAGATGGCGAAAAACAGAAAGTCCGTCAGCCCGATCAGCCACGGAATCTGCCAGTTGACGCCGCCCAGCATGGGAAAACGCAGCAGAAAGTAATGAATGCTCGGCGAGAGAATGATCACGGCCGTTGCCCCGGCCGATACGCTCCAGATGTCGGCCAGCCCGGCCACCAGCGCAATCGGGATCAGATGCCCGATCTCGTCGATGCCGAAGCCGATCCAGAGGCCGATACCAGAGGCCAGCAGCAGTTGAGCCGTTCCCAGAGACATGATGCGCCACGGCGACTCAGCCGGGAACGCCGGCTCGACAAAGGCGCTGATCTCGCGATACAGCAGATCGCCCAGCTCTTTCGCGCCTGGAGAGCACGTCACCGAGCCAAGCTGCAGCGTCATCGTCACGCATGCACCGGGAATCGTTCCCGCCCGATTGATGCCCCGGGTGCGCTCCACGTTCGCCTGCGCCAGTTGAAAGACGGCGGCGAGGCCGATGACCCCGAGCAGAAGATACGTGGTGCGATGCAAGACCAGATGCTGAAATCCGATCACCAGCCACGCTCCCAGACCGATCAGAGCCAGCGATCCGAGAAAATACCCGACAGAGGCGGGCCAGGCAGGCAGGAGCGGCCCGATCAGCGCCGCCGCCGAAAAACTGATGAGCCAGCAGGCGAGCGCCGCGACGAAGCGGGCAGGTTCGCGCGGGGGAACGACCGGAGTCGCGATGGCTGCCGATGCGTCGCCGTTACTCGCGGGAGCGTCGGGGTGCAGCGTCGGTTCAGGCGACGATTCCACGGGTTTGTCCGTGACTTCAACCTGCTCCGCCGGGGCGGGGCTGTCTGACATACCTCTCTCCCTCGCTGTGCTCAACGCCTGCGTTTCAGGGCCGTGAAGTCGTGCTGATCTACTCGATTTTCTCTGAATCGCCGGCGGCGGGCTTCAGGCGTGCCAGGCTCTCTTCGGCATCACGCACGGCGTCCGGGTCGGAGTTTGCTTTCAGAGCCTCTTCATAGGCATTCTGGGCCTCATCCTTCTTCTTCAGCTGTTCGTAGATCTTGCCCATGTGCAGATACACTTCGCTGGTGATCGGCTCGTGAATGAGACGAAAGATCTTCAAAGCCCGTTCCTGTATGTCGCGGGCCTTTTCGAACTGACCCTTGCGATACAGTACCCAGGCAAGCGAATCGAGATAGGCAGCCCGGTTCGGCGGGTCGAGTTCGAGCGCACGTTCGATCAGCTCTTTGGCGAATGCCAGTTCCTTGTTCTGGTCGGCGAGCAGATAGCCGAGCGTGTTGGCCATGCCGCCGTTGTTGGGCATCAGTTTCACCATGCGCTTGAAGATGGCGATGGCATCATCGAACTTCTTCTTTTCGAGATACCCGCTGGCCATGACTGAGAGAACGCGCAGATTGTCGGGGTCGGTCTTCAGAATGCTTTCCCACTGTTTGCGTGCCGCATCGAGGTTGCCCTGTTCGAATTGCACGACTCCAAGATTGATCTTCGGGCTGAGATCCTTGTCGTCGAGGGCGACGGCCATCTTGTAGCTGGCTTCGGCCTCGGCCCACTGTTTGCCGCTCAGAAAGGCGTTTCCAAGATTGATATGCGCCTTGACGTTGCCGGGGTCGATGCTGATGACGCGGTTGAACAGATCGATCGCCCGTTCGCGCTCGCCCAGATTCGAATACACCAGGCCCAGGTTATTGAGTGCGTTCAGATGCTGAGGTTCCTGCTTGAGTACCTGTTCATACTGTCGCAAAGCGTCTAATGCACGGCCTGTCTCGTGATACGCAACTCCGAGATTGTAATGAACCTCGGCCGGCAGGTTGGGGTCGGCCGCCAATGCTTCCTCATACGCCTTCACCGCCTTCTCGATCTGCCCGTCGAAATAATAGGACATACCGAGCAGATACGCCGTGTAGGCCTGGCCTCGATCGAGGTTGAACGCTCGCTTCAGAAAGGTCGCGGCATCAGCGTAGCGTTCCTGTTGCAGATAGAGTTTGCCCAGGTTGCGCAGAGCTTCGAGATACAGCGGTTCGATCGCGATGGCTCGCATCAGCATCTCTTCCGCCTTCGGAATCAGGCCCTGCTGCAGATAGAGCAGGCCCAGAAAGTTGTACGCTTCTTCGGAATACGGGTCGAGCGTCTTGGCTTTCAGGAAGCATTCTTCGGCTTTCTTCGTCTGTTCGAGCACCAGATAGTTGATGCCTTCCTGAATCAGCTCTCGCGCCCCTTCAACGGGCGTCGTCAGGCTCGCGGGCGCGACGATCGGCGCAGTCGGAATGACGGGTTCGGCCGCGACGCATGCGGGTGACAGTCCCAGGTGGGTGGCGATGAATGCAGCAGCCAGAGCTCGTTTGAAATTCATGATGACTTACAGTTCTTCCTGTTCGGCGTCGGTCGCGGCGATGTGACCGTTGATCATGTCTTCGAGAGCACTGATGTGTGCCGACATGGTCAGGGCTTCCTTTTCGAGCGTCTGTGCTGATGCGGTCCAGAGCGTCGGGTTGCTGTCCTTGGCGGCGCGAATCGAACGCTTGGCGGCGGTGGCGATTGTGTCGAGCGAGCTGTAGATCTCCTGCATCTTCTGATCGGAGCCTTGCGGCTTCGCATACCAGAAAATACCGCTGACCATACGGAACCGGTTATACATGATGCGGCTCTGGTTCAGAACATTGCGGGCAGGCTTGTCGTTCGGCTTGAAGCGAAAACGGGCGGCATAGCGGGCGTTATTGAACGGGGCCGCTTCATCCATCATCTGACGCGCGGTCTTGATAATCGTTTTGCAGGCCTGCAAACTGTCTTTCATGATGCCGGTAATCAGCGCGGGAGCCTGAATCTCGGGGCTGACAGCCTGGACATGATGAAGCGGGAGGAACAAAAACGCGGCAAGAACCAGCAGAAGGATTTGGCGAGACACCTGTGACGCTCCTATATGCAGAAGGTTGGCACGATTCTACCCTCACTCATACCCCAAGATCAAGACCACCCTGCACGACACATCGTGAGAATTGCCGACGGAAGGGTGGGGGAGTAGAATTGCCGGCATCACATTCATATCCAGGAGGAATCCCGCATGTCTCGACACGTTGTTTCCACCGATCAGGCTCCGGGCGCGATCGGCCCGTATTCGCAGGCCATCAAGGCCGGAAATCTCGTTTTCACCTCGGGCCAGATTCCGCTCGACCCCAAAACCATGAAGATTGAAGCCGCCGACGTCGCCGGCCAGACGAAACAGGTCATGGCCAACCTCGAAGCCGTGCTGAAAGCCGCCGGCACCGACTTCTCGAAGGTCGTGAAAAGCACGATCTTTCTCGTCGACCTCGGTCACTTCACCACCGTCAACGAGATCTACGCCAAGGCGTTCCCCAAAGAACCGCCGGCCCGCTCGTGCATTCAGGTCAGCAAACTGCCCAAAGACTCGCTCGTCGAAATCGAGATGATCGCCCTGGCCTGATTCGCGTTCCCAACGCTTTTCCCGACCTCTTCCCGCCTCACCCGCGCGAAGAGGTTTTTTCTCATGCGCCCACTTGAAAATACGCTATGTAACCTAGGTCCTACGGGAACGGGCTTCAGAAAACGTCGGCGATTGATACCGTGCAGGTTCGCAGCATGAATGAACGCTGCTTCATCAAACGATTGGGGAAAGTCCCGGAAGCTACACTGCAAGAAGCGCTTTACGCCCTGCTGAACGTTCTCGACTACGTGCCGGAATAACGCGTGTGCCTCAGATGCACGCTCGACGTCTCGTGCGTTTGGTTCGAATGAGAGGCCTGCAATGCCGGGCGCGTAAGGGTTCAGCGGATGCCCAGTTGGATTTTGACAGCTTGTACAATCTTGTTCATGTCCGTGGGGTCGAGGGTGCCGATTGGTCCGAGCAATCGCTCTTTACTGACGGTGGCGATCTGGTCGGCCATCGCCTTTCCCTGTTTGCCGTTCAGCAGGACATAGGCTTCGCTGGGGTAGAGATGGTCGGTGTTGCTGGTCAGGGGAACGACCTGAACCCGGTTTAAATGGGCATTGGCAGCATCATTGCTGATGATGACGGCGGGGCGTTTCTTGCGGGTTTCGCCACCGACCGATGGATCGAAGTTCACCCACCAGACTTCACCGCGTTTCATCGTTCACATCCTGAATGGTCGCTTCGGCCCACTCGAAGGCTTCTTTTTCTCGCTTTTTATCCTTCGCCATTCGTCGGTATTCTCGATCGAGCTCGGTGTCGAGGAGATGGGGCCGAATGAGAGATTCGATAAACTGGCTGATGTTCCCACGGCCGATAATCTTGTGCAGCTCGGCGTAGAGCGTCTCATTGATAGTGATGGTCAGTTTCTTTTGCATCGATCACTCCTTCATACGTATAATATACGTGTAACCGGATGTTTGCGCAAGAGAACGACGCGCCGTTGCACGAAGCGCTTTATGCCCTGCTGAACGTTCTCGACTACGTGCCGGAGTGAGTGCCCGCGCTCGACACTGGAGATGTACCTGAGGTTTCCGCAAATCTAAAGTTGAACTTCGGATTTACATCAATTGTGATCGTCTCGATCTCTTGCCACTCTTTCAATTGTCCAGGTTACCGACTCTCGCTTCTTTGAACACAGGCAAACTTTGAGACAAAACAAGCCTAAAAGAAAAACACCCGACCTCTCGGCCGGGTGTTCTGCGGAACAATCCTAACGAGCGCCTGTTGGGATAAGTGTCGTGTTTCCAGGTGTAACCTGCAGAGCTACGCCGACGTAAACATTGCCGCCTGCGATAGTCCAGCCGACAATGTCTCCGTTGGCATTGAGAACCGCCTGCGGAAAGGTCGTGATGGCACCAATACCATAGTAGCCTGCCGGGAGGTTTTCGACTGCAATGTAACCCTCCGCATTGGTTGTCACACCACGAACGATGTACGAAATTGGACTGGTGTCAGACAGGTCTCGACGATAGAAAATGTTAAGCCCGGTTCCTTCCGGTAACGCTGCAAAAGGTGCGGCGACATCATGGACGACGCCCTTGATTGCACCTACCAATAGAGCGTTCGCCGCTATCTCAACGTCGCCAAGATTGTATCCGACGATAACGGTTCCTGTTCCGTTTCTCTGACCAACGTTATCGTAATCTACATTCTGATTGTTGAACGTTATCGTGGTTGCCGTAGCAACAAGGGTTTCCGTGGATTCGTTGTATCCACCCTTCTTGAATTTGATTTCCCAAGTTCCTGAGCTGATATCGAACAAGAAAAAGTATCCACTTTCAAGAGTCGATGTCTGGAAAGATGGAGAGGCGGCACCAGGGCTGCCGATGGAGACATTTGCATCCATGACTGGAGCGCGAGTCTGCGAGTCGATCAGCCGGCCAAAGAACGTCAATCGGGAGGCTGCGGGAGCGGTCGGCGTTTTCTGAGCTTGAGATTCACGGCGATGGCAGTATTTACGGTTGCCTGAACAATGCTGAAATTCTTTGAGTAGACAGGAACCGCTGCTGCATCATAAGCATACAGAGTGTAGATCCCTCCAGCCACATCGGAGAACACAAACGAATTGTTACCTAAGGCTGTCTGAGATTTCACGAGAGTGTTCTCTTTGTATAGCTGGACAACGATCTGAGCATTCGAGTCTTGAATTGGCAAGTTACTATCCTGGTCAATTATCTGCCCATACACAGTTGCCGTTCCACTCGAAACAGATGGGGTTGTCGTTGTGCTCGTGGTCGATCCGGCACCTGACGGCCCTGCCGGGTTAGAGCCGCAGCCGGGGAGGAGGGTGGCGAGGGCAAAACAGCCGAGCACCAGCAAGAGAGCCGCTTGAGCGGGCATCGAGGAGAGAACCTTTTTCATAAACCTGTCTCCTTTCCAGGGGAACATACAATCGGATTGGCCGTGTTCAAGCCGCGGCCGCGGCGGATTCCAAACTCAAAAGATCGCCTTCTTGCAGACCACAGGCGGCGATCGTGCCCGCGGGCAGTTCGATCACCTTCACGGCGTTCCGATGCCAGCCCGAGACTCCGAGCCACGGTCGCAACTGCGGATACAGCGCGACCACCCGATTCCCGGCATCCAGAAACACTGCGTCGATGGCAAACCGCATGAACATCATGTGGATCGAGGTGCAGGGCTCGATCAGCAGCCCCTCGCCGAGAGGCAGTGACGGCGCCAGCATCAATCCGCGAAACCGACTCCAGAAGGTATCGGCAACCCGCAGCCGTTCGGCCAGAACTTTTCCGTCGCTCTGACGCCTGCAGATGAGTGTCACCGTTTCCTCCAGCTTGTACGATCATGTCAGTTGCCCGTCATTCCCGTCTTGCTCATCTCTTCGATGATCTGAAACATGGCCGGGCACCCGATCACGATACCGACGTTCGGGAAGATGAAGAAAACCAGCGGAATCATCATCTTGACCGGGGCCTTGGCGGCCTCTTCTTCAGCGCGCTGGCGGCGCTTCTCGCGCAACTGCTCAGACTGAATGCGCAGAATCTGACCGATCGAGACACCCAGTTGGTCGGCTTGCACCAGCGCCGACACGAACGCCGACAGGTCGGGGTGGTTGACGCGGTCGCCCATATCCTTGAACGCTTCGCGTCGCGTCTGACCCATACGAATCTGCCTCAAGGTCAGGCTGAATTCATCAGGAATCGGGCCGCGCATCTTCTCGACCACCTTATCGCAGGCGGCGTCGAAACCGAGACCGGCCTCGACCGCGACGGTCAGCAGGTCGAGAACGTCGGGCAGTTGCCGCGTAATCCCGTGCAGGCGGGTCGCGATCTGCTTCTGCAGATACATGCGAGGCAAAAGAATGCCGAGCATGATGCCGATTGCACCGAACATAACCAGGGTGTTCGGTTTTGCCTTGGCGACAACGCCAAGCGCGATCAGCATTGCTGGAGCGATGACCCGGAACAGGTTCTGCACGACGACAAACTCGCCGACGGTGAGACCGCCCGGATACCCGGCCTGAGCCAGCATCTTGCGCAGCGTCGAGGTCTGCGCCTTCTTCATTTCCTTCGGGTCGCGTTTGCCCGCCAGGTTGGCCAGGAAGGGACGGATGACGCGGTCGATGAACGGTTTCTTCAGCTCGTCATCGGGAACCACGCCGGGTTCAACCGACGGTGTGGTGCCGTCGAGTTGTGCGAGACGGGCTTGAATATCACCACTGGCGCTGCCCGAGGGAAACAGATAGATGATGGCGAAAAAGACGCCGATGATACCTAGTGCGTAAGGAAGAAAATCCATTTCGTACCTCTCAGACCTCGATGTCGACGATCTTCATGATGATGTAAAGCCCGATGGCTTCCCACACGAAACCGGCGATGACGACGAACCATCCGCGGAACCAGCCGTATTTGAAGGTGAACAGACGCATCATGAAGTTTGGGTTGATCAGATAGATCATGAATGCAATACCGAACGGCAGACAGCCGACCAGCAGACCCGAAATCTTCGCTTGTGCCGTTTTGGTCTGAATGTCGCCCTTGATGCGCATGCGCTGACGAATCGTATATCCGATCTTGTCCATGATTTCAGCAAGATTGCCGCCTACCTGACGCTGAATCAGCACGACCGTGGTCACGAGATCCCAGTCTTCGCTTTCGACGCGCTGGTTAAGGGCGCGCAGACAGTCTTCCAGGTTCATGCCCAGGCTGTTCTCTTTGAGCACCCGACGCAGTTCGGTCGACATCGGCGCGTGTGATTCGCGGGCGACCATTTCCATGGCCTGCAGGAACGAATAGCCGGCTTTCAAGCCGTTCGCCATCATGACCAGCGTATCCAGAATCTGTTCCCTGAATGCGGACATGCGTTGAGCCTTCTTGATGGACAGCCAGATCAAAGGAACAAAATAACCGCAGACTCCAAAGACGATGCCCAGGAGAAGGTTTTTCATCACACTGAAGCCGAACAACAATGGAAGCATGACGGTCAAAAACTGAATAGCCACAAATTCGTTGGCTTTCAGTGGAATGTCGGCACGGGCCAGATTCAGAGCAATCTTTGCCGCCATGCTCTTGGGCGTCAGAATCGAACCGACGTTGCCGAGCACCTTCTTGACACCGCTGGTGTCGCCGCGCTGCTCCATGACCCAGGCGTCGGCACCCTCGTCCGCCGAAGGTTCATCGCGACTGCGTTCCATTTCCTCGTCGGGCGGAATATATTGCTTGGCTGCCATCTCCGCCTCGACCAGATACTGTTCCATGCGGTTACGCACATCTTCGGCCGGCGGTTTCCCGAAGATTGAGAACAGGAACAGCACGAAGATCATCGCGGTGACACCGACGACGATCACGAATGCCAGTTCAATCGACATGGATTACCATCCCTTCGAGGTGTCGGTGAAAATGTTCGCCGGCAGGTGGATGCCGAACTCCTCGAACTTTGAGGCAAATTTCGGACGAATGCCGGTCGGCCTGAGCCGACCGAGAATCTTGCCCTTCTCGTCGACGCCCGTCTGCTCGAATTTGAAGATATCCTGCATGACGATCTTGTCGCCTTCCATTCCCTGAATTTCCGTCAGATAGGTGATCTTGCGCGAGCCGTCCTTCAAGCGAGACTGTTGCACGATCAGGTGAACAGCTGAGGCAATCTGCTCGCGAATAGCGCGTACCGGGAGATCCATGCCGGCCATCAGCACCATCGTTTCGAGACGGGCGAGCATGTCGCGCGGGGTGTTGGCGTGACCCGTGGTCAGAGACCCGTCGTGACCGGTATTCATGGCCTGAAGCATGTCGAGAGCCTCGCCGCCGCGGCATTCGCCGACGATAACGCGCTCGGGGCGCATGCGCAGCGTGTTCTTGATCAGCTCGCGCATCGGCACGGCACCCTTGCCTTCGATGTTGGCCGGGCGGGTTTCAAGGCGCACCACGTGAGGCTGGCGCAGCTGCAATTCAGCGGCGTCTTCGCAAGTAATGATGCGTTCGTCTTCCGGAATGAACGAGCTGAGGATGTTCAGCGTTGTCGTTTTACCGGAACCGGTACCACCGGATACGACGATGTTCAGACGCACCTTGATGCAGGCCTCGAGGAACTTCGCCATCTCGTCGGTCAGCGTGCCGAACCGCACCAGATCGGCGATACCGAGTTTCTCTTTCTTGAATTTGCGGATCGTGATCGTCGGGCCGTTCAGCGCCAGCGGCGGAATGATCGCGTTGACGCGCGAGCCGTCCGGCAGACGGGCATCGACGTACGGAACCGACTCGTCAATGCGGCGGCCGATCGGGGCGACGATGCGCTCGATGATGCGCATGACGTGATCGTTGTCTTTAAACTTGATGTCGGAAAGGGTCAGCTTGCCTTTCTTTTCGTAGTAAATCTGATAAGGGCCGTTGACCATGATTTCCGAGATGTCTTCTTCGTCGAGCAGCTTCTGAATCGGGCCGAACCCGACCATGTCATCGAGCAGAATCTGGGTCAGCGACTCGACCTCGCGGGGCGAGAGAATGACGTTCAGCTTCGGGCTTTCTTCATTGATGACCTGAATGACGCGGTCACGCAGCATGGACCGCTTCTTTTCCTGATTCTGCTCGGCCATGATGGCCTGAGGCATGTCATCGATCAGCTTCGTGTGTACGCGGTCTTTCAGCCGCTCGAACCCGGTAATTTCGCGGGTCAGGGCCGAATCCATGATGCCGGATTTATTCTCGGCTTTCTTCTCCTCGTTCAGACGTGCCAGCAAACCACCCATGATTGTTTACCTCCAGTTCATGATCCCATGATCAGTTCTTTAATCTTGAAGAACGCGCTGACCTTCTTCGGAGCGGCAGTCGGCTTGTCGTCGAAGTGTTCCAGCATTTTTTCGGTGATCTGAAACACGGCTGTCGTCAGTCGACTGTCGAGAGATTTTACCACGAAAGGCTCGCCCTGGTTAAGCGACAACTGCACGGTTTCCGAATCCATGGGCACGACGCCGAACATCGGAATGGCGAGTTTCTCTTCGATTTCCTTGGCACTGATGCCGACATTCGGAATGTCTTTGTTCAACAGCAGTTTGATCTTCGCTGTCTCATACTTGATATCCGAAAGCGTCTTCAGGCACAGCTTTGTATTCTTGAGCGAGCTGATCTCGAGCGTCGCCACCAGCAGCAGAAGGTCGGTTCGATCGAAGAGCGCCAGCTCGACTTCGCCGATGTGAGGCGGGGTATCGACGAGAATGTACTTGTACGTTCCCGAAAGCATCTCGAGCGCCTGCTTGATATGCGTTCCTTTGATCGCCTCGGCAAAAGCTGGGTCCGAAGGGGCCAATAGAACATCAAGCCCCGTTGCATCGTGGTGCTGTATATTCTTTTCAAGATCCTCGAGATTCACGGCGCCGCTTTTGTCGAGGGCGTTGTAGAAGTTCTTTGACGAGTTCATGTTGAGAGCGATGCCCACGTCACCGAACTGCAGCGAGCCGTCGATCAGCAGCGTGCGTTTGCCCTTCTGACTCAAAGAGGTGGCCAGATTGACCGCCAGGGTGGTGCGGCCCACGCCCCCCTTGGTCGCGAACAGCGTGATCACCTTCGAGCGGATCACTTCCGCTTTCTGGTAATCGGGCCGGTCCTTGATCCATTTGTTGTAGACGTTCGTGATCGCGTCGACCAGATCGCTGGTACTGAACGGCTTGGTCAGGAAGTCTTTCGCTCCGGCCTTCATGGCCCGGCGAAAGTACTCCTGTTCGCTCTGAATCGACATGATCACGACCTGAATCTCCGGATGTTCCTTGGACAGGGTCTCGGTTACCTTCAACCCGTCGAGCTTGGGCATGTTGATGTCCATCAGCACGACGTGCGGCTGTGATTCCTTGCACGCTTTCAACGTTTCCTCGCCGTCACCCGACTCGCCCACCACCATGATGCCTTCCTGCGAAGACAGCATCCGGCGGACGTTCGAACGCAACTCGACCATGTCGTCGGCGATCAGAACCCTGATGCGTGGGTTGGCCACGTTGAAGAAGGCGCTCCTCCCTGTTGAAGTAACAGTCGAATCCGCTTACTTTCCGGCTTCGGGGGGAAAGTGCGAACCCTTGATCTGCTGAAACATTTGATGCAGCTGTTCCAGGCGTTCAGAGCGTCGAGGAACCGGAACGACCTCGTACTTCTTGGTGCGGTCGAAGTTGGCTTCGCGGCCCTTGATCTCGGGGGTCAGCAGAATGACCAGCTCGTTTTCCTGAGTCTGGGTCGACTTGTTGCGAAACAGCCGTCCGACGTACGGCAGCTTCGAGAGCACCGGCAGACCACGTTCGGAAACGGACTTGGAGTTCTGGATCAGACCGCCGAGCACGACGGTTTCGCCGTTGGAGATTTTCACGGTCGTCATCACACTGCGCTTGAGAATGTCCGGCGGAGCTTCTGTTCCGCGGGAGAAGCTGGGTTCGTCCTGCTTGGCAAACACGGTGAACTTGAGATCGTTATCGTGCACGAACAGGTCGCGAATGGTGAGCTTCAGTGCGGCTTCCGCCTTGGCCCACGAAACGTTGCCCGCTGTGTCACGGGAACTGATGTAGAAGACATCCTGGCCGACGTTCACAAAAGCCAGTCCGGAATCTTTCGCGAGCTGGGTTTCATCATCGATATCCTTCTTTTCATCGAACCAGCCTGCTTTTCCAAGCTTGTTGGCCGTAGCGTTCGCATAGACGGTCAATTTCGGATTCGACAATACCTTGACTTTGCTCTTCGTTTCCCAGGCTTTTACCTGAGCCGCGATGATGTCGAATCGATTCACGTTGTTCATGGCGAATGGGTTCCAGCTTCGTTCAACCGGAGCGCCGTTTGCCTGCTGATCGCCGCGATAGGCATTGCTGATGTTCTCGACGAACCGAAGTGTTCCCTGCGTCAGACCGTCGGCGAGCGATTGAGCGCCGCCCCAGTCGATGCCGAGATCCTTGAGGTTGTTGCGGTTCACCTGCAGCACATACGCCTGGAAGGTAACCTGGATCGGATCCTCGATGACCACCAAATTGCTGATGCTGTCTTCATTCTCGACGAAGCTGCGCACCACCTCAACCATATGCTGGTAGTCGGCCTGCGTCTTCACGGTTCCTTCAAGAATGACGCGCAGCTTGGAAGGAGCAGTGGCGACATTTGCGTTCGGATTCACGGGCAACCCGGTTGCCGGATCGACGGGCTGAGCGGCAATAGCCATACTTTCAGACAAGGGTCGAATGCATGTCACCTTGACGGTCGGAATCTTGATCGCTTCAGAGATTTTTTGTTCCGGGCCGGCGGCTACTCCTGCAACCTTCAGCAAGTTATAAACTTTGGTTTTATCCTGCCCGGCAAAAGCGGACTGACCAATCTGCTCTTCGACGATCTTCTGTGCTTCAAGCACCTTCTCGGGGGAACTGACGGTGCCCTTCAGGTAGACAGCATCGGGAAGAACGACGACCTCAAGTTCCTTTTCTCCGAGACGGGTTTCAAGGATTTCCCTGACGAGTGTCTTCTGGTCGTAGGTTTCGACTTCATGCCAGACACGGCGACCGTCGGAATACCAGATGCACAATTGGGTCGAAGCGGGCTTGTCGCCCTTCGCTGTCAGAATGACCGTGTTGTCTTCGGTAACCGAGAGGACCTCGATCACGCCTTCGACAGCGGCAAAGATCTTTTTGATTGAACCGTCAGCACGATGCTGCAGGAACTTGCCCAGCGGAACCAGCAGACGATCGCCTTTGAGGTCCTGATACTTGCTTTCGGCGGCAAACCCCGAAGTGAGGCTGAAAACCAGGAATACGGCAATCAGCAGGGGGATGTTGCGACTCATGGTGGTATTCGTTCTCTTTTTCATGTCGTCTCTCCTGTTATTCGCCGGCTTCCGAAGATTCGGCAGCGGGAGGTTCTGTACTAGGCGCCGGAGTAGGGGCCGCGCCTCTATCAGCGGTCTTTACGACATCGAGACCTTCTTTGTAGCGTTCCTGCTTGTTCACACCATACGAAATTTCGATCTTTTCCGGTTCAGCCTTTGGTTCAGACGGCAATACGAAGACTTCGGGCGGTTTCGGCGGAGCGACGGTTGCGACCGGTTCCGGTTGAGGAGAGACTTCAGGCTTGGGTTCTGCGGGAGGGGCGGCCTGCAGCTGATGCGGCATGATGCCGACGGCGGTCATGACGATGCGCTGTGTGGCACCCTTGGTTTCGGCGACTTTGCCCTTCTCGTTCGGGTTCTTCAGCACGAGCTGGAACGGAATGTTGTTGTTGACCAGGAGGGAGAGGTATTCGATGTGGGTGGGGTCGACGGCCAGCGTCACCAAATCAAATTTGGCGGCGTTAATCGTCGGAGCAGTAGTTGCGACGGCAGAATCAAATTCATAGGTCTGTCCAACTGCGAGAACCGGCAGGTCCTGCAGTACGATGCGGCTGACGGGTTCGGTTTCGCCGCCTTGCTTGAAAAATCCGACGATGTCGACAATATCACCCTGTTGAATGAACCCGGCGACGCCGCGCACTTTGTCAACCATGACCGTGTATGCACGCTTGCCTTCAGGGATGGCGAAAGACAGATTCGGCACGACTTTCTTATCGAGCAGGCGTTCGGTGGTGATCACATCATTCGGGAGTACCGTGATTGCGGTGTACCGGTCGGTGACTGAAGCGATGTTGTCGAAAGCTCCGACGGGCACGTCGGAGGCATTCATTTGTTTTACTTCCAATGCCTCACGAATGTAAGGATCTTCGAGTCGGGTCTTGGCGGGAATGCGGATCTTCGCGACCACGACCGGTTTCGTTGGAATCTTTGGAATCAGAGACTCCAGAGGCGGCATTTTGTTCGGGTCGACTTTCTGCTTCTCCATGAGATTCTTGTACATGAAGTACGAGATAATCAAACTTACGATCATGGCGAAAAGTAAGGGCCTTCTGTTCACAACGGATCCTCCTCCCGACGGAATTGACGGTCGATCATACCACACAACCCTTGTGTACGCAATTTTGTTCTGCCCA